>NZ_JBFBAM010000015.1:0-212235 GCF_040682195.1 Kutzneria sp. NPDC051319 | reverse complement strand
TCCAACTACGGCGGCCGGTGTCCACCATCACCCGGGAACTGGACCGTAACCAGCAGCCCGACGGCACCTATCAGCCCCACCGGGCGCACGAGAGAGCCGCGGCTCGACGACTCCGGCCGAAGACCAGCACGATCGCTGGTGATCCGGTGTTGCGGGCGCTGGTCCAGGATGGACTGGCCCAGCGGTTCAGCCCGCAGCAGATCATCCGCCGGCTGCGCCGCGACCATCCCGACCAACCAGGGTGGCATGTGAGTCACGAGACGATCTACCAAGCCCTGTACGTGCAGGCCCGGGGCGGTTTGCGGCGTGAGGTCGCCGGCTGGTTGCGGACCGGCCGCATCGCGCGGCGCCCCCACACCCGTGCGGATGCGCGTCGGCCGCGGATGGCCACCGACATGGTCATGATCAGCGACCGGCCGGCCGAGGTCGCGGATCGGGCGGTGCCCGGGCACTGGGAAGGCGATCTGGTCATGGGCGCGTTCAACCGGTCGGCGATCGGCACCCTGGTCGAGCGGGCGACCCGGTTCGTGATGCTGCTGCACCTGCCGGACGGCTACACCCCGACGGCGGTCCGTGACGCCCTCGTGGCGAAGATCGCCACCCTGCCGGCGCAGCTACGCAGGTCGTTGACGTGGGATCAGGGCAGCGAGATGCACCTGCACGGCCAGTTCACCGCCGCCACGGGGATGCCGGTCTACTTCTGCGACCCGCACTCGCCCTGGCAACGCGGCTCCAACGAGAACACCAACGGCCTGCTACGCCAGTATTTCCCCAAGGGCACCGACCTGTCGGTCCACACCGCCGGGTATCTGGACGCGGTCGCGGCCGAGCTCAACGACCGACCCCGTATGACGTTGGGATGGGACAGCCCGGCCGAACGCGTGACACGACTGCTCACCAGCACCGGCTAGCAGCAGTGTTGCAACGACCACTAGAAACCGCAAGCCCAAGGGGGGCGTCCCCGGACCCATTCTACCAGCGGAAACGGCGGATGATCTTGTAAGGAGGGTGCCTGTGGACAAGTCGAGGGTTGTCCACAGGCGGCCCTAACCCAGTGGCGCGGCGAAGGTGGAGCGGTGTCGGAGGGTCTGGTCGGCGATCTTCAGGGCCAGGTCGACGCGCTGGTGGAGGCTGCCGGTCAGGAGGGCCCAGGCGTGTCCGGAGTCCTGGAGGGCGAAGGTGAACCAGGCGGTCATCCGGGCCCGGACGGCGAGGTCGCCTTCGCGGAGGCCGTCGTCGAGCCACGGGACGCCGACATGGTCGGTGAGCAGGTAGAAGTCGCCACGGCCGACGCGAGGGCGCCGAGTGCCGATGTAGCGGCGCTCCCAGACGGCGGTGGCGAAGGCGTCGGTGTCGCAGACGAGGAGCGGAGAACCGGCAGCGGCGGCGGTGTCCTCGCGGCGGCGCTGCTCGACGGCGATCTTGTCGAAGTCGTCCTGGTTCCAGACGAGCCGATCCAGCTCGCCGCCCTCGGCCCGCCACTTCACATAGGTGTAGTCGCGGCCGTACTCCTCGACCCACCCGGTCCGAGCCCACACGCCGCCGCGAGCACGAAAGGCCTCGGCGACCAGCCGGGACACGGTGGTCGTGCCGGTGGACTCGGCACCGACGAACACGAGCCGCGCGGCCATGCCGGACCGCACCACGGGATCCAGGAAGTCCCACTGGCCGGCGAGATCGGCCCGGATCGCGGTCGACGACACCGAGACGTTCACCCGCGCGGGATCGACCAGCACGTGCTCGGCGCCGAAGCGGCGGGCCAGCTCGTCGCCGTACTTCTCGGACGTGAACACGGCGTCGATCCGGACGTCGCCGAGGGCGGCGCGCATGACGGCGACCTGCGCGGCCCAGATCGGCTCGTCGGCCATGTCCACCGGGACATCGCAGCGGGTGCCGACGACCTGTACTCCAGGGTGCACTTCGCGCATCCACTGGACCCGGTCGGCCAGCGGGATCGACTCCACGCCCGCCGCCTCGATCAGCACCGTCAACCGCCGGCAGCGCGCGGCGGCGGTTCGCACGAGGTGATGGTGCCCCGCGTGCGGCGGGTAGAACTTGCCCAGCACCAGGCCGTGTTCGTACGTCATGCCGGCACCGGCAGCCGTCGCCACTGGCGCAGCCCCAGCACGCACAGCCCGAGGAACAGCACGTACACGAGGGCCGTCAGATCGAGGCGTTTCACCAGGTAGAACGGCACATATATGATATCTGCGGCGATCCAGAAGAACCAGTTCTCGATCTTCTTGGCGTTCAGCAGGAACTGGGCGGCCAGTGAGATCGCCGTGGTCAGGGCGTCCCAGAACGGCGCGGCATCGTCCACCGCGGTCAGGAGCACCGTCAGCCCGGCCGTGCCGAGCACGACGAAGGCCACGCACCCCGCAAGCAACGCCGGACTCGCATGCCCCGGCTCCAGCGCCGTCCGCTGTGGGCCGCCGCGTACCCACTGCCACCAGCCGAGGAAGCCCAGCACGATGTAGATCACCTGGAGCCCGGCGTCGGCGTAGAACTGCGCCGACACGAACAGGACCAGGAAGAACGCGCTGTTGGCGACGCCGACCGGGAAGTTCGCCACATGGGCGAGCACCGTCAGCACCACGCACGCGCCGCCGGTGACGAAGCCCAGCAGCTCGGCCACCGACACCTGGTCGTCGCCGAGCACGAAGAGCACCTGGTTGAGCCAGTCGATCATGGACGTTCCCCTCCCCCGCGAGCCGGCTCACGCTACCTTCTGGCGGTGGCCCTGTTCACCTCTCCGTGCCCGGTGAACGCCCGGGAGCAGAAGTGGATCGAGGAGTCGCTGGCCTGGCTCCGCACCGCTTTCGGCGAACCGCGCGCCGTGATCACGGACCTCGCCGACGACGACGTGGTCGGCCGGCTCTGCCAACTCATGGACGTCGACCCGAAGACGATCACGGTCGAGCTGTACGGCGACTCGGCCGAGGACGACCTGGCCCGCGCCGCCGGGCTCACCGTCCGATCGCGGGGCGCCGCCGGGCACTACCGGCGGGAGAACGGCCGCCCGGTGATCGCCATCGACCGCACGCTCACCTCGACCCGGCTGGTCGCCACCGTCGCGCATGAGCTCGGCCACGTCCGCCTCGACGGCCGCTACCACGGCGACGACCACGAGCCGCTGACCGACCTCCTGACCGTCCACTTCGGACTCGGCATCTTCAGCGCCAACGCCTGTTTCGACTTCAGCCAGGACCATCGACGCCGGCAGGTCCGCCGCCTCGGCTACCTGACCGAGCCGATGTACGGCTACGCCCTCGCGTGCCACGCCCACAGTCGCGGCGAGCGCCGCCCGGCCTGGGCCGGACAGCTGGACGTGAACCCGCGGGCCTACCTGAAGCGAGGCCTGCGCCACCTGCGGCGGACGTGAACGGCCTCACGGTTCCACTTCTCCCAGGATAGTTGTAGGCTTCTAACAATTACAGTCGTACAACTACCCGTGGGGGACCTCTTGCCGGAGCTCAGCCGCCGCCGACGGCAGCTCGTGCTGGCCATCTGCTGCATGAGCCTGTTCATCGTGGGCCTGGACAACACCATCGTGAACCTGGCCCTGCCGGCCATCCAGCGCGACCTGCACGCCTCGGTCACCAGCCTGCAGTGGACCATCGACGCCTACGTGCTGGTGCTGGCCAGCCTGCTGATGCTGGCCGGCTCGACCGGCGACCGCATCGGCCGCCGCCGCACCTTCCAGACCGGCCTGACCCTGTTCGGCCTCGGCTCCCTGCTGTGCAGCGTGGCCCCGAACGCCGGCTGGCTGATCGCCTTCCGCATGGTGCAAGCGGTCGGCGGCTCCATGCTCAACCCGGTGGCCATGTCGATCATCACCAACACCTTCACCGAGCCCCGCGAGCGGGCCAGGGCGATCGGCGTCTGGGGCGGCGTCGTCGGCCTCAGCATGGCGCTCGGCCCGCTGGTCGGGGGCGCGCTGGTGGAGTCGGCCGGCTGGCAGTCGATCTTCTGGATCAACGTGCCGGTCTGCGTCGCGGCGATCATCCTGGCCGCCAGGTTCGTGCCCGAGTCTCGCGCGCCGCGGGCCCGCAAGCTCGACCCGGTCGGGCAGTTGCTGGTGATCGTCCTGTTCGCCGGACTGACCTACGGCATCATCGAGGGCCCGGGCCACGGCTGGGGCTCGCCGGAGATCATCGGCTGCTTCGTGCTAGCGGCGCTAGCGGCGATCGGCCTCGCGATCTACGAGCCGCGCCGCCAGGAACCCCTGATCGACCTGCGGTTCTTCCGCAGCGTGCCGTTCTCGGGCACCACCCTGATCGCGATCAGCGGCTTCGCCGCGCTGGCCGGCTACCTGTTCCTGAACGCCCTCTACCTGCAGCAGGTCCGCGGCCTGTCGGCGATGGAAGCGGGTCTGTTCTCGCTGCCGTCGGCCGCGCTGACCGCGATCCTGGCCCCGATCACCGGGCGGGTGGTGGCCAAGCGCGGGGCGCGGCTGCCGCTGGTCATCGCCGGCATCGGCTTCATCGTCAGCGGCCTGCTGCTCACCCAACTGACCGCCGACCTGCCGCTGCCGCTGCTGTTCCTGCCGTACGTGGCGTTCGGCATCGCCTTCGGCACGCTGAACGCGCCGATCACCAACACTGCCGTCTCCGGCATGCCCCGCGCGCAGGCCGGCGTGGCCGCCGCGGTGGCCTCGACCAGCCGCCAACTCGGCGTGGCGCTGGGCGTGGCGATCATCGGGTCGGTGGTCACCTCGCGCATCACCGGGCCGTTCGTCACCGGTTTCACGCCGGCCAGCCACCTCGGTTGGTGGATCATGGTCGGCTGCGGCGTGATCGTTCTGGCGATGGGTATCCTGACCACGAGCCGATGGGCTCGGCGCACCGCCGACACCGCGGCGGCGACCTTCGAGACCGACGAGCCCAGGATTCCGGTGACCATGTCATGACCACAGAGACCGCGGGCCGGGCCTGGCAGGCGATGCGGTCGCTGGTGCTGGAGCAGCACGACCGCCGCGCCGAGGTCTGCCAGGCGCTGGACATGAGCTTCATCAAGGTCAAGGCGCTGTACAAGGTGGCCCGCGGCCCGCTGACCATGCGCGAGCTGACCGACGCGCTGGCCACGGACAAGCCGTACACCACGCTGGTGGTGGACTTCCTGGAGGACCGCGGCCTGGTGGAGCGCACGCGACATCCCGAGGACCGCCGCTGCAAGATCGTCACCATCACGGAGAAGGGCGCGGCCGAGGCGGCCAAGGCCAACGCGATCCTCAACGCGGCGCCGGAGCCGTTCCTGGCCCTGCCGGCCGAGGATCTCGATGCGCTGGACCGGATCCTGGGCAAGCTGGCGGTCGACTGACTTGCTGCTGCACGGTTTGTGTGGTCCGGACGGCCGAATGGCGCTGTGGGCGGAGGATTCCACCCGGCCTCGCGAGGCCGTCGGCGACGAGCACCCGTTCGCCGTGACGCCGCCCTACGGCTTGCCCGAGACGCGCACGATCACGTTGCCGTCCACGGAATCCGGGCCGCTGGCCGCCACGGATCCGTCGGACGGGCAGCGGCTGCGGCCGTGGCAGGTTCCGGTCGGCGTGGTGGACCCGGCCACGGTTTCGGAGCTGCCGGACGATGTCGGTGACACGGTGCGGTTTCTCGCGGACGTCACCGCGTACGCCGAGGACCTGGTGTCGCGCGGCCGTGTCGTGCCGGACGAGGAATCTCGTTGGCGCGCAGTGTTGTCCGGTGTGGACTCGGCCCGATTCGTCGCGCTGGCCGGGGCGATGCCGCCGGCGTGCCGGGCGGAGTCGCTGGACACGGACGCCGGCACGATCCTGCATTCCACAGTGGACCGGATCGTCGATTTCACAGTGCGGCAACGGCTTGACGGCGTACGACTGAGCCGTGGACGGTCCGAGCTGGACCGGTGGCTCGCGGCCCTCACCGGCGAGCCCCAGTCCTTCCCCTCGCTGGAAAAGCCCCTGGAGTCGTGGCGGGCCAGCGCGGCCTCGGACAGTCCCGTGCGCACCTGTTTCCGGCTCAGCTCGCCTGACCTGGAGGACGACGACTTCTGGCTGCTGGAAGTGTTGTTGCAGTCGGTGGACGACCCGAGCGTGCTGGTGCCGGCCAAGCAGATCTGGCACGGCAACGACGACGTGCTGTACCGGTGGATCGATGACCCTCAGGCGCAGCTGCTGGCCGACCTCGGCCGGGCCAGCCGGCTGCACCGGGGCCTGGAGAAGTTGCTGCGGGAGGCGCGGCCGGCCGAGCTGCGTACCGATGTCGGTGGCGCCCACGCCTTCCTGCTCGACGCGGCGCTGCTGACGCAGGCCGGGTTCGCCGTGCTGCTGCCGGCGAAGTGGGGGCATCTCGGCCTGCGGCTGTCGGCCCGCAGCCAGCAGCCGGTCGCGGCGGTCGGCCGCGAGCGGGGCATGGGCCTCGACCTGCTCGTCGACTACAAGTGGCAGCTCGCACTGGGCGGCGAGCCCCTCACCGAGGCGGAGATGGCCACGCTGGCCGCCGCCAAGGTGCCTCTGGTGCGGCTGCGCGGCCGGTGGCTCCACCTGGACCGCAAACGTTTGGCAGCCGGTCTCGACTACCTCGGCCGATCCGGTCAGGGCACCATGACGGCCGGCGAGGTGCTGTGGGCGGAGCAGGCCGATCTGCCGCTGCCCGTGATCGATGTGCACGCCGAGGGCTGGCTCGGCTCGCTGCTGTCCGAGCATTCCGACAAGCGGCTCGAACCGATCGACACGCCGGCCGGTTTCACCGCGACGTTGCGGCCGTACCAGCAGCGTGGATTGGCCTGGCTGAGCCTGATGGACCGGGTCGGCCTGGGCGCGTGTCTGGCCGACGACATGGGGCTGGGCAAGACGGTGCAGCTGTTGGCGCTGGCCGTGTCGACCGCCGGCCGTGGGCCGACCCTGGTCGTGTGTCCGATGTCCGTCGTCGGCAACTGGCAGCGGGAGGCCGAGCGGTTCGCGCCGACGCTGTCCGTGCACATCCACCACGGCGACGACCGCCTCGACGCCGCGCAGCTTTCGCGGCACGACCTCGTGATCACCACCTACGGCGTGGTCGCCCGGGACGTCGCCACCCTGTCCGATGTGGACTGGGACCGGCTCGTGCTCGACGAGGCCCAGTACGTCAAGAACAGCTCTTCCGTCCAGGCCAAGGCCGTTCGCGCGCTGCCGGCGCGACACCGGGTCGCGCTCACCGGCACTCCCGTCGAGAACCGGCTGGCCGAGCTCTGGTCCGTCATGGACTTCCTCAATCCCGGGCTGCTGCGCACCGAACACACCTTCCGGGCCCGGTTCGCCGTGCCCGTCGAACGGTTCGGCGACCAGGAGGCGGCCGCCCGGCTGCGCCGCATCACCGGGCCGTTCCTGTTGCGGCGCTTGAAGACCGATCGCACCGTGATCGACGATCTGCCGGAGAAGTTCGAGGTTCGCCAGCTGTGCAACCTCACCGCCGAGCAGGCCACCCTGTACAAGGCCGTCGTCGACGACATGCTGGCGCGCATCAGCGAAAGCCGTGGCATCAAACGCAAGGGCCTCGTGCTGGCCGCCATGACCAAGCTCAAGCAGGTGTGCAACCACCCCGCCCAACTGCTGGGTGACGGCTCCCCGGTCGACGGTCGCTCCGGCAAGGTCGCGCGGCTGGAGGAGATCGTCGAGCAGGTCCTCGCCGACGGCGACAAGGTGCTGTGCTTCACCCAGTTCGTCGCGTTCGGACGGATGCTCGTCGGGCATCTGTCGGGGCGCTTCGGCATCGAGGTCCCGTTCCTGCACGGCGGCACCCCGCAGCGCGCCCGCGACGAGCTCGTCGCCCGTTTCCAGTCCGACGACGGGCCTTCGGTCCTGTTGGTGTCGCTCAAGGCCGGCGGCACTGGGCTGAATCTCACCGCCGCCAACCATGTCGTGCACCTCGACCGCTGGTGGAATCCCGCCGTCGAGGACCAGGCCACCGACCGCGCCTTCCGCATCGGCCAGCGGCGGGACGTCCAGGTCCGCAAGTTCGTCTGCGTCGGCACGCTGGAGGAGCGGATCGACCGTCTCATCGCCGAGAAGCGGGCCCTCGCCCAGCTCGTCGTCGGGGCCGGCGAGAGCTGGCTCACCGAGATGTCCACCAGCGAGCTCCGGGAGCTCATCACTCTTGCCCCGGAGGCCGTCGGTGAGTAACGGCCTCGGCGCGCAGTTCATCGCCGTCCTCGAATCCCTGGGCATGGCCTCCCGCCTGCGCCAGGGCCGCCTCGCCGCCCGAGCCGGCCAGGTGCTGAGCATGTCGTTGTCCACCAGCGTTGTCGTCGCCCAGGTGCAGGACGGCGCGCGGACCCATCGGTGCCGCATCGGCATCAAGGCCTTCACCAAGCCCGAGTGGGTCTCCGTAGAGAAAGCCCTGTCGGGTCAGGCCCTGTTCACGGCCCGCCTGCTGGCCGGCGAGGTCCCGTACGAGATGTTCGCCGACCTCGGGCTCCGGCTCTTCCCCGACGACATGCGTGAGCTGGCCATGGACTGCACGTGCGACACGTGGGACATGCCCTGCTCCCACCTCGCCGCCGTGTGCCACCTCTTGGCCGACCTGTTCGACCAGGATCCCTTCCAGGCCCTCGCTTGGCGGGGCCGAGGCCGTGACGAGCTGTTGTCTCGCCTGGGAGAACTCCGCCGCACCACCCGGGAAACCCCGCCCATCAAGGGCTTCTGGCATTCGCAGCAGCCCGTCACGGTCGCGGCGCCCGAACACGTCGAGCGGCTCGACGCCGTGCTGGACGAGCTCGCTCCCCTGCCGCTGGAAGTGCGCGGCGAGCGAGTGGCCGACCTACTGCGACCGGCCTACCGCCAACTCAGGACACCACGCGGTCCAGCACAGTCCTGAACACCTCGCGGTCCACAGTGGACGGATCGGCGGCGAACCACTGGCCCAGCTCCGCGATGAAGCGCTGGGGGCTCATGGGCGGGGCCAGGGCGTCGTCGGGGTCGCCGGTCGAGATCTCCCCGGCCCGGCTGGGGTAGATCAGCACGGCGCCGCGAACCTCGACGCCGGGCAGGAGGTCCTCGAACGCGTCGACGGAGTCCTCAAGTCGCACGGCGCCGCCGCGGAAAGGGTGGCCGTTGCGCCACATGGCGCCGACCTCGTCGACCTCGTAGTGCCCGGGCAGCCAGAGCTTGGACTCGATGAGCACCAGCCGGTGGCCACACAGCACGGCGTGGTCGACGTCGGCGAAGACGGAGTCGGGCAGGGCGAGGCCATGGAAGATGCGGACGCCGGGCAGGCGGGTGAGGTACTTGGCCAACAGCTCGGCGGTCAGCTTCTCGGCCCGGTCGCCGGGCAGGCCGAACGACCGGCTGACGCCGATCTCGGTGGTGAACGACTGGTGCTCGCGCTTGGCGGCCAGTAAGCCCCGACCCATCCGCACCAGCACGACAACGGCGGCGGCCACGAGCAGCAGCACGACGGCCAGTAAAAGGGGGCTCAGGTTGATCGCCAACAGGATGGAGAGCAACAGGATCAGGCTCGCGAGGGCCACCGCGACGGGGGCGTGGCCGGGACCGACCTGGGGCACGTAGCGGATCCGCTCGGCGGCGTCGACCAGCGCCCACCAGGGGATGCCCCGGGGATCGATCCGCGGCAGCTTCGGCACGTAGTCGGGGTCGTCGCCGAAGTCCCGCCGCGGCGCGGGTCTTCTGGTGCGCGGGGCGGCGGCGGGCGGCGCGGGCTCGGGGACGTCGCCGAGGTCGTAGCGGGCCCGCCGGGTGGGGTCGGTCAGCGTCTCGTATGCGACCTGGAGCAGCCGGAACGTGCCGGCGGTGCCGCCGGCGTCCGGGTGCATCACCTTGGCCAGCGCACGGTAGGCCGACTTCACCTCGGCGGCCGATGCGCCGCGCGAGACCCCGAGCAGTTCGTAGTAGTCGACCTCGGCCACGGCGCACACCCTAGTGCAGCCCCAAAAATGTTGATCATGCAGGTTTCAGCCCAGGTTCAGCCTGGTGCCACACAGTGGTGTCATGACACCCAGAACCAGGACGGCACTGATCACCGGCGCCGCGGTGGTGGCCCTGGTGGCGGGCGGCGGCGTGGCCTACGCCGTCAGCAGCGCACCAACCTCCACCTCCACGCCCGCCGCCTCGCCGGCGACGCCGGCGAAGGCCAAGCACCACAGGCAACTGCTCGGCCACGTCGCGCACGGCGAGGTCACGTTGAACGGCAAGGACCACCGGGTCGTCGACGTGCAGCGCGGCGAGGTGCAGTCGGTCAGCTCGACGTCGATCGCCGTGAAGAGCGACGACGGCTTCACCGCCACCTACACCGTCAACAACGACACCAAGGTCCGCAAGGGCGGCAAGCAGTCCGCCATCGGCGACGTGCACACGGGCGACAAGGTCGGCGTGGTCGCCACCAAGGCCAACGGCACGGCGACGGTGACACGCATCGCCGAGAAGTAGCCGTCGAGGAGTCCTGACGACCCCGGACCTCAGCCCTGGGTCGCCAGGACCTCGTCGCAGAACTCCAGGCAGCGGTCGCAGATTCGCACGCCCGCCTCCTCGGCCAGCCAGCCGTCCTCGGCGGCGGGCCGGTCGCAGAACGAGCAGTCCAAGGCGCTGGAGGTCAGCGGCGGCTGGGCCCGGAAGCGCCGCACGCAGCCGTCGCAGACGAAAACCCCCGGACCGGCGATGAGCCGCTCGACCTCCTCGGCGCTGGAGCCGCAGAAGGAGCAGTCGCCGACCTTGAGCCGCGGCTTCCAGCCCTCGGTGCCGCCGGCTTCCTCGATCATCTGGTGCACTCGCTGATGGCTGATGTCCAGCGCGTCGGCGATCTCGCGCAGCGAGGCCCCGGCCAGGTGCAGCCGACGCACCGCGTGGTGGTAGTCGGCCTTGGCAAGTTCGGTACGATCCTGCGCCTCGGCCCACGCGTCGGCGGCGGCGCGAGTGTCCCGCAGCAGGTCTCGGTCAACCGGCATCTGTCTACCGTACCTAGACACATCGCATTCGTCTAGCATCACTGGACATGTGGGGGAAGTTGGCGGCGGGCTGGAGCGCGCTGTTCGCGGCATTGCACATCTACTGGGCCCTCGGCGGCGACATCGGACTGACGGCCTCGGCCGGCCCCGACCTCGCGGCACAGCGGCCGACCTGGTTCGTCCTGTTCGGACTGTGGGGCGTGGCCGCGCTGTTGATTGCCGGCGCGGCGTTCTGCCTGCTCAAACACCCGTGGCAGCGGGTCGGTCAGTTCGCCGGCGCCGCCCTCGTGGCGCGCGGCGTCCTGATCGAATTCGTGCTGCTGGTCGGGATGGCCGAGGTCAGCGCCGAGGAGCGGTTCTGGAGCCTGCTGCTGTGGAACCCGTGGTTCGCCCTCGGCGGCGGGTTGTGGCTGATGGCGTTCAACCAATCGCCGCGACGGCGTCGGCCAATGCGAGCAGCCGGCGGGCGTCGTCGACGTGCAGGTTCTCGATCATCCGACCGTCAACGGTGACCACGCCGTCGCCCCTTCGCACGGCCTCCTCGAACGCGGCGATGATCCGACGGGAGTGGTCGACCTCCTCCTCGGACGGCGCGAACGTCCGGTTGCACGGCTCCAGCTGGCTCGGGTGGATCAGCGTCTTGCCGTCGAAGCCGAACTCACGGCCCTGCCGGCACTCGGCGGCGAAACCGTCGAGATCCCGCACGTCGTTGTAGACGCCGTCGAGGATCTGCTTGCCGTACGCCCGCGCGGCGAGCAGGCACAGCGACAGGCCGGTCAGCAGCGGCGCGCGGCCGGGAACGTGCTGCGCCTGCAACTCCTTGGCCAGGTCGTTGGTGCCCATGACGAGGACCGTCAGCCGGGCGCTGGCGGCGGCGATCTCCTTGGCGTGCAGGATCGCGACCGGCGACTCCACCATGGCCCAGATCTTCGTCCGGTCCGGGGCGCCGGCCTGCTCCAGGACGCGTTCGACGGAGTGCACGTCGGCGGCGGAGTTGACCTTCGGCACCACGACGGCGTCCGGCCCCACCTTCGCGGCGGCCCGCACATCGTCCTCGTGCCACGGCGTGTCGCAGGCGTTGACCCGGATCGTCAGCTCGCGGCGGCCGTACTCGCCGGAGGCGACGGCGGCGCAGACCCGTTCGCGGGCCGCGACCTTGGCGTCGGGGGCGACGGCGTCCTCCAGGTCGAGGATCAGCGCGTCGGCCGGCAGCGTCTTAGCCTTCTCCAGGGCACGCTCGTTGGCGCCCGGCATGTAGAGCGCCGACCGGCGCGGTCGCAGGTCAGTCATCTGATGCCTCCGCATACGCCTTGGCCAGTTCGGGATCACGCGCCGCCAGCGCGTCGGCCAGTTCGGCGACGACGCGGCACTGCTTGACGGTGGCGTCGTCCTGCATCTTGCCGTCGATCATCACGGCGCCGGTGCCGTCGCCCATCGCGGCGATGACCTTGCGGGCCCACGCCACCTCGTCCGGCGACGGCGAGAACACCCGGCGGGCGATCTCGATCTGCACGGGATGCAGGCTCCATGCCCCGACGCAGCCGAGCAGGAAGGCGTTGCGGAACTGGTCCTCGCAGGCGACGACATCGCGGATATCGCCGAACGGCCCGTAGAACGGCAGAATTCCGTGCGCCGCACAGGCGTCGACCATGCGCGCGACGGTGTAGTGCCAGAGGTCCTGCTGGAAGGTCTGCCGGCCGGCGGTCAGGTCGTCGCCGGTCGGGTCGGTGCGCACCAGGTAGCCGGGGTGGCCGCCGCCGACCCGGGTCGTCTTCATCCGACGGCTCGCCGCCAGATCGGCCGGGCCCAGCGACAGGCCCTGCATGCGGGGGCTCGCGCCGGCGATCTCCTCGACATTGGCGACGCCGCGGGCCGTCTCCAGGATGGCGTGCACCAGGATCGGCCTGGTCAGGCCGGCCTTGGCCTCCAACTGGGCCAGCAGCCGGTCGACGTAGTGGATGTCCTCGGCGCCCTCCACCTTCGGCACCATGATCACGTCCAGCTTGTCGCCGACCGCCGTGACCAGCGTGATCAGGTCGTCGAGGCCCCACGGTGAGTCGAGGCTGTTGACCCGGGTCCACAGCTGGGTGTCGCCGAAGTCGGTGGCCCGGGCAATGGCGACCAGGCCGGCGCGGGACGCCTCCTTGCGGTCGGCCCGGACGGCGTCCTCCAGGTTGCCGAGCAGCACGTCCACCTTGGGCGCCAGATCGGGCACCTTGGCGGCCATCTTCTCGTTGCCGGGGTCGAAGAAGTGGATCATCCGGGACGGCCGGAACGGGATCTCCCGCAGCGGCTGCGGCGCGCCGACCGCGAGCGGCCGGAAGAAGTCCTTGGCGGAACGCATGGCCGATCATCGCTCCGGTCGGTCGCCGGTGTACACGCCGAGTGGTCGAAACCTCAGTCCCGGTTCGCGGTACTCCTCGATGGCGTGGGCCAGCCAGCCGGCGGTGCGGGCCAGCGCGAAGATCGCCTCGCCGGCGTCGGGACGCAGGTCGTAGGCGTGCATGAGGGCGGCCAGCGCCAGGTCGACGTTGGGAAAGCTGTCGGCGACGATGATCACCGCGTCGACGGTGGCCATCACGTCGGCGGCGTCCGGATGTCCCCTCAGCAGGCCGAGCAGCACGTCGGCGCGGGGGTCGTGGGCCTGGTAGATGCGGTGGCCGAAGCCGGGCAGTCCGCCGGCGCGCTGCCGTTCGGCGATCGCGCGCAGCGGGTTGTCCATCGCGTCGCTCAGGAACCGGTAGGCCAGGGTGCTCTGCACGCCGTGATACCGGCCGTCGACCGCGCCGAGTCCGGCGGAGACCACGGCATAGGGGTGGGCCCGGGCGCTGGCGGCGACGCGGGCGGCGACCGTGGAGACGGCGAGGTCGTGGTCGGCCAGCAGCACCAGGGCGATGTTGAGCAGGCCGATGTCGACGGGGCGGCCGCCGAGCTTGCCGGCGAGTCGTTGCGTGATCAGCCGGGCGTCGTCGGTCTCACCGCCGGGCATGGCGTCGACCAGCACTCCGATGAGCTTCTGCCCGACGCGCACGACGGCCGGCGTCGACAGGTCGAAGCGGAGCGGATCGACGGCGCCGAGAACCGCGACCGCGACCTTCATCGCGTCGACGGTCCCGGTCTCCGGCGGCAGACCGGCCCGAGCAGTGCGCACGATGTCGACCAGTGAGTCGTAACGGGGGAACTGGCGCGTCTTCTCGAGTTCGCCGGTCCAGAGCAGTCCGGCGACGGCCTCGAAGCTGACGGTCAGCGCGAGTTCGCCGACGTTGTGGCCGCGGTAGTAGAGCAGGTCGTCGTCGAGGAGGGTGAGTTCGGTGCGGATCCGCTCGACGGCGCCCGAGGCCTGGCGGGCGTCGCGGCCCTGGGCGACGAACTCGTCGACCTCGTCCTGCCGGAAGAAGCTGCCGCGCCGGCCGGGCAGCCGGTGGCTGCGCAGCATGCCGCGGCTGGCGTAGGCGTAGACAGTCGTGTCCTTCACGCCCAGTCGGCGCGCGACCTCGGCGGTGGTCAGGTAACGCTCGTCACTCGGGTTCGCCACGACCTGCGACTCCTCGGCTCATCTTGACTGTATCAACATTGACAATAGTGGATTGTCAAATCAACAGTGGACCAGTCGAGATGGAGGTTGTCATGGATGTACCAGCTGGTCTACGTGACGTCGTGGTCACCACCACCGAGCTCGGTGACGTGCGCGGCGCCGAGGGCTTCTACCACTACCGCGGCTACCCCGCGATCGACCTGGCCCGGACCCGCACGCTGGAGGACGTCTGGTTCCTGTTCGTCGAGGGCCGGCTGCCCGACGCCGTCGAGCGGCTCGAATTCGCCGAGCAGGTCGCCGCGCTGCGCCCGTTGCCCGACGAGGTGCGCGAGGTGCTGCCGGCCATCGCGCGCGCAGGCGAGAAGTTCAGCCCCCTGGCCGGTCTGCGCACGGCGTTGTCGCTGATCGGCGCCGCCCGTGATCTGCCGCCGGTGTGGGATGTGACGCCCGCCCGCCGCCGCGCCGACGCACTGCTGGTCAGCGCCGTCACTCCGACGATCCTCGCCACGCTCTACCGCCTGCGCGCCGGACTTCCGCCGCTGGAACCTCGTGCGGACTTGTCGGCCGCGGCGAACTGGCTCTATCTCGTCACCGGCGAGATTCCCGACGAAAACCAGGTCTCCGCCGTCCAGAGCTATCTCGTCTCCACCGTCGACCACGGCTTCAACGCGTCCACCTTCACCGCCCGGGTCGTCGCCTCCACCGGTTCGGACGTCGTCTCCGCGGTTTCGGCCGCAATCGGGGCGTTCGTCGGACCACTGCACGGTGGTGCGCCGGACCGTGCGCTGGACAGCCTCGACGAGATCGGCGCACCCGACAAGATCGACGCCTGGGCCCGCGGCAAGGTCGCCGCCGACGACCGGATCATGGGCTTCGGCCACGCCGTCTACCGCACCGAGGACCCGCGGGCCCGGATGCTCCGTGACATCGCCCTCGACCTCGCGGCCAGGGGCTTCGCGCCGGACCTGGCCGAGTTCGCCGTCACCGT
Organism: Kutzneria sp. NPDC051319; assembly: GCF_040682195.1. Taxonomy (NCBI): domain Bacteria; kingdom Bacillati; phylum Actinomycetota; class Actinomycetes; order Pseudonocardiales; family Pseudonocardiaceae; genus Kutzneria; species Kutzneria sp. NPDC051319. The sequence goes on along the minus strand of NZ_JBFBAM010000015.1, from coordinate 196,801 downwards.
CGAGCGGCGCATCGTCGAGATCCTCGCCGAGCTCAAGCCCGGCCGGCAGCTGTACGCCAACGTCGAGTTCTACGCCGGCGTCGTGATGGAGCAGTGCGGCATCCCGCGCTCCATGTTCACGCCGACCTTCGCCGCCAGCCGGATCATCGGCTGGTCCGCGAACGTCCTGGAGCAGGCCGGCGGGGGCAAGGTCATCCGCCCCGCCGCCCGCTACGTCGGCCCGCCCGCACCCCAGCCAGTCCCGGCCGCCTGATCCTCAACGGCGCGGGCCGGTCATCGGGCGCGCTGGGTGAGCACCACGCAGGCGAGCACGACGACGGCGACCACCACGGTGACGACGTCGACGTGTTCGCGCAGCAGGAGCGCGGACCACGCGAGGGTCAGCACCGGCTGCACGGCCTGGATCTGGCCGATGCGGGCGACGCCGCCGCGGGCCAGGCCGGCGTACCAGGCGAAGAAGCCGAGGAACTGGGAAATCAGGGCCACATAGGCGAACCCGGCCCAGGCCAGAGCCGGGGCGGCGGCGAGCCCGTGGGCGCTGACGAGGGCGACCGGGATGGTCACCGGCAGGGAGAGGACGAGGGCCCAGCAGATCGTCCGCGCGCCGCCGAGGTCGCGGGCGAGGGCCCCGCCCTCGGCGTAGCCCAGGGCGCACACCACGACGGCGGCGAGGAACCACAGGTCGGCGGCCCGAAAGCCGCCGGCCATCCCGCCGGACACGGCGACGAAGGCCAGCACGGCGAAGAAACCAGCGCCGGCGGCCAGCCAGAACTTCGACGACGGCCGTTCGCCGCCCCGCACCACGGCGAAGACGGCGGTGACGGCCGGCAGCAGAGCGATGACCACCGCGCCGTGGGCGGCAGTGGCCTGGGTCAGCGCGATGGAGGTGAACAGCGGAAAGCCGACCACCACGCCGCACGCCACCACGACGAGCCGTCGGAGCTGCGCGCCGGTCGGCCACACAGCAACCGCCGACCGCGGACGGGATAACGCCAAGTAGCCGATGGCGAGCACACCGGCGACGGCGGCGCGGCCGAAGGCGACGAACCAGGGGTCGAGGTAGGCGACGGTGAACCTGGTGATCGGCAGCGTGAAGCTGAAGGCCAGGACGCCGAGGGCGCCGAGCGCGATGCCGGACGTTACTCGGGTGGAGGCAGTAACGTTATCCTCTACTTTCATGGATGAGGATAACGCGGAGCAGGGTGTTATCCGACTGCTTCGTGCCGCGGCCCACACGGTGGGACCGGGCGGGAGGCTGCCGTCGGTACGGACGATCATGGCGGAGCTGCGGGTGTCGCCGGTGACGGTGCAGCACGCGATGCGCCGGTTGACGGCCGAGGGCGTCATCGAGGTCCGCGCCAGCAAGGGGGCCTTCGCGGCGACGAGGCGGCCGACGAGCGAGGTGCCGGACCTGGAGTGGCAGTCGGTGGCGCTGGGGGCGAAGCCGCCGGGCGACGAGTCGCTCCGGGATCTGCTGACGGTGCCGGGGCCGGAGATGGTGCCGATGTCGGGCGGCTACCTGGACCCCGAGCTGCAGTCGGTGGCGGCCCTCGGGGCGGCGCTGGGCCGGGCGGCGAGGAGGCCGGAGGCCTGGGCGCGCGGACCGGTGGAGGGACGGGAGGAGCTCCGGGCCTGGTTCGCGAGGCAGGCCGGCGGGGCGTTCCGCGCGGGCGACATGGTGGTGTGCCCGGGCGGCCAGGCGGCGCTGTCGACGGCGTTTCGGGCGTTGACGGAGCCGGGTGACCCGGTGCTGGTGGAGGCCCCGACCTATCTGGGCGCGATCGCCACGGCGCGAAGCGCGGGTCTGCGGGTGGTGCCGGTGCCGGCCGACGCCGACGGGGTGCGGCCGGATCTGCTGAACGCGGCGTTCGCCAGGACCGGTGCCAAGGTCTTCTACTGCCAGCCGCTGTACGCGAATCCGCACGGGGCGGTGTTGTCACGCGAGCGGCGGCCGGAAGTTCTAGCGGTGCTAGCGAAGCATGGGGCGTTCCTCATCGAGGACGACTTCGCCCGCGACCTGGTCATCGACGGCACGCCGCCACCGCCGCTGGCGGCCGACGACATCCACGGCCACGTCATCTACCTGCGCTCGCTGACGAAATCGGCGGCGCCGGGGCTGCGGGTGGCGGCCATCGGGGCCAGGGGCGCGGCCGGGGCCCGGCTGCGCTCGGCCCGGGTCATGGACGACTTTTTCGTCGCCGGGCCGCTTCAGCTAGCGGCGCTAGAATTTCTGTCATCGCCAGCATGGCAGCGTCACCTCACCTCGCTGCGGCCGGCGCTCAAGGCTCGCCGGGACGCGCTGCTCACGGCGTTGGCGGCCAAACTCCCCCAACTCCGGCCCGTCACGATCCCGTCGGGCGGCATGCAGGTGTGGGTCCGCCTGCCGGACGGCGTCGACGACGTCGAACTGACGGCGGCCGCCGCGGCCCATGGCGTGGTCGTCTCCGCCGGCCGACCCTGGTACGCGGCCGACCCGCCGGCCCCGCACCTGCGCCTGACGTTCGCCGGCGAGCCGCCCGAGGTGTTGATCGACGGCGTGCGCCGGCTGGCCGACGCGGTCGCGGCCGTGGGGATACCTCCCGGATAGTCAATCTCCGTCCGACATTTCCGGTTGTAATCCCCGCTCACCGGTGAACCGGCGCACCGAGACGACACGTACTCATCACCGGGAACGAGCAGGGAGGACCCGGCGATGACAGCCACGGACGGATTTGCGGTCGTGCGGACAGGCGGCGAATTCAAACTCGTCGCCCAACGCGATTTTCCGACCGGGAGCCGGCTTTTCGCGGTGGACGGCCAGATCACCGAGCAGCCGACCCGCTATTCGGTCCAGGTGGGCTCGGGAATCCATCTCGATCTGCCCGGCGGCCACGCGCCGGAGGAGATGATGGACCGCTTCTTCTGGCGCTTCACCAACCACAGCTGCGCGCCGAACGCCCAGCTGCGCGGGCGGGATTTCTTCGCGCTGCGGCCGATCGAGCCGTGGCAGGAGATCACGTTCCACTACGAGAGCACCGAGTTCGAGATGGCCGAGCCGTTCGACTGCCACTGCGGCGCAAGCGCTTGCCGCGGGCGGATCCAGGGCTTCCGGTTCCGCACCGCGGACGAGCGCGAGCTGCTGCGCCCGATGCTGGCCGACCATCTGCTCGCCATGCTCAATGTCGTCCACCGCTGAGCCGCGCGGCCTGCACGAGTTCTTCGCGCAGGCCGTCGTGCGCTGGCCGGACGCCGTCGCGGTGGACGTGCCGCCGGCGGCGAGCCGGCCCGGCCGCGAGACGCTGACCTACGCCGAGCTCAAGCACGAGTCGGAGCTGCTGGCCGGCGTGGTCAACCTCGCGGTCGGGCGGGGCGCCGTGGCCGCGATCATGCTGGGTCGCACCACGCCGCGCCTGTACGTGGCGCAGCTGGCGGTGCTAACGGCGGCCGCGGCCTACGTGTGCGTCGATCCGGCGTTCCCGGACGACCAGGTCACGCACATCCTCAGCGATTCCCGAGCGCGGGCGCTGCTGACCGACGCCGCCGGGGCGGACCGGGCGGCCGGCATCGGCTATCCCGGCCCGATCATCCGCGTCGACCTGCCGCTGACCACGCCGGCGCTGCCGCTGCCCAAGCCGCCCGGTCCGGACGACGTCGCCTACATCATCTACACCTCCGGCAGCACCGGCCGGCCCAAGGGTGTGATGATCCCGCACCGGGGCGCCGCGAACCTGGTCGGCGGCGATGTGCTGGAATTCGACCTCGGCCCCGGAGACCGGGTGGCACAAGGGTCTTCGCCGGCCTACGACTCCTCGGTCGAGGAGATCTGGATGGCGCTGGCCACCGGCGCCACCGTGGTGTCGATGGACGACGAGACCGCGCGGCTGGGCCCGGATCTGGTGCCCTGGCTGCGCAACGAGCGCATCACGGTGCTCTGCCCGCCGCCGACCCTGTTGCGTGCCACCGGTTGCGAGGATCCGCGCACGGAACTGCTGCACCTGCGGCTGTTGTACGTCGGCGGCGAGGCCCTGCCCGACGACGTCGCCGAGCGGTGGTCGCGCGGCCGCCGCATGGTCAACGGTTACGGCCCGACGGAGTGCACGGTCACGTGCATGCGCCAGGACATCGTGCCCGGCGAGCCGGTGTCCATCGGCCAACCCGTGCCGGGCATGCGGGCCTACGCCCTCGACGACAAGCTGGAACCCGTTGTCCAGGGCGAGAAGGGCGAGCTGTGCATGGGCGGGGCCGGGCTGGCCCTGGGCTATCTGAACCAGCCGGAGCTGACCAAGGAGAAGTTCGTCGACCATCCGGAACTCGGCCGGATCTACCGCACGGGCGACCTCGTGCACGCCGAGCCGGACGGAACCTTCTTCTATCACGGGAGAATCGACTCGCAGGTGAAACTGCGGGGCTACCGGATCGAGCTGGAGGCGATCGAGGCCGTTCTCGCCCGCTGCCCGGGAATCCGCGAGGCGGCCTGCCGCGTGCAGGGCGAGGGCGCCACGGAAATGCTTGCCGCGCACGTGGTTCCGGATGACAACGGCAAACCGCCGCATGTCGATGTGCTCAAGGCCGAGCTGCGCAAGGCCCTGCCGACCTACATGATGCCGGGCGCCTTCGGCATCATCGACGAACTGCCCAGAACCGCCGGCGGAAAACTCCGTCGCACCGAACTTCCCGTCCTCACGGCACATCGCAGCAGAAAGCACGCCATACCGAACCTCCCGACGGATCCGAACGCGTTGTTCATCGCCGAATCCGTGCAGGCCGTGCTGCAACTCCCCGAGCTTCCCGGCCCGGCCGACGACTTCTTCACCGACCTCGGCGGCAGTTCGCTCAACGGCGCCATGCTGATCACCAAGCTGCGCACGAACCCGGCCACCGCCTCCATCACCGTCCGCGACCTGTACGAGACCCGCACGATCGGCAAGCTCACCGAACGGGCCGTGCCGGACGTCGAAACGCAGGGCAGTCAACGAGAACGGCACACCGTCGACGTCATCGGCGCGACCGTGGTGCAGGCGCTGTGGCTGACGATGGAGCTCGTCCTCGGCTCGATCGCCGCGTACGCCGGCGTGTTCGTTGTGCTGCCCTGGCTGACCGACCACATCGGACTGAACGGGCTGATCTTCCTCACGCCGGTGATCCTCGGCGTCCTGCGGCTGGCGGTCACGCCGCTGTCCATCGAGATCGCCGTGCGGGCCAAGCGGTTGCTGATCGGGCAGTACAAGGCGGTGCGCACGCCGGTGTGGAGTCCGTTCCACGTCCGGATCTGGATCGTCCGGCAGTTCATGCGCTTCATCCCCTGGGGCACGATCGCCGGCACCGAGTACACGTCGATCGTGCTGCGCAAGCTCGGCGCCAGGATCGGCGAGCGCGTGCACATCCACCGCGGCGTCAACCTCCAGCAGGGCGGCTGGGACCTGCTCGACCTCGGCGACGACGTGACGATCAGCCAGGACGCCTCGCTCGGCCTGGTGCACTTGGAGCAGGGCCAGGTCGTGATCGGCCCGGTGACGGTCGGCAGCGGCTCGACGATCGACATCCGCGCCGGCGTCGGCCCGCACGCCTGCGTCGGCAACAACGCGTGGCTGTCGGCATTGTCCCATCTGCCAACGGGAAGCGCCGTGCCCGACGGCGAACGCTGGGACGGAGCCCCGGCGAAGCCGGCCGGCCGGGCCGAGGACCCGCCGACCGCGACCGGCCCGACGCTCACGCCGAAGGGCCACGGCCAGGCGATGATCCTGTGCCGCAGCCTGCTGAGCCTGGTGCTGGCCCTGCCGTTCGCGGTGGTCGGCGCCTTCGTCGTGTCCAAACTGGACCTGACGTACGACACTATCCTGGATGCACTGGCCAATCCGCTCAGCCACCTGGCGCTGCTGGCCGTACTCGGCCTCTGCGCGTGTCTGGCGCTGGTGTACGAGGTCGCGCTGGAGGCCGTCGCGGCGCGCGCCCTCGGCCCGGTCCTGCCCGGCGTGATCAGCCGGTACAGCGTCGCCTACATCCGTGTGTGGCTGAAGACCGCGCTGGTCGACTCCGCCGGAAAGTGGCTCTCGGGCGGCATCTTCTGGCCCGTGTGGCTGCGCGCCGCCGGCATGAGGGTCGGTTCCGGCTGCGAGATCAGCACGATCATCGACGTCGTGCCCGAGCTGGTCACGATCGGCCCCGACACGTTCTTCGCCGACGGCATCTACCTGTGCGGCCCGCGGATCCAGCGCGGCGTGGTCGTGCTGGACGAGGTCGAGCTGGGCGCCGACACCTTCCTCGGCAACCACGCCGTGATCGCCAGCGGCCAGCACCTGCCGCCGGACATCCTGATCGGCATCTCCACCGTCGCCGACGACCGGATCGTCCGGCCCGGCACCTCCTGGTTCGGGCATCCGCCGTTCGAGCTGCCGCAGCGGGAGATCGTCAGTGTCGACCGGTCGCTGACCCACGAGCCGTCGCTGCTGCGCGTGATCAACCGGAACTTCTGGGAGTGGCTCCGGTTCGCGCTGCCCGTCGTGCCGCTGGCGGCGCTGTCGCTGTGGACGTACGGCATCGAACGAGCCGCCGCTTTCCTCGCCCCGCCGGCCTTTCTGCTCCTCGGCGTCCCAGCGGCCGGTTTCCTCACCGGCGCCTTCCTGTGCCTGACCGTGCTGGCGATGAAGTGGGCGCTGCTGGGCCGGGTCAAGGAAGGCATCCATCCGCTGTGGTCGTGCTGGTGCAGCCGCTGGGATTTCCTGTACGTGGCCTGGGGTTTCATCGCCAGCAAGCCGCTGTCCGCGCTGGAGGGCACGCTGCTGCTGCCGATCTACCTGCGCCGGATCGGCATGAAGATCGGCAAACGGGTGGCGCTGGGCGAGGGCTTCGCCCAGATCGTCGACCCGGACATGCTCGAATTCGGTGACGGCGCAACGGTGAACGCCATGTTCCAGGCGCACACCTTCGAGGACCGCGTACTCAAGATCGGCCACGTCAAGGTGGGCGCGCACTCCACGCTCGGCGACGCCACGGTCCCGCTGTACGGCGCGGTGGTCGGCGAGCACACCACGGTCGCGCCGCACAGCGTGATCATGAAGCACGAGCACCTGCTGCCGGGCCTGCGTTACGAAGGCGCGCCGACCCGGCGTCAGGGCGACGACGACTCCGAGCCGGTGGACATCGGCCGCCAGGCGCTGGAAGGTCCATTGTGGACCGTTCAGCCGGTGGTGGTCGGCGTGGCCCGGCACCGGGTGCCGCGACCGAGGGCCCGCAAGCCGGCCCAGTAATACCAGGACGGGTGACCGCACGGCGATCTAAGGTCACAGGCGTGTCGCAACGCAGAACGCTGAGCGTGTTGGTGGCCGCGCAGATCACCGGCAGCATCGGGATCGGCGCGTCGGTGTCGGTCGGCGCGGTTCTGGCCGCCGATTTGTCCGGATCCGCGGCATGGTCCGGCAGCGCGTCCACGATGTCCACGCTCGGCGCCGCCGTGTGGGCATTACCCCTGGCCAGGGTGGCCGCCGCCCGCGGCCGGCGGCTCGCCCTCAGCCTCGGCTGGCTGGTCTCGATGCTCGGCGCGCTGCTGGTGATCGGGGCCGCCGTGGCGCACTCGTTCCCGTTGACACTGCCGGCGATGCTGCTGATGGGGGCCGGCACCGCCGCCAATCTCCAGTCCCGGTTCGCCGCCACCGACCTGGCCGATCCCCGCCACCGCGGCCGTTCGCTGGCGCTCGTCGTGTGGTCGTCCACCATCGGCGCGGTCGGCGGCCCCAACCTCACCAGGCCCGGCGCGTCGGTCGCCGAGGTCCTCGGCATTCCCCCACTGGCCGGCCCGTTCGTGTTCTCCGCCGTCGCCGCCGCCCTCGCCGTGGTCGTGCTGTTCGTCGCGCTGCGGCCCGATCCGTTGGCCAGCAACGGTTCCCGCGGCCGCAACCTGCGTGTCGGCTGGGAGGTCATCAAGTCCTCGCCGCAGGCCCGCTTCGGCGTCGCCACGCTGGCCTTCTCCCACGCCACCATGGTGTCGCTGATGGCCATGACCCCCGTGCACATGCAGGAACACGGGGCCACGCTCACCGTCGTCGGCCTCACCATCAGCCTGCACATCGCCGGCATGTACGCCCTGTCGCCCGTCATGGGCTGGATCGCCGACCGCTGGGGCCGCGTCCGCACCGTCCTGTGCGGCCAGGCCGTCCTCGTGCTCGCCGTGGTCTTCGCCGCCACCTCCGGCGACTCCATGACCATGATCACCGTCGCCCTGGTCACCCTCGGCATCGGCTGGTCCATGTCCACCGTCGCCGGCTCCACCCTCGTCGCCGACTCCGTCGAACTGGCCCGCCGCCCCGCCGTCCAGGGCGTCTCCGACCTGCTGATGAGCCTCACCGGCGCGATCGGAGCCGCCCTGTCCGGCGTCGTGCTGACCCTGATCACCTACACCGGCCTCAGCCTGGCCGCCGGCCTGCTGGTGCTCCCGGTGATCGTGTTCAGCCTGACCGTGCCGGCCCGCGGCCGGGTGCCCAGCCAACTCTGATACCGCCACCCGAAGGTGTGGTCTTCCCGCCCGATTTCCGCTGACCCGATAACGGTGTGGTTTCGGCCGTATCGCCGACCGGCCGCCCGGCGATGAGCAGCCTGGTGGTTCATGGGTGAGAAGGGGGCCGGCTGTGCCGCACGAGGACGCTGCTTCGCATTCGCAGGGCACGGCGACAGATCGGGCGGTACGGCTTTTCGAGTTCCTCGCCCGGAGCCAGCACCTCAAATCGAATCCACCCCGCACCACCGACCGGTACGAATCGGTGCTGTGGTTCGGAAAGCTGCCCGACCACGCGGCCGTCCGAACGGCGCACCGTGAGGAGGAGCCGGGTGACACCCTGCTCGACGTCGAGCGGGTCGCGCACCAGGACCCGCCCGAGCCGGCTCCGGAGCTGGAGCCCTGGCTGGACGGCGACTGGCACGACCCGAACAGGCCACCGGCGCTGCGGGAGTCGATCGGCGAGGACGAGCAGCGCACCGAACTGGATGACCTGCCCGAAATCCGGGACGCACACGAGAAATGGGCGACCGACTGGTCAGAATGGGCCGAGCGGGAGCACACCGACCAACCGGCCCGTGATCTCTACAACGATCTGTTCTCCGCCTACGTCAACGCGGCCGGGCATGCCGAGGAACTGGAGTTGGTCATCGGCGTCGGCTGCCTTTCGTGGGCGCCGCGCGGCCACCATGCCGTTCGCCGGCATCTGCTCACCGTGCCGGCCACCATTCGTTTCGACGACAGCACCGGGCGGTTGACCGTCCACCAGACCGATGTCGCCGACGGCATGGGCGTCGAGCTGGACATGCTCGATCCGGGGCTGGTGGCCAATCCGCCGCACGTCGTGCAGATCAGGAACGAGGCCCGGGAACTCACCGCCGCCGTGTTCGAGCGCGAACCGGTGGGCGAGATGCTCCGCCGCCTGGTTCACGCGTTGGACAGCGACGCCGCGTACCTCGACGAGGACGAGCCGCAGAAGTCCGGCCCGCACGCCGTCGCGGCGTTCGCCCCGGCCGTCGTCCTGCGCCGACGCTCACGCCAGGGGATCGTCGACATCCTCGACTCGATCGCCGCCCAGATCAAGAACTCCGGCGCCGTGCCCGACGGGCTGCTGCCGCTGGTCGACCCGAACCACCGGCCCTCCGCCGAGCCGTCGCCCGAGCCCGGGGCCATGGTCGAGCTGGACGCGGACCGCTTTCTGCCGCTGCCGGTCAACGATCGGCAGCTGCGGGTGCTCACGCAGGTCGACGCCAAGGCCCAGACTCTCGTCCAGGGGCCGCCCGGCACGGGCAAGACCCACACCGTCGCGGCGTTGCTGTCGCACCTGCTCGCGCAGGGCAAGCGGGTGCTGGTCACCGCCCACACCGACCGCGCGCTGAAAGAGGTCAGGGCGAAGTTGCCCGAGGCCATCGCGCCGCTGGCGGTGTCGGTCGTGGGTTCCTCACGTTCGGACATGTCCGACCTGAAGGTCGCCGTGGAGCGCATCAGCCACATGGCGAGCGAGCATGACGCCGCCGGCACGCACCGGGCCATCGACGACCATCTCGCCACGATCGACGAACTTCACCGGCAGCGGGCCGAACTGTACCGACGGCTGCTCGACGCTCGCGCCGTCGAGGTGACCGAGCATGAGGTCGGCGACTACCGCGGCACGTTGGCCGCCATCGCGCAGCGGGTGCAGGCCGAGCAGGAACGGTACGGCTGGATCGCCGATCTGACGGCCGTGACCGAGGTCGTGCCGTCCCCGCTCGGCGCCGACGACATCGTCGACTGGCATCGCAGCCTGATCGACGACCGGCTCAATGCCGACGAACCCGAGTCGCGGATGCGGCTGCTGCCGGTGGCCGACGTGCCCGCGCCGGGCGAGTTCGTGGCGCTCGTGACCGCGGAGCGGCAGGCGATCGCCGCCGAGGAGAGTCTCAGCGAACTCAACCGGCACACGGCCTTCGACGCTGTCCGTCGGCTCGACCCGCCCACCCGGGAGACGCTTCGCCTGCGGCTCAACGGTTTTGCCCGGGAGGCCGGCGAGCTGGCGCGGCGGCGTGAGGAGTGGATGGATGGCGCGCTGTCCGACGTGCTCGCCGGTCGCGCGAGCATCTGGCAGTCGCGCGGCGACCAGATCGCCCAGCTGATCGGCCGGGCGGAACCGCTCGTCAACCGGCTCGACCCGCTCACCGAGGTCGTCGCGGGCGACGACCTCGGCGCGCTCGTCGCCCTGGCCACCGCGCTGCGCGGGCATCTCGGCGAGGGCGGCCGGCTCAAGACCAATCCGGACGGCACGCCCAGGACAGGGGCGTTCGCGCCCAAGGCCGTGAAGCAGGCCTTGCCGCTGTTCCAGGCGGTTCGGGTCAATGGCGTGCCGCCCACCGCCACCGAACAGATCGACGTCTTCCTGACCTGGGCCGAGGGCAACCGGGTGTTGGGGGCATTGGACAAGGCGTGGCCCGACTGGGTGCGCATTCCGGCCGAAGACACGGTGAGCGAGCGATTGCAGTGGCACGCGACCGAGCTGGCCCAGCTGCGGCGGGTGCTGGCGTTGGGGACGGCCCTCGAAGCGGAAGAGCGCAGCCTGGCGGCCATCGGCCTCCCGCGTCCTCATTGGACGGACCTCGCGGCCGTGCAGACCTATGCCCGGCTGGTCGATGCCGCTGGGGCCGCGGACGCGCGCGCCGCTGCCACCGCGCCGCTGCTCGACATCGTGCGGACGATCGCCGACGTGGCACAGTGGGCCGATGCGGCGCCCTGTGTGCACGACTTGGCGCGGGCCGCCGACAACCGCGACCACGAGGTCTACGCGACCGCTCACCAGCGGTTGGCTCGATTGACCGACGTCCGAAGGCTGACCGGGCGACGCGAAGAGATCGGTGCCGAGCTGGGCCGATCGCTGTCCGGCCTGCACGAAGCCGTGGCGGCGGATCCGCACAATCCTGTGTGGACGGTACGGCTGGCCGACTGGGACATGGCCTGGGCCTGGACGGTGGCGCGGGCCTGGGTGTTGCGGCGCAGCGCCGAGGACGTCAACGCCCTCCAGGCTGAAGTGCTGACCGTCGAACGACGGGTGCGCGACCGGGTCGAGCAGTTGGCCGCCAACCGGGCGTGGGGCCACGCCGTGTCGCCCGAGCGGCTGTCCGGCAAGGCTCGGGCCGACCTGCTCCAGTACGCGCAGCTGATGAAGGCGCTCGGCAAGGGCACCGGCATCTACGCCGAGCAGCGCCGGGCCGACATCAAGGCGGCCATGGAGCGCTGCCGCCCGGCGGTGCCGGTGTGGATCATGCCCGTGTACCGGATCGCCGAGCAGTTCCGCCGCGTCCAGCCGGACATGTTCGACGTCGTGATCGTCGACGAGGCCTCGCAGGCCGGCCTGGAGGCGACGTTCCTGCAGTACCTCGCGCCGAAGATCGTCGTCATCGGCGACGACAAGCAGGTCTCCCCGTCCGCGGTCGGCACCGACCAGCAGCAACTGCGGGACCTCGCCCAGCAGTACCTGTGGGACGACCCGTACCGGGCGTCGTGGCAGGACCCCAAGCGCAGCCTGTTCGACGAGGCGAAGATGCGGTTCGAGGGCATGATCACGCTGGTCGAGCACCGGCGCTGCGTGCCGGAGATCATCGGCTTCTCCAACCGCGTCGCCTACGAGCCCGACGGCGTGCGACTGGTGCCGGTGCGCCAGTACGGGGCGGACCGGCTGGAGCCGATCAAGCCGGTGTTCCTGGACGACGGCTACGAGCTCGGCGTCACCGACAAGATCAACCCGGTCGAGGCGGACGCGATCGTCGACCAGATCGAGAAGTGCGTCGCCGATCCCCGCTACGACGGGTTGACCTTCGGTGTCGTGTCACTGCTCGGACGGGCCCAGGCCAAGCGGATCGAGAAGCTCCTGCTGGAGCGCGTTGCGCCGGAGGAGTGGAAGGCCCGCGAGCTGCGGTGCGGGGACTCGGCCGACTTCCAGGGCTCCGAGCGCGATGTGATGTTCCTGTCCATGGTCAAGGCGCCCGCGCCCGACCAGCGGATCAGCGCGCTGACCCAGGACATGTACGTCCAGCGCTTCAACGTCGCCGCGTCGCGGGCCAAGGACCAGATGTGGGTGTTCCACTCGCTGCGGCCGTCCGAACTCGGCAATCCCGAGGACATGCGGTTCCAGCTGCTGGACTACTGCTACGAGTTGGCCGGGCACGTGAGCGGGGCGGAGGACAGCATCCGGGTTGTGCCCGAGGATCGGCCGGTGGAGCCCTTCGATTCGCTGTTCGAACAGCGGGTGTTCAACCGCCTGGTCGACCAGGGCTATCGCGTCGTGCCGCAGTTCTCGGCCGAGGGCTATCGCATCGACCTGGTGGTCGTCGGCCGCAAAGCCCGGCTGGCGATCGAGTGTGACGGCGACGCGTGGCACGGTCCCGAGGCGTACGAGCGTGACCTGGCCCGGCAGCGGGACCTGGAACGATGCGGGTGGCGGTTCTTCCGCATCCGGGAGTCCGAGTTCTACGTGGACCGTGCGGGAGTCCTGGCGCAGCTGTGGGATGCCTTGCAGGAGCTGGACATCCATCCCTCCGGCTGGACCTCGGACGAGGACGGCCCCTCGGCGGTCGTGGATGTCGAGACCCCGGCCGCCGAAGTCGAAACACTGATCGTCGACATCGAAACTCCGTTCGCCGCAATGGAAACTCGTGTCGTCGAGCCGGAAATCCCGGTCCTCGAACCGGTCCTCCCGGTCGCCGAGAACGAATGGCCTTACACAGAGCCGGAGTTCTCCGGAACCCTGGACGTGCCGTGCGAGCTGCTCATGCCGTACGGGCAGTTCGACGGCGACGTCGTCCAGGTCGCCACCGCGTCACGGCGAGAGATGATCGACGGCCTGGTGCGTCTGGTCGAGGCCGAGGGCCCCGTGCTGGGCAACCGGCTGCACACCGCCTACGTCCGGGCGTCCGGCGCGGTGCGGGTCACCAAGCTGGTCGCCGGCGAGCTGAACAAGGCGATCTCCCAGGCCGTCCGCGAGGGTCGGCTCGTCGAGGACAATCCGCTTGCGGAGAGCGGGATCAAGCCACGCACGTACCGGTTGCCCGACCAGCCGCCGGTGCGGACCCGGCAGCTCGGGCCGCGGTCCTTCGAGGAGGTGCCGCCGGGCGAGTTGGCGGCGCTGCTCGATCACGTCGCCGAGCAGGACGGGCACGTCGGCGAAGAGGCCTCCCGGCGGGCTGTGCTGGAACTGCTGGGTCTGAAGCGGCTCACCGACAACGTCAGAAGCCGATTCGCCGCGATCGAGGCGGTGCGGCGCTGAGAGCGGTCCGGGGGCGCGGCCGTCCGCGCCCCCGGATCCGTCAGAACCAGGGGTTGGTCCAGCCCAGGTAGTGGCCGCCCCACCGGGTCTGGATGGTGGCGATGGTGGTCTCGCTGAGCTTGCCGGCCGAGACGATGTCGTTGGAGACGAACTTGCCGCCGCCGATGGAGATCATCACGTGGCCGTAGGAACTGTTGGGGATGCTGAAGAAGGCGAGGCCGCCGGCGGGGACGGTGGTGCCGCTGTGCTTGTACTGGGACGGGGTGGCCGACCAGTGGGCGGCGGCGCTGACGTGGCCGCTGGCCGAGCGGCCGTAGGCCAGGGCGACGACGTGGTCGCAGCGGTGGTTGTAGTCGGAACTGGTGACGCCGACGTGGTTTTTGGCCCACGTGACGGCCTGGGCGCAGGTGTGCGGATTGCTGGTGGCGGGGCTGGCGCACGTGACCGCGGCGGGCGCGGCGACGGCGGCGGGCGCGGCCATGACGACCGGGGCGGTCAGCACGGCGGCGGCGAGCAGTAAGGCCTTGATCCTCATGGTCATCCTCCCAGTTTTCTGGCGACGTCCTTACGCAGCTGGGGCAGCATCTTGTAGAGGACGTCGCCGGGGCAGTCGGTGGCGAGATAGTCGCGGTGGCCCTGGATGGCGTTGGGCGAGATCGAGTACTGCGAGCAGACGTAGGCGCACAGGTCCACCAGCGAGTTCCACAACTTCGCCGGCGGCTGGGCGGTCATGTAGTTGCCCTCGTTCTCGATGCCGATGGCGATGTCGTTCTGCCCGGGGCAGTGCGCGGCCCGCACGATCTGCGTGCCGCCGCGCAGGGTGGGCAGGCTGTTGTGCCGGCCCTCCATCAGGATTCCGCCACGGGTGTTGGTGAAGTGCTGGCCGGTGTCGCTCCAGTGGTTGTCGTCCATGTGGTGGTTCTGAATGGACCGGGCCAGCGCGTAGGCGTGCGCCTGCGAGTAGTCGGTGGAGTTCGGGGTGTCGGTGTGGTGCACGAGGATCCGCACCGGCTTGTGCGGCAGCACGGTGAGCGGGTCGGCCGGCGGCCGCGCGCCCCAGGCGGCGCAGCTGGCGATGGACGGCGCGGTGACGCCGAACGCCGGTCCCGCGCCCAGGGCCGCGCCGGTGAGCGCGATGCCCGTGAGCGCCGCCGACCGCAGCAGGGTCCGCCGATCGAGGAAGTCTCGCACCGGGATTCTCCATTCGTCAGGTGCCGACAGACTTCTGCCCGCGTCGGCCAACCGTCAACCGAGGGGCCACAAACGGTC
This sequence comes from Kutzneria sp. NPDC051319, assembly GCF_040682195.1. NCBI lineage: Bacteria > Bacillati > Actinomycetota > Actinomycetes > Pseudonocardiales > Pseudonocardiaceae > Kutzneria > Kutzneria sp. NPDC051319. The sequence continues at coordinate 181,793 of NZ_JBFBAM010000015.1, read as the reverse complement.
ACGGAAAGTCCCACCTGGACACGTTTCGGCCCGGCCGCCTAGGCTCGGGCCCGAGAGTTGTCGAGAGAAGCTTCTGTCCGGTGATGGAGCCGGCGTCCGGGTGCGTGTCCCCGCCCGGCGCCACGAGTGGACGGTTCCAGGCGTGACCGCGGGTCGGTGAATCAGGGCGCCGACGACCCCGTGCGGCGCGTCCCGCCCGGCAGCGAACGGGACACGCTGTGCCTTACCGCGCCCTGCTGCGCACACCCTTTTTCCTGACCACGGCCGTCGGCCGGGTCGGCGTCGCCATGACCAGCCTCGGCATCGTCTGGCTGGTGCACGAGCGCACCGGCTCGTACGTCACGGCCGGCCTGGTGACCGGCGGTTTCGCCGTCGCCGAGGCGGTGGCCGGACCGCAGCTGGCCCGGCTGGCCGACCGCTACGGCCAGACCCGGGTGCTGCCGCCCATGCTGCTGGCCCACGCCGCGGCGGTGGCCCTGATCCTCACCGGGACCGAAACCTGGGTGATGGCGGCCGGCGGAATCCTGGCCGGCGCCGCCATTCCCCAGCTCGGGGCCCTGTCTGCGGCTCGTTGGGCGGCGCTGCTACCGGCCGAGACCCTGCCCACGGCCTTCGCACTGGAGGCGCTGGCCAACGAACTGGCCTACCTGACCGGGCCGGCACTGGTCAGCGTCATCGGCTACCCGGCCGTCGGCACGACGGTGGCCGCCACCCTGGTTGTGACCGGCGGGCTCGCTCTGGCCGCCCAACGCCGCACCGCGCCGCCGACCAGCACCAGGGCCGCCCGCCGAAACCCAGGCCGTTCCCTGCTGCGGCCCCGATTCGCGGTACTGGTCGGCGTCAACCTGGGCCTCGGCGGCTTCTTCGGCGCCATGCCCATCTCGGTGACCGCCTTCGCCGTCGAGCACGGCTCCGCCACCGTCCTGTTCGCGACATCTAGCGGCGCTAGCCTCCTGGCGGGCTGGCTCTACGGCCTCCGCCGGTGGCGCACGGCCCCGCGCGTGCAGTTGGCCCTGGTCACGTGCGGGATGACGGTCGCCTGTCTGCCGTCGCTCGTGGCCGACTCGCCGCTCGAACTGGGGATCGGCCTGGCGCTGACCGGACTGGCGGTGCCCGTGGTCATCGTCACCTGCTCGATCAGCGCCGAGGCCGCCGTCGACCGGGCCGTGCTGACTCAGGCCTTCGCCTGGCTGGCCTCGGCCAGCGCCGCCGGCTCCGCCCTCGCCGCGGCGGCCGCCGGCTGGGCCGTGGACGCCTTCGGCCCGCACGGCGGCTTCGCCGTCGCGGCCGCTTCCGCTGCCCTGATGGCCGTCATAACGTGCCTATGCCTTGCGTAACCGCCCGGTTCGGACATGCTTGGCAGATGGCTGAGGCAACGGTCGGACAGCGACACCGGCTCCCCGTGCGGGTCCTGCTCGCCGCGAGCGTGGGCAACGCGATCGAGTGGTACGACTGGACGATCTACGCGACGTTCAGCATCTACTTCGCGAAGGTGTTCTTCCCGGCCGGCAACGACGTGCTGGCGCAGCTCAACACGGCGGCGACGTACGCGCTGGCGTTCTTCTTCCGGCCGCTGGGCGGGTATCTGCTCGGCCGGTGGGCGGACACCCGGGGGCGCAAGCCGGCGATGATCGGCACGATCCTGCTGATGGCCGGCGGGTCGCTGGTGATCGCGGTCCTCCCGGGCTTCGAGCAGGCGGGCTGGCTGGCGCCGGTGCTGTTGCTGCTGGCACGAATCGCCCAAGGGTTGTCCCTGGGCGGTGAGGTGTCGAACGCCTCGGCCTACCTGGGGGAGATCGCGCCGCCGGAGCGCCGCGGGCGGTACTCGGCCTTCTTCTACATCTCAACGGGTTCGGCGGTGCTGCTGGCCTCGATCCTCGGCTACGTGTTGTCGCACACCATGTCGACCCCGATGCTGATCTCCTACGGCTGGCGGATCCCGTTCGTGGTGGGCGGCGTGCTCGGGCTGGTCGGGCTGGTGCTGCGCAGCACGCTCAAGGAGACGGAACCGTTCGCGCAGAACAAGACCCGGGTCAAGGACCCGCTGCGCACGACGCTGCGGGAACACCCGAAGGCGGTGGGCTGGCTGGTGGGCACGACGGCGGTGTCGACGCTGGTCTACTACACGTACTTCAGCGCGCTGACGCCGTTCGCGGTGACGAGCCGGCACGCGGCGGCACAGGACGTCTTCCTGGCCCTGTCGATCGGCACGGCGCTGTTCGTCGCGCTCCAGTACCCGTTGGGCGCACTGGCCGACCGGTTCGGACGTAGACCGCAGATGCTCGTCTTCACCGCGGCGACGGCGGTGTTGAGCGTGCCGCTGTCGACGCTGATCGGCCCGGGCCTGGCCGGTCTGACGGTGGTGTTCTGCGTGGGACTGGGCCTGTACACGGCGCAGACGTCGATCGCGCCGGCGCTGATGAGCGAGCTGTTCCCGACCGAGGTGCGGGCACTGGGCATCGGCGCCTGGTACAACATCACGGTCGCGCTGCTGGGCGGCACGGCGCCGCTGGTGATCAACGCGCTGGCCGCGGCCGGGCTGTCCACGCTGTTCTTCTGGTACCTCACGGCGATCGCGGTGATCGGCTTCCTGGTGGTGCTCACGCTGCCCGAGACCAAGGGCAAGACCCTGACCTAGATTTCACCCTGGCGTCGGGGGTTGAGATGCGCACGGTAGCCGTCCGTCTCGGCCCGATCACGGCATCAGCCAGCGGAGATGCGCAGCCCTGCGCCGTTTGGGGTATTGCCGGGAAAATCACCCGGACAGCCGGTGGACCCCCTGCCGGCCCAACGGTTGCCGCCGAATCGACTACCGAGCGCAGCGCGCGGCGGTGATCACCGTGGCAACCAGGACCGGCGCTGTGCCAATCGAAGTCGTGAACTCCGCCGGTTCAGGAGGATTTCGCGCGGAAGTCGCCTCGGTCGGGCCCGGGTACGCTGCCGGGCGGGTGGATCGTCGGCACCAGGAGGCTCACCATGGGAAGCGTTCCTGCATTTCCCCACGGTAGGCCGCTGACGCGGGCGGACCTGGAGGCGATGCCAGATGATGGGCACCGCTACGAACTCGTGGACGGGACGCTCGTCATGAGCCCGTCGCCCCGTCCACTGCACCAGCGCATCGTCGCGCGGCTGCTGATCGCGCTGACGATGAACTGCCCGGCGCACCTGGAGGTGCTGCCGGCCCCCGTCGATGTCGTGCTGGCCGACGACACCGTGTTCATCCCGGACGTGGTGGTCGGCCGGCGCGAGGACTTCACCACGACGCATCTGGCCGGCGTGCCGGAGCTGGTGGTGGAGGTGCTGTCGCCGAGCACCCGGCTGGTCGACCTGAAACTCAAGCGGGCCAAGTACCAGGAGGCCGGCTGCCCGAACTACTGGCTGGTGGATCCGGGGCTGCCTGAGCTGCGCTGCCTCGCGCTGCGGAACGGGGTGTACACCCAGATCCTGACCGCGGTCGGTGACGAGATCATCGAGGTGCACGAGCCGTTCACGGCGCTGCTCAGTCCCGCCCAACTGGTCGCGCCGCACGGTCGGTGACGGCGCCGGCTTCCTCGGACCGGCGCTGTTCCCGTTGCGCCGCATCGGTTTTGCGGTCGAAAATGCGGTGCAGGTGGATGATCTTGCGCGCCGGCTTCTCGGCGTCGCGCTGTGCTGCCATGCCGTCCATGATGCCAATCGCGATCTTGGTTTCCGGCCGGTTCCGGCCCCGGCGCGACGACCGGCAGTCGGTGGTCGCCGAATGGCCGACGCCCGGTTAGGCCGGACCGATCACCCCGGTCACGTGCGTGAATTGGTCTGAACATCGGATGTCGGTGCCCGGTTTGACCGTTCTGTTGGCGTCGTACGGCCACAGTTGCCCGTCCCCTCTCTTGACGCATCGGCGCGACCTCTCGTAGAAGTGAGAACGGCTCGCCAGCGGCTCCGCCCCGCCCGAGCGGTCATGACACCGCCACAGGACGGAGTTCTCGCGTGCGCTTCACCGGACGCCGGCTGACAGCCGGCTTCGCCGTCACCCCGCTGGTCCTCGCGGCCGCCGCCGTGATCACACCGGCCGCCCAGGCCGCGACCCCCGCCGTGCAGCCCGGCGTCTACGCGTTACCCACCGGCGACCACGTGCGCATCCACGGCGACAGGGCCGACTTCCTGCCGGCCCCCGGCCACAGCGCGGCCGCCGTCACGACGTGGCTGGACGGTCGGCCGACCGTGGTGCCGGCCAGCGCCATCGGGCACATCAGCTCGTTGGACGCCTTCGAGATCGGCGGCGCGAAGCCGGCTGCCGCGCACCCGGACTACGCGATGGCGCCGCTGCACATCACGGCACTCGACCACGAGGGCAAGCCGGTGCAGGCGGCCGAGGTCGTCGTGATCAACACCGATGATCCGGGCCGAGCCATGTGGGACGGCCTGATGTTCACCGGCGACTCCAGGATCGCCGTGCCGGCCGGGCACTACAGCGTCGCCGTCGCCGCGTTCGAGACTGACGCCAAGGACAACCCGACCGAGACGGAACTGCTGACGGCCACCGACGTCACGGTGCCGACCGCCGGCGCGGCGGTCGCCCTCGACGGCCGCAAGGCGTCGCCGGTGTCGTTCACGACGCCGCTGCCCAGCGTGGACAGCGCCACCGTCGTCGGTTGGAACCGCGGTGTGGGCACGAAGCTGGCCATCCTGGACATCGGAGCCCTCGCGGGCACGCGGTTCTACGTCGGTCAGGCGGCCAAGGCGAAGTACGGCACGCTCCAGTACTCCGTCGCCGGCCGCCGCACCTCCCCCGCCGCCGCGATCGCGCCGTACAGCTACGCGCTGGCCACGCCGAAGACGGACTCCATCGGCGCCAACCAGACCTACGCGGTGAAGGCGTCATCGCTGGCCACGATCGACAACACCTACGTGACCGATCAGCCCAGCCAGGACGCCATCTACTTCGACGACTTCGCGCTGCACGGCCAGGGCACCGGCAATCCGGCCCTGCCCAGCCTCCCGTACCTGCCGGTGAAGGCTCCAAGTGCCGACCGGCACTATGTGTCCACCGACGCCTCCTTCGACTACGACGCCACCTTCAACCCCAACGGCGCGCCCTACACGAACCTCGACCGCGTGCTGCCGGTCAAGCCCGGCCAGCATGTGTCGCTGGCCTGGCGCGGCGGCGTGGTCGCGCCGGCACCGTCGACTGTGGACGGTCCGTGCTTCCTCTGCCGTGACGGGGACACCCTGCACGGCGTCGGCGTGATGGACACCGACTACTCCGGCAACATCGGGCAGTGGAGCGACGGCCCGACCACGCTGTCCGAGGACGGCAAGCAGATCTACAGCGGCGGCACCGAGGGCTACGAGTTCGATCAGCAGCTGGCCGCCGGCAAGCACCGCTACGTCTACAACATCGACGCCACGCACGACACCAACGTCACCGCGCTGTCCACGCACACCCAGATCGCCTGGGGCTTCGACTCCACGACGTCCACCGGCCCGGTGCCGATCCTGTACGCCGGAGCGGGTTTCAGCCAGGACAAGCACGACAGCATCGCGCCCGGCAAGGCCACCGTGTCGTTGTCGTTCCACCACCAGTCCGGCACCGCCGACCCCGACGTCACCAAGGCGACCGCCGATGTCTCTTACGACGACGGCACAACGTGGCAGCCGACGACCGTCACCCTGACCGACGGCCACCACGCCACCGGCGCCTTCACCGTGCCGGCCGGCGCCAAGCCCGGCTACCTGGCGCTGCGGTTCCACGCCGTCGACCAGGCCGGCAGCACGCTGGACGAGACCGTGCACAACGCGGCCCTGGTCAACGCCCCGAACGGCATCGCCACGGCACCGTCCAATCAGGACACCCAACCGGCCGCCGACGTGCATCCCGTGTGCGCCAACGCCGCCCGTGGCCACGCCCGCTGCCTTGCCCTGTCCGCCACGGCCAAGTGGCAGCCCTCTTCGGCCAAGCTGCCGGACGGCCTGTCCCCGGCCGACATCAAGTCGGCGTACACCATCCCGGCCGACGCCAAGGGCGGCACGGTGGCGATCGTGGACAACGGCGGCGACGACACCGCTGAGGCCGATCTGGCCGTCTACCGCGAGACGTACGGCCTGCCGGCCTGCACGACCGCCAACGGCTGCCTGACGATCCTCAACCAGGACGGGAAGTCCTCGCCGCTGCCGCCGGTGGATCCGGAGGACGACTGGACCGACGAGATCTCGCTGGACCTGGACATGGTCAGCGCGGTCTGCCCGGCCTGCCACATCGTGCTGGTGGAGTCCACCAGCTCCGACACCGTCGACCTGGCCAAGGCCGAGACGGCCGCCACCGGCTCGGGCGCGACCGCCGTGTCCAACAGCTGGGGCGGCGACGAGGACACCGAGGACATGGCCCACGCCAAGGACTTCACCAAGCCGGGCGTGGCGATCACCGCCTCCACCGGAGACGCCGGCTTCAAGGAAGCCAGCTGGCCGGCCTCGCTGAGCACCGTGATCGCGGTCGGCGGCACCAGCCTGACCAAGGCGAGCAACGCCCGTGGCTGGACCGAGTCGGCGTGGAAGGGCGCGGGCTCCGGCTGTTCCGGCTACGTGGCCAAGCCGTCATGGCAGAAGGACAAGAACTGTCCTAACCGGACGATCGCCGACATCTCCGCGGTGGCCGACCCGGCCACCGGCCCGGCGGTGTACTCCAGCGGCGACTGGTACGTCTCCGGCGGCACCAGCGCCTCCTCGCCGATCATCGCGGCGATGGTCGTGCTGGCCGGCAACTCGGCGAAGTTGGCCAATGCCAAGTACATCTACCAGCACCCGAGCGCGCTCAACGACGTGACGAGCGGCAGCAACAAGCACTGGGACTGCGGCGGCGACTACCTGTGCACCGCCGGCAAGGGGTACGACGGCCCGACCGGCCTCGGCACACCCAACGGACTCGGCGCCCTGTAAGGAAAGACGCGGGTGACGCCGAAACCGGCGTCACCCGCGTCAGGAAACTATCGGACCACCTGGACCACGTCGCCCGGTGTCAGGCTTCTGTAGAAGGTGGCGGCCGCGGTGGCCGAGAGGTGCACGCAGCCGTGCGAGGGATCGGTCAGGCTGCCCTCGTGGAACGCGTCGCCTCCGTTGAAGAACACCGAATAGGGCATCGGCGCGTTGTTGAAGATGGTGCTGCGGTGGTGCAGATCCTTGAACGTCACGCGGAAGGTTCCCGGATCCGTCGGCGCGCTCGCCATGCCGGTCTTGACCGGCACCGGTCCGTAGGTCACGACTCCGCCGCGCATCAGCCACGCCTGCTGCGACGAGAGATCGACGCAGGCCCGCGCGGTCGCGGAACACGGGCTCGACGGCGCGGCCTGAGCCGGCGTCGCCATCACCCCGACGGCACACCCAGCGGCGATTGCCGCGCCGGCAGCCAGTTTCACGGTTGTGGTCATCAGTTTTCGCCTCCGTCCTCACGGTACGGCTACCCGTGATCGCGGGCGGAAAACGAGAGAAGGCGAAAAGTCTTCAGATGCGCGACGAAATCCTGACGCGTCAAGCACATCGTGGAGGGCGTGGCCGCCATTCGCGCTGTGCCAAGAACATCACCGCATGCGGCGATGTGGGCGCGCATCCCCGACCTCCGCACGCCCACATCTGTTCCCGCACCCGGAGTTGGTATGCCCCATGCCACCGCCGGCCAAACCAGAAATTTTCCCGATTGGGGTCAAGTGCTTTGACCACCACGGTTCAGAGGTCCACAAAGGACACTCACCCGAGCGGGGCTGCACCGTTGGGCGGTCCGGGCTAGCGTGGCCACTTCAACGGAACCGACGTCGAACGGAGAATCCATGCTCACGCTCACGCCGACCGCCGTGGAGGTCGTGCGCGGTCTGACCAGCGACGACAGCGTGCCCGACGGCACCGGGCTGCGCATCGCCAACCAGGACGGCCGTCTCGCGCTCGCCCTCGCGCCCCAGCCCGACGATGCGGACCGCGTGATCGCCGGCGATGGCGCGAGGCTGTTCCTCGATGACTCCGCCGCGGCCTACCTGGACGACAAGGTGCTGGACGCCAACGTCGACGACCAGGGCAACCCGACGTTCACGCTGGCCAGTCAGCAACCGCCGACCGGCGAGTGACGTACCGGGGAGAACGTGCGAACGCCACGTGCGCGGCCATCACGGCCGCCGCACGTGGCGTTATGCGTGTCTGAAGGTCAGTGCCGGTCGGAGCCCATGAACGGGGCGGCCGCCAGCAGCGCGCAGGTGACGCTGACCGTGATCACGACGAGGTGCAGGATGTGGTCGGCCAGGTTCAGGCCGAGCGAGTCCGGCACCGCCACGCCGTAGGCGAACAGGCCCGAGAACACGGCGAACTGGAGCAACGCCCAGCTCGCGGTCAGCCGGCGCACGAACGACGCCAGCGCGCCGATCACGCCGAAGATCACCAACAGCAGGCTGTGCACCGGGCTCAGCGCCAGGCCGATGACGTGCGCGGTCGGCGTGACGTCGCCGAGCGAGCCGCCGCCGGAAACCAGCCCCACGACGCCGATGACGGCGACGAGCACGCCCAGCACCGCGAAGATCAGTCGCGGCACGCGCGAGTGGTCGACCATCTCCTCCGCCTTTCGGAACGTCAGTGGATCTCGGGCGGGATCCTCGCACAGTCGGCGCGGGCGCTCGTGCCGACCCCACCATCCACCGATCGGTTGACCCCGGTGTGATCGCCCGGTCGATCCCGCGAAAGGGCCTGCCCGGCGACGCTTTTCCCATGGCAGTCATCGAGGTGGAGCACCTCCGCAAACGTTATCGGGATCACGTCGCCGTCGACGACGTGTCGTTCACCGTCGAACGAGGCGAGATCTTCGGCGTGCTCGGCCCGAACGGGGCCGGCAAGACCACCACCGTGGAATGCGTCGATGGCCTGCGGGTGCCCGACGCCGGCGCCGTACGGGTGCTCGGTTTGGACCCGCACCGCGACCACGACGCCCTGCGCACCCGCATCGGCGTGCAGTTCCAGGAGAGCCAGCTGCCCGAGAAGATGCGCGTCCGGGAGGCCTTGCAGCTCTACAGCTCCTTCTACGCCGATCCGATGGACTGGCGGCGGCTGCTGGACGACTGGGGCCTGTCCGACAAGGCCAACAGCCCGTTCGGCAAGCTGTCCGGCGGCCAGAAGCAGCGCCTGTTCATCGCGCTGGCGCTGGTCGGCAAGCCCGAGATCGCCGTGCTGGACGAGCTCACCACCGGGTTGGATCCGCAGGCCCGCCGGGACACCTGGGGCCTGGTCGAGGACATCCGCGGCCAGGGCGTCACCGTGTTGCTCGTCACGCACTTCATGGCCGAGGCCGAGCGGCTGTGCGACCGGATCGCCGTGATCGACCGCGGCCGCGTCGTCGCGCTGGACACGCCGGCCGGGCTGGTGTCGAAGGTGGCCGCCGAGCAGCGCATCCGGTTCCGGCCGAGCGTGCCCGTGCCGGACGGCCTGCTCACCGACCTGCCCGAGGTCACGTCGGTGCGCCAGGTCGGCCCGCAGCTGGAGATCACCGGCACCGGCGACATGCTCCAGGCCGTCACCTCCGTGCTGGCCCGACACCGGATCGTCGCCGCCGACCTGCGTCTGGAGCAGGCCAGCCTCGACGACGCCTTCGTCGCCCTGACCGGCCGCAACCTGGAGGAAGTGCAGTGAGCGCCGGATTGAGCCGCAACGCCGCCTCGGAACTGCACCTGAAGCAGGCCGGCCTCGACGACGCCTTCGCCGCACTGGCCGACCACACGATGGAGGAAGCGCGATGAGCGCCCAGATTCGCATCGCCGTCTCGGAACTGCGCCTGTACCTGCGCGAGCCGGCCGCCGTCGCGGCCACGCTCGGCCTGCCGCTGCTGATCATGATCTCGTTCGGGCTGATCGTCACGCCCGGCGGCGACCCGATCTACACCTACTTCCCGGGCCTGGCCATCTCGTTCTCGCTGGCCATCCTGTCGCTCAACCTGCTGCCCACGATCCTGGCCGGCTACCGGGAGAAGGGCATCCTGCGCCGGCTCTACACCACGCCCGTGCACCCGTCCAAGGTCCTCATCGGACAGCTGCTGGTCAGCTGCGCGGTGGCCGTCGTCATGGCGGTGGTCGTGGTGGTGGCCGGCCGGCTCATCGGCTTCCCGCTGCCGGCCCAGCCGCTCGGCTTCGCGCTGGCCTTCGTGCTCGGGGCGCTGGCCCTGTTCTCCGTCGGCCTGCTGGTGGCGGCGATCGCCCCTACCGGCCGGATGGCCACGGCCATCGGCATGCTGTTGTTCTTCGTCAGCATGTTCACCGGCGGTGTCTTCACGCCGCGCGAGGCGTTGCCGGGCTTCCTGAACCGGATCGGCGACTTCATGCCGCTGGGCGCGACCATGCAGGCCGTGCGCGACTCGTGGAACGGTCAGTTCCCGCAGCTGCTGCATCTGGCCGTGCTGGCTACCATCACGGTCGTGTTCGGGCTGGCCGCGGCCCGGCTGTTCCGCTGGGAGTAGCGCGCCATGACCGAGAACGACCGGCTGATCTTCCGGGTGAGCAGTTACGCCCTGCTGGCCGTCTCCACCCTGCTCGCGCTGACCGTGCCGATGAACGACACGCACCAGTCCGTCCCGGTCACGCTCGCGCTGGCCGGGGCGGCGGCGCTGTGGCTGTTGTGGACGGTGCGGGGCCTGCCGCGACAGCGGGTCCTGTACTACGTCGTGTTGCTGGCGCTGATCGTCGCGCTGGTGTGGGCCAACTCCTGGTACTCGGTGTTCGGCGCCATCGGCTTCGGGCAGGCGCTCGGGCTGCTGCCGCCGCGCTGGATCGCCGTCGGTTTCGGCGCCCAGACCGCGCTGACCGTGCTGGTGCAGGGGCCGGACTCGCCGAGCTGGGTGGTGCTGGTCAACGTGATGGTGCCGATGGTGTGGGCCGGCGTCGCGGTGGGCCGGCAGACCGAGAAGCACCAGCGCACCAGCGAGGAGCTGGCCGCGGCGCTGGCCGAGAACACCGGCCTGCACGAACAGCTGCTCGTGCAGGCCCGGGAGGCCGGCGTGCTGGACGAGCGGCAGCGGATGGCCCGGGAGATCCACGACACGCTGGCCCAGGGCCTGGCCGGCATCATCACCCAGTTGCAGGCCGCCGAGCAGACCGGCGACCGCTCGCACGTGGAGCGGGCGACCCGGCTGGCCCGGGAGAGCCTCACCCAGGCGCGCCGGTCCGTGCAGGCGCTGCGGCCGGAACCGTTGGAGGGCAACAGATTGGTCGACGCCGTGGCGGAACTGGCGCAGGGCTGGTCGCGGGACAGCGGCGTGCCGGCGACGATGTCGACGGAGGGCGAGCCGCGGCCCGTGACGCCCGACCGGGAGGTGGCCCTGTTCCGGGTGGCCCAGGAGGCGCTGGCCAACATCGCCAAGCACGCCAAGGCTTCCCGGGTCGGGGTGACATTGTCCTATTTGGACGACCAGGTGGTGCTCGACGTCCGCGACGACGGCCGCGGCTTCGTCAGCGACCGGGATGACGCGTCCGGGGCGACCGCCGCGGCAGCGGGGCCGAGCGGAGGTTTCGGGTTGACCATCATGCGACAGCGGCTGGACGGCGTCGGCGGGGCCCTGGCCGTCGAGTCGGAGCCGGGCGGCGGCACGGCGATCTCGGCGAGCGTGCCCGGTGAGTGACCCGATCCGGCTGCTGATCGTCGATGACCACCCGGTGGTGCGCAACGGGCTGCTCGGCATGTTCGCCGGCGATCCCGAGTTCGAGGTGGTCGGGGAAGCGGCCGACGGGGCCGAGGCGGTGGCCTACGCCCAGGCCCTGGACCCGGACGTGGTGCTGATGGACCTCCGCATGCCCGGCATGGACGGCGTAGCGGCGATACGAAAGCTAGCGGCGCTAGCGGTAAGGGCCAGGGTCCTGGTCCTCACGACGTACGACACCGACAGCGACGTGCTGCCGGCCGTCGAGGCGGGAGCGACGGGCTACCTGCTCAAGGACACGCCGCGGGCCGAGCTGCTCCGCGCGGTGCGCGCCGCCGCCCGCGGTGAGGCGGTGCTGTCCCCCACCGTGGCGACCAAGCTCCTCGGTCAGGTCCGCGCCCCGGCCAAGGACGACCTCAGCAAGCGTGAGCTGGAGGTCCTGGGCCTGATCGCCAAGGGCGCGACCAACCGCGAGGCCGCAGCCAAGCTGTTCATCAGCGAGGCCACGGTCAAGACCCACCTGCTGCACCTCTACGCCAAGCTCGGCGTCTCCGACCGCGCGGCGGCCGTGGCCACGGCCTTCGCCCGGGGGCTGCTGCGGTGATCTGACCGGCAATACCGCTTCCGACCACTCCTGACCGGCGGCGGATCGTCGTATGGTCGACCGAGGGGGTGGCGCCATGCCAACGCTGGTCTTCATGCTCACGGTGGCCACGGTCGTCCTCTGGGGCGGGGCGGCGATCCGGGTCTGGCTGGCGCTGCCGCCGCCGAAACAGCCGCTGGCGGTGGCTTATCTGGCCGTGCCGGTCGTGGGCCTCGCCTTCGTGGCGTTCGGCGGGCCCGTCGGGGACCTGGCGATGGGCCTCGCGGCGATCATGGGCCTGGTGTTCTGGCTGACCACGGGCCTCCGGCCGGAGCGGGCGGTGGAGATCCGCGACGAGGAGCCGGCGCGGAACACGCACCGCTCGGGCGAGCTGCTGATGCGCCGCCAGCTGAGCGTCGTCGGGGCCGTGGTGCTGCTGATGGTGATCCTGATCATCACCCTGCCCTGGCTGCGGGACGTGCAGTGGCTGAGCCGGTGACCGATAGGGTGGAGCGCACCTGAAACATGTGAGGAGAGCTCCGCCATGGCGCTGGAAAAGCCCCTTGTCGAACCGTACGACGGCGACGCCCCGGCCGACCTGGTCATCGAGGACATCACCGTGGGTGAGGGTCCGGAGGCCACGGCCGGCCAGCTGGTGAACGTGCACTACGTCGGCGTCTCGCACTCGACCGGTGAGCAGTTCGACGCGTCCTGGGACCGCGGCGAGGCGTTCCAGTTCCCGCTGGGCGGCGGCCGCGTCATCGCCGGCTGGGACCGCGGCGTGGCCGGCATGAAGGTCGGCGGCCGACGCAAGCTGGTCATCCCGCCGCACCTGGGCTACGGCGACCGCGGCGCCGGCGGCGTCATCAAGGGCGGCGAGACCCTGATCTTCGTGGTGGACCTGCTCGGCGTGAACTAACCGCCGGCAGTATGCAGGGAAGGACGCCTTACCCGCGTTGAACGAGGGTAAGGCGTCCTTCCCTGCATCAGAACCACTGCATCAGGCGGCCCACTGGCGCAGCGCCTCGAAGTCCTCGTCGCGGAGGCCGAGGCGGGGGTCGACCCAGTGCAGCAGGGCCTGGCCCTCGTGGTGCGTGGCGACCCATTCCCGGTCGGCCGGGGTGATCTCGTCGTCGACCCAGGCGAACGGCCGTCCGGCGGCCCAGTCGACGATGTGCCGGGTCTTCCAGTGGATGCCGGCGGGGTCCTCGAAGTGCTCAAGGGGCCAGTCCAGCCAGGGCAGCTCGGGCAGGTGCAGCGGCGGCCCGATCCACTCGTTGGCCTCGTCCTTCCAGGTCGTGGCCCACACGAGCTCGTAGGGCAGCCCCATCAGCCGCTCGCCGTGCGTGACGTTGAGCCACACCCGCAGCGGCCGCACGAAGGCCTCGGGCCGGTGCCGGTTGGCGGCGATCCACGTTCTGGGTTTGGTCCGATACGTGGTGTAACCGACCGGCCGCCGATGGGCTTTGGCCATGTACGGGTTCAGCGGCCCGTCCACGTCCAGCAGCAAGACCGGCCGGCTGGCGCCCACGCCACGACCCTAGGCACCGCGGCAGCGGCTGTCACGCGTCCTGCTGCTGATCTTCGGACTCGTCGACGTCGTAGTCCAGATATGCCCCGATCAGGTTGAGCAGCAGGTCGGTGTCGACCGGCTTGGTCACGTAGTCGTTGGCCCCGGAGGCCAGGCTCTTCTCCCGGTCCCCCTTCATGGCCTTGGCGGTCACGGCGATCACCGGCAGGTCGGCGTGGGCGGACATGTCCCGGATCGCCGCCATGGTCGCGTTGCCGTCCAGCTCGGGCATCATGATGTCCATCAGCACGAGCGCGATGTCGTCGTACTGCTCCAGCGCCCGGATGCCGGAGATGCCGTTGTCGGCGAACACCACGTGCAGCCCGTGCAGCTCCAGCACGGTGCTCAGGGCGAACACGTTGCGCAGGTCGTCGTCGACGATGAGCACCTTCTCGCCGTGGAACCGCGGCGCGGTCGACGACAGCGTGGTCACGGTCGGGATGGGGTCGTCGAGCAGCACGGACTCCTCCAGCTCGGCGACCTCGGGCAGGTCGGAGGCGGCGGCCAGCAGCGCGGGCGGCGGCGTCACCGGCAGGCACAGCACGAAGGCGCTGCCCTGGCCCGGCGTGCTGCGCACCTGGAGCTCGCCGCCGAGCAGGTGGGTGAGCTCCCGGCTGATCGACAGGCCCAGGCCGGTGCCGCCGTACTTGCGGCTGGTGGTGCCGTCGGCCTGCTGGAACGCCTCGAAGATGACGCCGAGCTTGTCGGCCGGGATGCCGATGCCGGTGTCCTCGACGGCGAAGGCGATCCGGGCCGGGGCGCCGCGCAGCGTGGACCGCCGCACCTGGGTGGCCGGGATCTGCTTGATGGTCAGCCGGATGCTGCCCTCCTGGGTGAACTTCACCGCGTTGGACAGCAGGTTGCGCAGGATCTGCTGGAGCCGTTGCACGTCGGTGTGCAGCTCGTCGGGCACGTCGGTGTCCACGGCCACCGAGAAGTCGAGGCCCTTCTGCCCGGTCAGCGGCCGGCACAGCTTCTCGACGTAGTCCACGAGGTCGATGACCGACACCGTGGTCTGCTCCAGCTGGAGGTGCCCGGCCTCGACCTTGGCCAGGTCCAGGATGTCGTTGATCAGCTGGAGCAGGTCGCTGCCGGCGGCGTGGATGGTGCGGGCGAACTCGACCTGCTTGTCGGACAGGTTGCGGTCGAGGTTGTCGGCCATCAGCTTGGCCAGGATGAGCAGGCTGTTGAGCGGCGTCCGCAGCTCGTGCGACATGTTGGCCATGAACTCGGACTTGTAGCGCGAGGCCAGCGCCAGCTGCTGGGCGCGTTCCTCCAGCTCCTGGCGGCCCTGCTCGATCTCGGTGTTCTTGAGCTCGATGTCGCTGTTCTGCCGGGCCAGCAGCGCGGCCTTCTCGGCCAGCTCGGCGTTGGACCGCTGGAGCTCCTCCTGCTGGGCCTGCAGCTGCTCGGACCGGGCCCGCAGCTCCTGGGCCAGCCGCTGCGACTCCAGCAGCAGGGCGTCGGTGCGGGAACTGGCCTGGATCGTGTTGACGGTGACGCCGATGGTCTCCTTGAGCTGCTCCAGCAGGTCGCGGTGGACCTCGGTGAACCGGCCGACCGAGGCCAGCTCGATGACGCCGAGCACCTTGCCCTCGAACAGCACCGGCAGCACGATCACGTCGGACGGCGGCGCGGCGCCCAGGCCCGAGGTGATCTGGATGTAGCCGGGCGGGGCGGCCGACATGCGGATCGTCTTCTTCTCCACGGCGGCCTGCCCGACCAGCGACTCGCCCAGCGCGAACCGCGGCCGGCGGCCGTCGGCCGACACGCCGTAGCCGGCGGCGCGGCTCAGCTCGTCCTCGTCGACCAGGAAAAACAGGCCCTGCTGCGCGGAAACCAGCGGCGCCAGCTCGCTCATCATCAGCGACGCCAGCTCGACGACGTCGCGCTGGCCCTGCATGAGACCGGACAGCCGGGCCAGGTTGGTCTTGAGCCAGTCCTGTTCCCGGTTGGCCGTGGTGGTCTCCATCAGGTTGCCGATCATCCGGTTGATGTTGTCCTTCAGGTCGGCCATCTCGCCGCGGGCCTGCACGGTGATCTGCCGGGTCAGGTCGCCCGCCGTCACGGCCGTGGCCACCGCTGCGATGGCCCGCACCTGCGTGGTCAGGTTGCCGGCCAGCTCGTTCACACTTTCGGTGAGCCGCTTCCACGCGCCGGTCACGCCGACGACCTCGGCCTGGCCGCCCAACTGGCCCTCGGTGCCGACCTCGCGGGCCACGCGGGTGACCTCGTCGGCGAAGCCGGACAGCTGGTCCACCATGGTGTTGACGGTGTTCTTCAGCTCCAGGATCTCGCCGCGCGCGTCGACGTCGATCTTCTTCGACAGGTCGCCGCGGGCGACGGCGGTGGTGACCTGGGCGATGTTGCGGACCTGGGACGTCAGGTTGTCGGCCATGAAGTTGACGTTGTCGGTCAGGTCCTTCCACGTGCCGGCGACACCGGGCACCCGGGCCTGACCGCCCAGCATCCCCTCCGTGCCGACCTCGCGGGCGACACGCGTGACCTCGTCGGCGAACGCCCGCAGCGTGTCCACCATGCCGTTGATGGTGGCGGCCAGCGCCGCGACCTCGCCGGCCGCTTCCACGACGATCTTCTTCGACAGGTCGCCGTCGGCCACGGCCGTTGCCACGCGGGCGATCGAGCGCACCTGCCCGGTCAGGTTGTGGGCCATGACGTTGACGTTGTCGGTCAGGTCCTTCCACGTGCCGGCGACGCCGCGCACCGTGGCCTGGCCGCCCAGCTTGCCCTCGGTGCCGACCTCGCGGGCCACCCGGGTGACCTCGTCGGCGAAGGCGGACAGCTGGTCCACCATGGTGTTGATGGTGTTCTTCAGCTCCAGGATCTCGCCGCGCGCGTCGACGGTGATCTTCTGCGACAGATCGCCCTTGGCCACCGCCGTCGTCACCTGGGCGATGGACCGCACCTGCGAAGTCAGGTTGCCGGCCATGAAGTTCACCGAATCGGTGAGGTCGCGCCAGGTTCCCGCGACCCCAGGAACCGTCGCCTGACCGCCCAGCCGGCCCTCGCCGCCGACCTCGCGGGCCACCAGCGTGACCTCCGCCGCGAACGAGGAAAGCTGGTCCACCATCGTGTTGACGGTGTTCTTCAGCTCCAGGATCTCGCCCTGCGCGTCCACGGTGATCTTCTGCGACAGATCGCCCTTGGCCACCGCCGTCGTCACCTGAGCGATGGACCGCACCTGCGAAGTCAGGTTGGCCGCCATGAAGTTCACGTTCGCGGTGAGGTCGCGCCAGATGCCCGCGACACCGGGAACCGTGGCCTGGCCGCCGAGAATGCCCTCGGTGCCGACCTCGCGGGCGACGCGAGTGACCTCGTCGGCCAGCGCGGAAAGCTGGTCCACCATGGTGTTCACGGTGTTCTTCAGGCCGAGCATCTCACCGGAGACCTCGACCGTGATCTTGCGGCTCAGGTCGCCGTCGGCCACCGCCGTCGTCACCTGGGCGATATCCCGAACCTGGGCGGTCAGGTTGCCCGCCATCAGGTTCACGTTGTCGGTGAGGTCCCTCCAGATGCCGGCAACTCCGGGCACGACGGCCTGGCCACCGAGCTTGCCCTCGGTGCCCACCTGGCGGGCTACCCGCGTCACCTGCTCGGCAAACACGGAAAGTTGCTCGAGCAGTCCGTTGACCGTGCCGCAGAGCTGAGCGGCCTCGCCGCGCAGCGGTTGTCCGTTGCGGTGCGAGGACATTCGTTGCGACAGGTCGCCCTCGGCGACGGCCGCGAGCACGCGGCTGAGCTCCGTGGTCGGGTAGAGCAGGTCCTCCAGCACCAGGTTCACCGACTGGCGGGCCACCGCCCAGCCGCCGGCGAACGGCTCGGTCGACAGGCGCTCGCCCACCCCGCCGCGCAGCGTGGAAAGCTCCCCGACCAGGTCCTGGTTGCGTTCCACGATCTCGTTGAAGACCTCGGCGACGCGCGCGGCCGTGCCGTCGCCGACCGGCGTGAGCCGTCGGCGGAAATTGCCGTCCCGCACGTCGCGCATCGCGCTGAGCAGGCGGTCAAGGAACGCGTCTTCGCCGGCGGACTGCTTGGTCCCGACCGGCAGCGAGGTGGTGTCCATCTCGGCCTCCCTCGAATCGGCTGCCATCGTTTAGCGTGTCGGTGACCGCTAGCCTGCCACGAGACGAGCCAGGGTGAGCAGGCGAGTGCGCCGGGCTAGTCTGGAAAGCAAACCGGCCCGGAGTCTGGAGGTGGCGCGGTGGTCGACCGACACTCCGCACCCGGGATTCCCGAGCCGGCCAGATGGGTCGCGACCAGATCGGCACCGACCGGAACGAGGGTGGACGGAATACCCCTGAGCAGGCAGGAAACCGTCGACGCCGCCGTGTGGCAGGCGCTGCTGGACGCTGCCGACAAGGCGGTGGTGGTGCACGACGGCCGCCGCCTGGTGCGGGTGGTGAGCCGCCGCGCGGCGGAGCTGTTCCCCGATCTGCGGCCCGGCGTCGAATTGGCCGGTGTGGCCGGATTCACCGGTTCGGAGCAGAACGAGGTCGAGACGACCTGCCAGGGCGTGCCATGGCGGTGGATTCCCACCCGATTGGACGAAGACCACGTGGCCTGGCAGGGTGATTCCGCCGAGCCGGACGAGCCGTGGTGCGAAAAGTGCGCGCAGGCACGGTTTCTGGTCAACAGCAGCCGGCTGCTGGGCAGTTCCCTGCGCCGGGACCAGACTCTGCGCAGCATCGTGCAGCTGGCCGTGCCGACGCTGGCCGACTGCTGCGCCGTGGTGCTGCCGGCCAAGCGCGGCCGGGTCGAGTGGTGGCGCTACAGCCGCGGCGGCGACACCGAGCACGGTCGCATGGGCCAGCACGTGCTGCGCTCCGTGACGTCGCTGGCCGAGGCTTTCTCGGGTTCGGCGACCAAGCCCCTGCCCGGGCGGCCCGTGCCCGGGGCGCGGCTGGACTGGTTGCTGGAGCCCGATTTCGGCGATCCTGCCAGCGTGGTCGTGGTGCCGCTGCGGCACGAGGGGCTCGACGCCGGCGCGTTGGTGTTGGCCAGCAACGATTCCCGTGACGAACAACTGGACGTCGTCCGCGACTACGCCGGACGGGCCGCCGCCGCGCTGAGTTCCGCGCACTCGTTCAGCGAGCAGGCCCGGGCCACCGAGGCCCTGGAGTCCAGCCTGCTGCCCTCGCCGCTGCCCGAGGTGCCCGGCATCGTGTGGTCGGCGTGCTACCGGCCGGCGCACAGCGGCATCCGGGTCGGCGGCGATTTCTACGACGTGTACCCGGATTCCGACGGCCGGGCCCTGTTCCTGCTGGGCGACGTCTGCGGCAACGGCGTCGAGGCGGCGACCCTGGCCGGCCGCATCCGGCACACCGTCGAGGCGCTTCGGCTGGTCGAGACCGAGCCCACGAAGTTGCTGCACCTGTTGAACCGGGCCATTCTCACCAGTTCCGACAACCGCTTCGCCACCCTCGTCGTCGGCGTGCTGGAACGCCTCGACTCCGGCGCCGTCCGGGTGCGCCTGGCCTCCGGCGGCCATCCCTCGCCGCTCGTGCTGCGCGCCTCCGGCGTCGTCGAGGAGATCGCCGTGCCCGGCACCCTCGTCGGTGTGCTGCCCGATCCCCACTTCAGCGAGGCCATCGTCACCCTGTCCGCCGGGGACGTCTGCCTGCTCTACAGCGACGGAGTCACCGAGGCCCGCGGCGGCAGCGACGGCCGCGAGCAGTACGGCGCCCACCGCCTCACCGAGGCCCTCGGCGACGGCGCCGGCATGCCCGCCGCCGACCTCACCCGCCATGTCGAACTCCGCCTCGACGACTGGCTAGCCGGCCGCGACCACGACGACGTAGCCCTCCTTGCCCTACAAGCCATTTAACCCCCGCGAGTCACGCTCTCCGGCAGTGCGAAATACGGTTTCGAGCAGACCTGAGACCGAAGGCGCTGTTCTGCCCGAAACCGTATTTCGGTGTGTCTGAGAGCGTGACTCGCGGGGGTTCAGCCGGTGCGGCGGCGGCGGAGGCCTAGGTAGATGACGCCGGCGATCACCAGCAGCAGCGCTATCACGGCCAAGGCGGTGGAGAGGCCGAACTGAGTGGTCTCCGGCAGGGTCTTCAGGGTCTGCGCCGCGCCGGGCGGCGGGGTGGCGGTGGTGACGGCCGGCCGCGCGGTGGGGTCGGCGTCGACGAGCTGGCCGACGGGCTGGGCCTTGGACGACTTGAGGTCGAAGCCGTAGTTCATCATCGGCACGGACTGGGAGTACATGGCCGTCACCGGGCTCATGGTGCCGCGCATGCCGACGAAGACGATGCGGGTGCCGCCGCGCTGGGCGGCGTTGATGTAGGTGTGCAGGGCGTCGTCGGTGTAGCCGGTCTTGCCGCCGAGGTCGCCGTCGTAGTTGTACAGCAAGGGGTTGTCGTTGCCGACGACGAAGCCGGGCTTGTCCTGCCAGCCGGGGAACTGGATCTGCTGGGTGGACACGGCGTCGGCGAAACGCTTGTCCTGCATGGCCAGACGGAACAGCAGGGCCAGGTCGTAGGCCGAGGACACCATGCCGGGGCCGTCGAGACCGGACGGCGTGGCGGTGCGGGTGTCCAGGGCGCCGACGCTGTGGGCGAGGGCGTTCATCTTGGCCACGGCCTTGTCGGCCCCGCCGAGCTGCGTGGCGAAGGCGTACGCGCAGTCGTTGCCGGAGTGCATGAGCAGCGCGTGGAAGATCTGGTCGTTGGTGTACTTGCCCTCGGGCCCCATGCCGACGCGGGTGCCGTCCTGGTTGGCGTCGTCCCAGGTGCCGGTGACGGGGGTGTCCATCTTCAGCTCACGCATCACGACCAGGGCCAGCAGCACCTTGATCAGCGACGCGGGACGCTGGCGGGCGTGGGGGTCCTGGGCGGCGAGCACCTGCCCGGTGTCGAGGTCGGCCAGCACCCACGACTCGAACTGGTTGGCCGGCGCACCGGCGGCGCCGGGCGGGATCACCGGCCCGCACTCGGCCATCCGAGAGCCGCCGACGGGCTGCGACGGCAGCGCCAGCGGGGTCGGCGGCTGCTGGCCGGGGGCCGGGTTCTCCGACGAGTCGACGGGCGGGGGCGGAGCGTTCCGGTAAGCGCAGCCCGCCGGGTCGGCAGCCGCTGTCGGCGCCGCAACCGTGCAGATCAGCACGAAAAGGGCAACCAGCAAACGCAGCAGTCGTCGAGGCACAGGGCAGCCTAGCCGGATTTCCGGTCGCGCCGGGTCAACTGCGCTCGTACGTGCGGCGCCAGCCAACTCGTGGCGGTCCCTCCGCGCGTGCGCGCAGCGACACCGTGGGCTCACTCACGTACGGCACCGTCGATTCCTCGACGTCGGTGACCGCCACCGTGGCCGGATCCGCCCCCGCGTGCACGGCCGCGGCACGGGCCTGCTCCATCACGCGGTGACGGATGTCGTCGCCGTGCGGGCTGTTGGCGCTGAACATGCGTACGGCCTCGCCGCTGACCGGCGCGACCGCCACGCCCACCGCCGCGGCGGCATCCGCGCGCGGCGGGCAGCACACGAGCGTGGTGCCCGGCAACGGCCCCGGCAACGTGTCCACGAGCTTCTCCGCGCCCGGACCGATCACGAGCAGCGGCAGGTCGCGCGGCGAGCTCTTGGCCCGGTCGACGGCCTCGGACAGCTGCGCCAGACCACACCCGGTCCCGCCGATGGGCGGCGTCGTCGGCACGAGCGCCACGGTCCGCAAACCTGTCTGCACGCCGGCAATCACCGTGGAACCGGCGGCCAGCTCGGCCGAACCGGCGGTCACGGAGCACACGGCCGTCGGCTCGCCTTCCACGTTGGTGAAGGCCACCAACGCTTCCGACTCACCGGCCAGCAGCGCCGCACCTCGGGCGCCGACCGCCGCGGCGGCGCCATGCATCAGCAGCGGCCGCGTGAGCGCGTAGTCGACGGTCATGATCGAGCCGTCGTTACGGGCGAGGAACGGCTCCGCGTGCGACAGGCCCACATCGACCAGCGACCGACGTAGCCGGTGCGCCGCGCCCCACGCCCGCCGGATCAGCGCCGCCTGCAACACGGTCGCGTTCTCCCGCTCCAGCAAGCCGGAACCGCCCATCTCGTGCGACAGCAGGATCGGCACGGAATCACCGAGCTCCGCTCGCAACAGCCCGGCCGCCGCCAGCTCGTGCCCCGGGGCCACGGCGGCGAACACGCTGCTGACCGCGACCGCGTTGACCCGGCCGGCGATCTCCCGCGCGAACGCCACCAGCGCGGCGGTGTCCAGCGGCTCGAAGTCCGTGCCGTCCAGCCGCGCCCCGCCGGCGACGCACGCCTCGGTGATGGACACTGTGGACCGCAGCGACGACGGCCACGCGGCCAGCGGCGGCAACGACGTCGTGGCCGCGCCCAGCCGCACGACCGCCACCGGTCCCAGCTGCCCCGGCCACCGCCGCCAGCCCGGGGCCGCCCCGGGCAGGCCGGCCAGGCCGTCGATCTCGCTGACGCCGACCATCACCTGCTGGATGTGCTCCAGGTCGACACCGCGCGGCCCCGCCTGGGCCATGAGCTCCTCGACGAGCAGCGGCAGCGCGGCCGTGACGGCCGCGGTCGGCAGCGGCCGCTCGATCGAGGCGAGCACGGTGCCGTCGTTCTCGACCACGGCCGCCGAGAACCGGTCGCGCTGCATCGAGATGCCGAGCCGGCAGCTCCGGTCGGGAGTCATGACGCCACCACCGGCCGGTACGGCAGGTCGAGGCCGAACGCCGCCGGCCCGACCAGGTCCAGCCCGGCCGGCGTGCGCCACACGTCCGGGCACGGCAGCGCCAGCACCACCACGCGCTGGCCATAGCGCAGTTCGCCGGCGCTGAGCGTCTCCCCGGTGTACGTGTCGAAGACGGTGATGATGTCCGGCACCGTGGCCAGCACCTGGCCGTCCTCGATCACCGCCAGGTACTCGTGCCCCACGTCCAGCCGCAGGGTTCGGCCGCTGTCCGCGCCGGTGCCCTCGATCGTCGCCGGCGTGCGCTGCCCCGGCTCGGACAGCGCCGCCGCCACGCGCCCCTCGGCGATGATCACGCCGTCGTACTCGGCCACGATCGCCCGCGCCGCGTCCGGCACGGACACCGCCGCGCCGATCAGCTCACCGATGCGCAGCGCCTTGCTGACCGAGCCCATGATGACCGCGTCGGCGACCTGGTCGACCGTCATCACGTACTCGCTGCTGATGCCGCGGTCGCCGAACCCGACGACCACCGATCGGGCCATCCGCTCGGCCCAGCCGTCGCCGGCGTGCACGGCGACGACGCGGTCGTGCTCGTCGGCCAGGACAACGGGATCGGGCGTGACGCCGGCCAGGTGCATGGACACCCGGGACATGCCCGGGAACGCTCGCCCCATGCCGTCGGCGTCGAGCATGGGCAGCCCCGCGTGGGCGGCCAGCGCGACCGAGGCGGCGCCGTGGAAGCCGCCGATCTCGTTGCACAGCATGGCCACGACCGGCTGGCCGAAGTGCCGCTCCACGTGCACACGAATGGTGGCGGCTTCCCTGCACGTGCCGATGCGCTCGGCCCCGATGGCCGGCGCGCCGAGGAAGGTGCACGGCATGACCAGGCCGTCCGGCGGCAGTTCGTCCGGCTGCACCACCTGGACCGGGCCGTTCAGCTCGACGGCGTGGGCGGTCAGCGGCAGCGCGTAGCGGCCCTGTCCCCCGCCCCCGCCACCGAGCACGTCGCAGCCCCGCGCGAAGTCGCGCAGACGTCCCCCGGACAGGTGCATGTCGCGATGGTAATCACCTCGCGACGCTGCGCCAGTGTCAGGCGGCCGAACGGGTTGCGGCGGGCCTCCGCCGCAGCGCGGTCTCGCTGATCTCCCGCGGCGTGTAGAAGGAGTCCGCGGCGTTGATGGCGGTGCCCGGCGCGACGACCGCGTCGATCCGGTCCAGCGTCTCGTCGTCGAGCACGAGATCGGCGCCGGCCAACAGGTCGTCGAGCTGTTCCCGCGTGCGTGGGCCGATGATCGCCGACGTGACGCCCGGATGCGCGATCGAGAACGCCATCGCCAGGTGGGTCAGCGAGACACCGACGTCGGCGGCGATCTTGGCCAGCTCCTCGACGGCCTCGGCCTTGCGCGCGTTGCCCGGCACCGACGGGTCGTACATGTGCGGCACCACCGCGGCCCGGCCGCTGCTCATGTCGACGCCGTTGCGGTACTTGCCGGTCAGCCAGCCCATGGCCAGCGGGCTCCACACCAGCACGCCCATGCCGTAGCGCTGGGTCGTGGGCAGCACCGCGGACTCGATGGCGCGGTTGAGGATGGAGTACGGCGGCTGCTCGGTGCGCAGCCGCTCGAAGCCTCGCCGCTGCGAGGCCCAGTGCGCCTCGACGAGCATCTCGGCCGGGAAGGTCGAGGAGCCGAAGGCCCGGATCTTGCCGGCCCGGACCAGGTCGGTCAGCCCGGACAGGGACTCCTCGATGTCGGTGTCCGGGTCCGGCCGGTGCATCTGGTAGAGGTCGATGTGGTCGGTGTCCAGGCGGCGCAGGCTGTCCTCGACCGCGCGCACCATCCAGCGGCGCGAGTTGCCCTGCCGGTTGGCGTCCTCGCCCATCGGGCCGTGGAACTTGGTGGCCAGCACGACGTCGTCGCGCCGGCCCTTGATCGCCCGGCCGACGATCTGCTCCGACTGACCCTCCGAATAGCGGTCGGCGGTGTCGATGAAGTTGATGCCCGCGTCCAGCGCGGCGTTGATGATCCGCGAGGCGTCCTCGGGGTCGGTGTTGGCCCAGCTGCCGAAGTTCATGGCGCCGAAGCAGTACGGGCTGACCTTGATGCCGGTCCCACCCAGTACACGCATCTGCATCTCTCACGTCCCCTTTGCGATCTGAGTTGCAACACCAATGTAGCGAGTTTGACCGAAGATGCAACCCTGTGTCGCGGCCTACCATGGTCACGTGACCCGACCGCTGCGCGCCGACTCCGAACGGACGATGCGCGCCATCCTGGACGCCGCCAACCAGGTGCTGGCCGAGAATCCCGCCGCCACGCTCCAGCAGATCGCCGACGCCGCGGGGGTGGCGCGCACCACCGTGCACCGGCGCTTCGCCAGCCGCGAGGCGCTGATGGAGGCGCTCGCGCTGGACATGCTGGCGCAGCTGGAGGCGGTGATCGACGACAGCCGGCCGGAGACCGCGCCGCCGCTGGTCGCGCTGCACGAGCTGAGCGCCGGCTACATCACCGTCAAGGGCCGCTGGCGGCTGACCGACGTGCATCCGACCGAATTCGAGCACGGCGAGGCGATCGAGCGGATCAAGGCCCGCAACCGCGCTCTGTTCCAACGGCTGGCCGACACCGGCACCATCGCCCCGGACACCGACCTCGAGTGGGCCGTCCGCGTGTTCTTCGCGCTGCTGCACGAGGCGATCGAGCGCCGCGCCGTCACCGGCAACTCGCCCGACACCCTGGCCGCGCTCGTGACCTCGACCTTGGTCGGTGGGCTGCGCGGAATGTGACCGCCGCCGTACAGTGCACGCAGGTCGGGGACGTTTCACGTCTAGGGGGCTCTACGTGCGGATCTCTGCAGCTTTCGCGTGCGCGCTGTTGGTGGGCGCGAGCTTGGCGTTACCGGTGACGGCCTCGGCCGCGACCGCCGGATCCGGCAACGGTTTCACGGCCGTCACGCCGACCCGGGTGCTCGACACGCGGGACAGCGGCGGCCCGGTGGGGGCCGGCGCGGCGAAGCTGCTGGACCTGTCGGCGGCGGTGCCGTCCGATGCCACGGCGGTGCTGTTGAACGTCACGGCGGTCGACGCCACCGGCAACACCTTCGTCGCCGTGTACCCGGACGGTGCGCCGGTGCCGATCACCTCGAACGTGAACGTGGTGCCGGGGCGGGCGATCCCCAACGCCGTCACCGTGGAGCTGCGGCCCGGGCACAAGATCGACCTGTTCAACAAGTTCGGCTCCGTGCAGCTCATCGTCGACCTGGAGGGCTACTACTCGCCGTCCGCGACGACCGGCCTCACCGCGCAGAACCCCTCCCGGGTGCTCGACACCCGCAACGGCATCGGGGCCATCCGCGCCGACTCGACGTACACGCTGGACCTGTCGAACAGCGTGCCGGCCAACGCCACGGCGGTCGTGCTCAACCTGACCGGCACCAACGCCACCACCGGCACCTTCGTCACCGCGTGGCCGCACGGCGCGCCGAGGCCCAACACCTCCAGCCTCAACCTGGTGCCCGGCCTCGACACGCCCAACGGCGTCACCGTGCAGCTCAGTTCCGACCGGAAAGTCGACCTGTACAACAAGAACGGCTCCGTGGACCTGGTCGCCGACCTCGCCGGCTACTACGCCCCGACCTCGACCGCCACGTTCAGCACGGTCATCCCCTCCCGCGCCGTCGACACCCGCACCTCGACCCCGGTCGGCTCCGGCGCGCGCACCGTCGACCTGTCCGGCGTCATCCCGCCGACCGCGACCGCCGTGGTGCTCAACCTGACCGGCACCAACGCTTCCAGCGGCACCTTCGTCACCGTCGCGCCGCACGGCACGCCCAAGCCCAACGCCTCCACCCTCAACCTCAACCCCGGGCAGACGGTCTCCAACTCGGCCACCGTGGCCGTCAGCGCCGACGGTCAGGTCGACCTGTACAACGCGTGGGGCACCGCCGACGTGATCGTGGACGTCTTCGCCTACTTCGCGCCGCCGTTCACCTGCACCCAGGGTTGCGTCTACGGCTGGGGTTCCGGCTACCTCGGCACCCGCCGCAACATCACGGCGCCGTCCCCGACACCCGCGCCGGTCTTCGGCCTGGACCACGTCACCGCCATCGACAGCAACGGCGGCTCGACCCTGGCGCTGCGCGGCGACGGCACCGTGTGGGCGTGGGGCGGCAACGGCTTCGGCCAGCTCGGCAACGGCGCCAGCTGCTCGCTGAGCGGCCCGGCGGCCGATGTCGACTGCTACTCGGATGTGCCGGTGCGGGTGCCGGGCCTGAGCAACGTCGAAGCCGTGGTCGCCGGCCGGCACGGCGGCTTCGCGCTCCGCTTCGACGGCACCGTGTGGCAGATCGGCACGTCGCTGCGGCAGGTGCCGGGCCTGAGCGGCATCACCGCAATCGCCGGCGGCGACGCCACGCACTACGCCCTGCGCAACGACGGCACCGTATGGGCGTGGGGCAGCAACCTCGGCGGCGAGCTGGGTATCGGCACCGCCAACGACGTTCCCGCCACGACCCCGGTGCAGGTGCACGGCCTGTCCGGTATCCGGCAGATCTCCGTCGCCCCCATGGACGCCACCGGCTCCGGCGACACCGCCTTCGCGCTGCTGGCCGACTTCTCGGTGTCCGCGTGGGGCCCGGACGCCAAGGCCTACCACACCGGCGTTGCCACGGACGGTCCCGCCTACGAGCCCGTGGCGATCCCCGGCCTGACCAACATCGGCTCGATCTCGGGCACACATGCGCTGATGGCCAGCAACGGCGGGTTGTTGTCGTGGGGTCGCAACGATGCCGGCCAGCTCGGCAACGGCACTCACGGCTTCGAGCTCCAGGCCACGCCCGTGCCGGCCACCATCGGCCCGGCCTTCACGCTCGCCACCCACGTTCCGGGCACGGTTCGCGGCGACGACACCGCCTGGACCTGGGGCGACAACACCTTCGGCCAGCTCGGCAACGGCACCGTCGGCGGCGAGGCCGACACCCCCGCGCAGGTCCCCGGCCTCAACTCGATCACCGCCCTGACCGGCAGCGACACCCAGACCTTCGCCCGCCAGCGCTGACGGCCACCCCCATGCAGGGAAGGACGCCTTACCCTCGTTCAACGAGGGTAAGGCGTCCTTCCCTGCATCAAGCCGGGGGCGTCAGCCCTGGATGATGTACTGCTCCAGCTGGGCCTGTTCCTCCTGGAGCTTGCTGATCTGGCGCTTGACCACGTCGCCGATGCTGACGATGCCGGCCAGCTTCCCGTTGTCCACCACCGGCACGTGCCGGATGCGGCGCTCGGTCATGAGCACCGACAGGGTCTCGACGGTGTCCTCCGAGGTGCAGGAGAACACCGAGGTGGTCATGATCTCCGACACCGGGCGGTCCAGCACGGCCGCGCCACGCTCGGCGAGCTGCCGGACCACGTCGCGTTCGGAGACGATGCCGGCCACCCCCTCGGGCGTCAGCACGACCACCGCGCCGATGTTGTGTTTGGCCAGTTCGGCCACCAGCTCGGTGACCGTGGTCCACGGTGGCACGGTTGCCACGCTCGACCCTTTGCTCCGCAGGACGTCCGCGATCCGCATCGTGCTCGCCTCCGTTCGGCGCAGGGGCTGCCTGAATCGCCCAGGTTAGTGGGACAGGTCACAAAGCGCGCGGGGTCGAGAGCCATGTTTCGATCAAGTGGGCTCCGATCGAGTCCTTCATCCGGGGCATGTGCTCCTCCCGCACCTGCTCACGGGTGAGCCAGCGGGCCTCGGCCAGCTCGTCCCCGTCGACGTCGATGGCTTCGGACAGCGCCTCGGCCCGGAAGGCGATCATCAGCCCGGCCGGGAACGGCCACGGCTGCGAGCCGACATACCGGACATCGCCGACGGCCACACCCGCCTCCTCGGCCACCTCGCGGCGCACGGCGTCCTCCAGGCTCTCGCCGAGGTCGACGAAGCCGGCCAAGGTGGAGAACCGGTCCGATCGCTGGTGCCGCCCGAACAGCGCGCGGCCCTCGTGCTCGACAAGCACGATCACCGCCGGCTCCAGGCGGGGGAACAGCTCCTTGCCGCAACCGAGGCAGTCTCGGACGTTGCCGCCGTGCCGGGGCCGGGTCTCGCCGCCGCACGCGCCGCAGAACCGCTGGTTGCGGCTCCAGTGCAGCAGCGCCTTGGCGTACACAAGCATCGCCGACTCCTGGGCGGCGAGCTCCCCGAACAGCGACCGCACGTCCACCGTGGACGCGGGCTCCTCGGCCAGCTCCACCGCGAACACGCCCCGCTCGCCGTCGAGGCCGAGGAACACCTCCTCGCCGTGGGGCTCGCTGTCGGGCGCGTACCTGTCCCGCCAGAACGGCAGCAACCGGGCGTCTTCCCGCCGCGCGGCGATCCAGTCCGGGTCGGCGCGGCGGTCGTGGGCGCGGTCGAGACGCAGCCCGCTGTAAGGGATCACGGGGCCGATCGTATGGTCAGTGCCATGGAGTTGAGCACGCGAGTGGGCACCATCGCGGAGACGGTCATCGGCCGCAAGGGCCGGGTGTCCTTCGTGGAGGTGCTGGTCGAACTCGGCTGGGTGCACCAGAAGAACGTGGACAGCTGGCGACGGGGCGAGCTCGACCCGTTGACCAAGGCCATGTCCGTGACCGACGACAAGGTGCTCGAAGCCGCCGAGGCCTTCAATCTCTGGGACCGTCTGCGGTTCCGCCGGACCACCACCCCGCACGTCTCGGCCACCCGCGACCGCCGCCCGCTGCGCTTCACCGCCGACCGCGACATCACGTGGGTGCACCTCCAGTTCGCGCGCGCCGACGCGCGGCCGGCGGCCGACGAGAAGGTGCCGGACCTTGTTGTGCTGGAGGCCAAGGACGAGTTCGAGTGCGAGGAGTGCCGCGCGCACGACCGGTTCATGATGATGGACAGCCAGTCGGCGATCTGCATGGGCTGCGCCGACCTGGACCACCTGGTGTTCCTCAAGGCCGGCAACGCGACACTGAGCCGCCGGGCCCGCAAGGAGAGCGGCCTGGCGGCGATCGTGGTCCGGCCGGATGCCAAGCGCCGCAACCGGATCTGGCGGCTGGGCATCCTCGTCGAGCCGGACGCGCTCGACCGGGCCGAGCAGCAGTGCTTCGACGACGAGGAGCTGCGGGCCCGGCGGCGGGTCAAGGACGCGGAGCGCCGCGAGGTGCTGGACGAGAAGTTCATGGGGCAGTTCGCCGTCGAGATCCGGCTGCTGTTCCCGAAGATCCCGGCCGAGCGGGCCGAGGCCGTCGCCCGGCACGCCGCCGTGCGGGGCAGCGGCCGGGTCGGGCGCTCGGCCGCCGGGCGCGCCCTCGACGAGCGGGCCGTCCGGCACGCCGTCGTCGCTTCCGTACGCCACCTGGACACCGACTACGACGCCCTGCTGATGAAGGGCGTGCCGCGCCAGGAGGCCCGCGACCGGATCTGGGAACGCATCGACGCGGTGCTCACAAGCTGGTCATGACCGCCCTGGTCAGCTCGTCGGCCGGGAAGAACGACTCGATCACCAGCTCGGCCACCGTCACGTCCAGCGGCGTGCCGAAGGTGGCGATGGTGCTGAAGAAGGACAGCACCTGGTCCCCGTGGCGAATGCGCAGTGGCACGATCAGGTTGTTCGGGCCGGGCATCAGCTCGATGTCCGGCTCCTCGTCGTCGCACGGATACGACTTCAGCTCCTGGTACAGCGCGATCAGCTCCGGATCCGCGACCGCGTCGAGCTGACGGCGCAGCTGGCCGAGCAGGTGCGCCCGCCACTCGCCGAGATTCACGATGCGCGGCGCCATGCCGTCGGGGTGCAGCGCCAGCTTCAGCACGTTCGTCGCCGGCCCCATCAGGTGCGGCGCCGCGCCGGCCGTCAGCACCGCCCCGCTGCTGTTGCCGTCCAACAGGTTCCAGTAGCGGTCGACCACCACCGCCGGGTACGGGTCGTGGCCGGTCAGGATCTGTCGGATCGCCAGTTTGACCTGGGCCAGCTCCGGCGCGTCCAGCGACGTCCTCGTGTACACCGGGGCATAGCCGGCCGCCACCAGCAGCGTGTTCCGCTCCCGCAGCGGCACGTCCAGGCGGTCGGCCAGATGCAGCACCATATCCCGGCTCGGCGTCGAGCGGCCGGTCTCCAGGAAGCTGAGGTGCCGGGTCGACACCTCGGCCTGGTTCGACAGCTCCAGCTGGCTCAGCCGGCGCTGCTCCCGCCACTGCCGCAGCAGCTCGCCGACCGGCCGTTGCCTGATCTCCGCCGTCGTCATGCCGGCGACGTTACCCAGGCGAGGTCGGCGAGACCATTACCTTGCACGTAAGGGTCACGCGTTCCCCCAGGTCGGACAGCCACTGCTCCTCTTCGACGATGCGTTGGAGCTCCGGACCCGGGTTGGTGACCTCGGTGAAGCCGCGGTCGCGGTACCAGGGCTCGTTCCAGGGGATGTGGCGGAACGTGGTGAGCGTGACCGCCCTGCCGGCGGCGCGTCGCATGACGGCCGCCAGCAGGGCGGTACCCAGGCCTCGCCACCCGTGATCCGGGTGCACGGCCAGTTGGTGCAGGTGGAGGCCGTCGTCGACCGGGCCCACGTAGGCGAAGCCCCGCGCGGGCCGGCCGATGACCAGCACGTCCTCGGGCGCGGCGACCTGGTCGATGTCCGGGCTCGGCGGGAAGGTGATCCCGTAGGCCTGGAACAGCTGGTCGGCCGCGTCCTCGACGGCCACGAGACCGGCCAGCTCGCCGGCCTCGGCCACCCGCACCTCGATCACTTAACCCTCCACTTGGGACTCCACGAGATCCGCGGCCCGGTGGACTCCACCGCTGTCAACGATTTCCCGTTGGATCTTCTCCAGGTTGGCGGCAATTCCACTGTCCGTGCTGACCTCGTGCAACGCCTGCCGGAGCTGGTCGACGGTCACCTCATCACGCGGAATGTGCCGCCCCAGCCCAAGTTCCTCTATCCGCGGCCCGGTCAGCAACTGGTCGACCGCCTGGGGCACGGCGATCAGCGGCACCCCGTGAGCGAGCGCCTCCATGACACCGCCCATGCCGGCGTGCGTGATGAAGGCACTGGCCGCCGTGAGAATCGACGCCTGCGGAACCCATTGCCGCACAACGAAATTCTCCGGCAGCGGGCCGAGATCGGCCGGGTCGGTGAACCGCCCGACGGACATCTCCACGTGCCAGCCGTTGTCCGCGAACGCGGTCAGGCAGTCACGGAAGAAGTCCGGCCGGTCGGTGTAGGCCGACCCCAGCGAGATCAACAGCACCGGCCGGTCGTCCGGCTTCGACCACATCTCCGGCGAGCCCATCGGCCCCACGAACGTGAAGGCGCCGTCGACCGTCGGCGCGTCGAACTGGAACGACCGCGGCATCGCCACCAGGCACGGCCTCGGCGTCAGCAACTCCTCCGGAAACCCGTACTCCTTGACGTACGCGGCGAAGTCGTCGGCCTTGGAGCCGGGAATCGCGATGTAGCTGGCCGACAGCTGCACCACCGGGATGCCCCAGCGGTCGGCCAGCACCGGCCCCTGGAAGGCGCCGATGTCGCACACGATGACGTCCGGCCGGTCGTCGGCGTAGAGCCGCTCGATCTGCGGCGTGACGGCGTGGTACTCGGTGACGAACATGCGCGTGCCGGCGTCGCCGTCCTCCGGCATGCGCTCCGGGAACGTCGTGGTGTGCAGCAGCGGCGTCGCCCCCGCCTGCTTGACGGCGTCGGCGAACTGGTCGGTGGTGGCGTAGCTGACCCGGTGCCCGCGCGCGACCAGTTCGGTCACCAGCGGCAGGCCCGGGTTGATGTGGCCGTGTTCGGGCACGGCCATGAACGAGATGTGCACGGCAGAACTCCTGCTGAGTTGTCAGACGAGTGGGCGGACGAGATCCACTCGGCACTCAGTGGTAGAGCGGCAGGGTTCCGAAGCAGTACATGGCCCCAGCCTAGCCGTCGACGCCAGCGATTTTCAGGACACCCAGTCCGGCAACGGCTCTCGCGCCGCCAGCCACTCCTCGGGCACGTCCGCGACCAGGGCGACGATGCCGCCGACGATGGCGCTGGTCGTGTCGATGTCGCCGCCGACCTCGACACACGTCAACACGGCCCGGCGGTAGTCGTGGACATGGGTCGCCGCCGCCCACAGCGTGAACGGCACGGTGTCCTGGGCCAGCACGCGCGAGCCGTTGCCGAGTTCGAACGCCACCTCGGCCGCCGACCGGCCCAGCAGCTGCCGGGCCCGCTCCACCCGGCGGCGAACCTCGCTGTCCGGCAGGCGATCCAGCACGGAGTCGAACAGCTCCGGCGCCGTCGGCCGCACCTCGGACAGCCGGCACGCGCCCGTATAGGCCGACGCCAGGGCCACCGCGACGCCGCCCGCGACCCCTTCCGGGTGCATGTGCGTCACCTGGCACGCCCTCGTGGCCTGCTCGACCACCCGGTCCGGATCGTCCGCGTAGAAGGCGCCCAGCGGGGCGATCCGCATCGCCCCGCCGTTGCCGCAGGATCCCGTGCCGCCGAAGGCCGCCCCGGCCGCCGTCGGCCACGGCACGCCGTCGCGGATCCGGTGCAGGATCACCACCGCGCCCGGGCCGTAGCCCCGGTACGGCTCGCACCGGTCCGCGAACAGGCCTGCCAGCTCGTCCTGGTCGATCTCGCCGCGATCCCGCAGTTCCGTGAACACCGTGCAGGCCATCTCGGTGTCGTCGGTCCACTCCCAGCGCCCTGCCGGTATGCGCGGCAGGGCGTTGCCGGGAACGAAGTACTGCGCGCCCAGGGCGTCCCCGACCGACAGGCCGGCCAGGGCGTCACGGGCGAGATCGAGCCTGCTCATCCCCCGCTGCGGCGGTTGGAGTACTGGCGCTGGTGGCCGGTGCTCGCCGTCTTGATGTGCGGGTTGTACGAGACGCCGTTCGTCTTGTTCGCCGCCTTGCCCTTGCTGCGGCGCTCCGCCCGGTTGGGGCGCGCGTCGGCCTGGTCGTCGGCGGCTGCGTCGACGGCCGGCTCGGCCGTCGGGTTCTGGTCGGCATGCTGCTCGGGCATGAGTGTCCTCCTGAGGGTTCGTCACGAAGCTAGGGCAGAAGTCGCGATAGCGCGCTCAGAAGATCATGCCGTTGACGGTACCAGCCGAAACCGCTCCGCGGCACCTGGTTTTCATCCCACCGGGCCGGGCGCCCAGCCGGCGAGGAACTCCTCGAACGTGCGTCGGCCCACCGCGTGGTCCGGAGCCAGGTGGCGGCCCTCCCGATAACCCCGGGCGACGGCCCCCGGCACCGGCACCGAGACCAGCGGCCGACGCTTGCCCGCGCGCATCAGGTAGAGACCGGCCAACTGCCGCACGTCCAGGATCTGCGGGCCACCCATGTCCGCCACCCGCCCCCGCGGCGGCCCCGCCGCTAGCGCCGCTAGCCGATCCGCGACGTCGCCCGTGTCGATCGGCTGGAACCGGAAGCCCGTCGGCAGCGGCATCACCGGCAGCCGCGCGGCCAGGCCCAGGATCTGCGCCACCAGGTCGTGGAACTGCGTCGCGCGCAGGGTCGTCCACGGCAGTCCCGATTCCGCGATCTCCCGCTCCGCCGCCAGCTTCGCCCGGTAGTACGGCATCGGCACGCCCTCGACGCCCACGATCGAGATGTACACCAGGTGCGGCCCACCCGCCCGCTTCGCCGCCTCGATCAGGTTCCGCGTGGCCTCCACGTCGCCCCGGCCGTTCGTGGTCGCGCAGTGCACGATCGCCCTCGCCCCCGCGACCGCCTGGTCGATGTTCGTGCCCTTGCGCAGGTCCACCGACACCGTCGTGTTGCGCCGGCTGATCGACTGCACCTCCGCGCCCCGCTCCGCCAGCCGCTCGACCACCACCTGCCCCAGCCGCCCCGTGCCGCCCGTGACGACGATCTTGCCTCTCATGACCACGGCTCCCTGACACCCGGCTGCCTCACCGACCGCCCCAGCCTGCCAGCGCCCGGCCGCACGGGCACAGCACCCCGGCCCCACGCATCGAGCGGAGCCGTCGGACAGACGATCGATGCAGGCCAGAGCCACCGGCCCCGCCGGGACAACGCATCCGGCCCCGTTCAGGCCAGCAGCCGCTGGACCAGCAGGTCGACGCGGGCGTCGTGCTGGCCGTCGGCGAGGCGGCCGGCGCGGGTCAGGGTGGCCAGGCCGTGCAGGGCGGCCCAGCCGACCTCGGTGAAGGTGCCGATCACGGCCGGGTCCTCGATCACCGCCTCGAAGGCCGCGACGAACTGGCCGAAGGCCTCGCGCAGCACGGGTGGCGAGTCGGGGCGGGCGAAACGAAGGCCGACATCGAGGGTGAACATGGCGTCGTAGAGCGCCGGGTTGGCCTCGGCGAAGCCGAGATAGGCGTCGGCGACGGCGCGGAGCAGCGGGTACGGCTCGACATGGGCGCGGCGGGCCTTCTCGATGGCCACGGACAGCTCGGCGACGCCCTGCTCGGCGACGGCGGCGATGATGGCGTCCTTGTTGGCGAAGTGGCTGTACAGCACCGGCTGGCTGTACTCGATCCGCTCCGACAGCCGACGCGTGGTCACCGCGTCCCAGCCTTCGGCCTCGGCCATCTCCCTGGCCACGCGCAGGATCAGCTCCCGCCGCTCGGCCTTCACCCGCTCACGCCTGCCCGGTTCGCTAGTCACGCTAGAAATTCTAGCACCGCTAGCTTTCCTAGCGCAGCTCCTGCTAGCGTTGCTACGAAACCTAGCAACGCTAGATTCCCGAGAGGATCACCCCTATGTACACCGCAATCGTCGTGCTGGCCGCAGTCCTCGGTGTCGCCGTCATCGGCATGGGCGCCGGCTACCTGCTTGCCCCGGTGACCAACGCCAAGGGCTTCGGCCTGCCGGAATGGCCCGAGGGCACGCTCGCCGCGTGGCTGAACATCAAGGGCATCCGGGACGTGGGCATGGGCGTCGCGATCCTGGTCCTGCTGGCCACCGCCGGCCCGCACGTCATGGGCTGGTATCTGCTGGTCTCGGCCATCGTGCCCCTCGGGGACTGGCTCATCATCCTGCGCCACAAGGGATCCAAGGCCGTGGCGTTCAGCGTGCACTTCTCCACCGCCGTGGTGGTCGCCGCCGTGGCCGCCGCGCTGTTACTGCTCGGCTGAGGGTGCGGCGTCGAGCAAAACCGTCTTGCTCTCCAGGAACGGCCGCAGCCATTCGGTGCCGCCTTCGCGGCCGATGCCGGACTGCTTCACCTCGCCGAAGGAGATCGTGGCGTCGGTGCGCACGCCGTTGTGACCGACGGTTGCCGGAGCGCAGCCGCCGCGCGACGGCGTAGGCCCGGTCCACGTCGTTGGTGTAGACGGAGGCGTTGAGCCCGTACACGGTTGGCCTTGGCCACGGCGTCGTCCTCGCCGTCGGCGGGAATCACGCACAGCACGGGCCCGAAGATCTCCTCCTGGGCGATCACCGAGCGGTTGTCGACGTCGGCGAACACCGTCGGATCAAAGTAGAAGCCCCGGTCCAGCCCGGCCGGCCGCCGCCGGTGACCAGGCCAGCACCCCGACCAGCTCCTCCTGCCGCGGCCGGTCCACGCGGCCGATGGCGTTGGAGCCGGTGAAGCTGACGTTGTCCACCCGCGGATCGCGGACCAGCGCGGCATCTTGAGCACCACGGTGCAGCCGGCCAGCAGGGCCGGGCTCGTCTTATACGCGCCGGTCAGGCCCGGGCCGTTCCACGGCACGATCGCCGCGACCACACCCACCGCCTCCTGCAAGCAGGCCCCCACCCCGCCGCCACCGGTCGGACGGGGCACGTCGTGCTCGACGAACGGGAACATGGCGGCCATGTCGGCGTACGCCTCGAAGACGGTCCGGACGCCAGCGGCAGGTCGTCCCTGCATCGGCGCTCGGGTATCCGGTGGAACGTTCCCGGGCGATCTCCACCACGGCCCGGGCCGGCATCCCTTGCGGCACGCCGGACATGTACAGCCACGCGTGGAAGATCACACTGGACCACTGGCACGAAGCCACAGCGCGTACGCTTGCCGTCATTGGACGTCAGCAGCAGATATCGTTCCCGGTAAAGGGGAATCGCCATGTTTCCGGGTTCGCCACTGTCCACATAGGTCATCGCGATGTCCAGCTCGAACTCCGCCGGCCGGCGCGTGATCTCCCGTGACGGCAACGACTCCAGCGTGATCCGGGCATGCGGGTGCCGTCGACGGAACGACGTGGTCGGCAGCGGCGCCACGGTCAGCGCGGCCGCCCGGGCGAAGTGCGCTCACGGGCGAGCGCGACCAGGTATTCCAACTGACGCAACAGCACGGCTCAGCGTGGCGTGTGACCGGGTCCTGGTGCTACTCCAGGGGAGTAGCGTCGCCGGCATGGAATACCTCCGGTTGGGCAAGAGCGGGCTGTCGGTGTCCAAGGTCGTGCTGGGCTGCATGAGCTTCGGCGATCCGGGCGCCGGCACCCACAGGTGGTCATTCGGCGTCGACGAGTCGCGGCCGTACTTCAAGCAGGCCATCGAGTCCGGCGTGACCACCTTCGACACCGCCAACGTCTACAGCCTGGGCGCCAGCGAGGAGATCACCGGACAGCTGCTCAAGGAGTTCGCGAAGCGGGACGAGGTGGTCATCGCCACCAAGGTCCGCGGGATGATGGGCCCCGGCCCCAAGGGCGTCGGCCTGTCCCGCGCCGCGATCTTCGCCCAGGTCGACGCCAGCCTGCGCCGTCTGGGCACCGAGTACATCGACCTCTACCAGATCCACCGGTACGACGCCGACGTGCCGATCGAGGAGACCATGGAGGCGCTGCACGACGTGGTGAAGGCCGGCAAGGCCCGCTACCTCGGCGCGTCCTCGATGTGGACCTGGCAGTTCGCGCAGATGCAGCACGCCGCCGATCTCCACGGCTGGACCCGGTTCGTGTCGATGCAGAACCAGTACAACCTGCTCCAGCGCGAGGAGGAGCGGGAGATGTTGCCGTACTGCCTGGACCAGGGCGTCGGCGTCATCCCCTGGAGCCCGCTGGCCCGCGGCCGGCTGACCAGGCCGGCCGACGCCGACGGCACCGCCCGCAGCGACACCGACGGCTTCACCAAGATCCTCTACGACAAGACCGCCGAGGCCGACAAGGCCATCATCGACGCGGTCGGGGCCATCGCCGAGGAGCGCGGCGTGAACCGGGCCCAGGTGGCGCTGGCGTGGA
Organism: Kutzneria sp. NPDC051319; assembly: GCF_040682195.1. Lineage (NCBI taxonomy): Bacteria > Bacillati > Actinomycetota > Actinomycetes > Pseudonocardiales > Pseudonocardiaceae > Kutzneria > Kutzneria sp. NPDC051319. Next base: position 144,227 of record NZ_JBFBAM010000015.1, on the reverse strand, counting down.
TGATGGGCAAGCCCGCCGTCACCGCGCCGATCGTCGGCACCACCAAGCCGCACCACCTCACCGACGCCGTCGCCGCCGTCGACCTCAAGCTCAGCGCCGACGAGGTGCAGCGGCTGGAGGAGCACTACACCGCCCGCCCCGCTTCGGGGTTCTGACCGCTGCCCGACTGTGTCGGCTCGGACGGCCAGGTCCCAGCACCTGGCCTTCCGGGCAACCCATAATGGATCCATGGCCGAGTTCAGCCGCGACTCGCGGTACATCACCACCCGGATCACCGCCGACGGCCGGGACGGCTACCCCGTCGAGCCGGGGCGTTACCGGCTCGTGGTCGCACGGGCCTGCCCGTGGGCCAATCGCCTGATCATCGTGCGCCGCCTGCTCGGGCTGGAGGACGTGCTGTCCATGGGCATCTGCGGGCCCGTGCACGACGAGCGCAGCTGGACGTTCGACCTCGATCCCGGTGGCGTGGATCCCGTGCTGGGCATCGAGCGGATCCAGGACGCCTACTTCAAGCGGTTCCCCGGCTACGAGCGCGGCATCACCGTGCCGGCCATCGTGGACGTGCCCACCGGCGAGGTCGTCACCAACGACTTCGCCCAGATGAGCATCGACCTCTCCCTGGAGTGGACGGCTTTCCACCGCGCCGGCGCGCCGGTGCTGTACCCGGCCGAGCTGCGGGCCGAGATCGACGAGGTCAACGACGTCGTCTACCGGGACGTCAACAACGGCGTCTACCGGGCCGGCTTCTCCAGCGACCAGGACGCGTACGACAAGGCCTACCGGCGGCTGTTCGACCGCCTCGACTGGCTCAGCGACCGCCTGGCCGGGCAGCGCTACCTCGTCGGCGACACCATCACCGAGGCCGACGTCCGCCTGTTCACCACCCTGGTCCGCTTCGACGCCGTCTACCACGGGCACTTCAAGTGCAACCGCAGCAAGCTCGACGAGATGCCCGTGCTGTGGGCCTACACCCGGGACCTGTTCCAGACCCCCGGTTTCGGCGACACCATCGACTTCGTGCAGATCAAGCAGCACTACTACGAAGTGCACCGCAACATCAACCCCACCGGCATCGTCCCCGCCGGCCCCGACCTCCGCAACTGGCTCACCCCGCACGGCCGCGCCGACCTCGGCGGCCGCCCCTTCGGCGACGGCACCCCTCCCGGCCCGCCCCTGCCCGCCGAGGTCGTGCCCCCGGCCAACGGTCCCGCAGCGGCCTGATTGTGGTTGGGAAGGGGGCTTTCCTCCACTCGGAGTGTGGGAAAGCCCCCTTCACGGCTTCAAAACCGGTCGGCCAGGACGTCGCGGGAGACGTCAGCCAGCGTCGTCGCGGCCAGTTCCCGACGGAGCGTCTCCTCGACGCCGCCGTACACCCGCTCCATGGCCGGCCGGATGCCCGCGCCGACCGGGCAGCCCTGGTTCGGCGTGGCCTTGTGCAGGGCGAACAGCGGTCCCGGCTCGATCGCCGTGTAGACGTCCAGCAGGGTGATCTCCGCCAGCGGCCGGGCCAGGCGCCAGCCCGCGCCGGCGCCGCGCCGGGACTCGACCAGGCCGGCGGCGCGGAGCTGGCTGACCAGGCGGCGGATGACCACCGGGTTGGTGTTGACGCTTTCCGCGACCTGCTCGGACGTGGACAGCGTGGCCCCGAGCCGCTGGTGGAGATCCATCCAGACCAGCGCGTGCGCGGCGATGGTCAGCCTGCTGTTGGCGGTCACAGTCGTAACCATATCTGTTACATTTGGCGCGGGCAAACCCTGGAGGACCCGATGAGCCTGCGCCAGTACGAGTACGCACTCGCCATCGCCGAGGAGGGCTCGGTGACGGCGGCGGCCGAGCGCCTGCGGGTGGCCCAACCGTCGGTGTCCCAACAGATCCGCAGCCTGGAGCGCGAACTGGGCGTGGACCTGTTCGCCCGCACGCCGCAGGGGCTGGTGCCGACGGTGGTCGGGCGGGCCTTCCTCCGCGAGGCCGAGATCGCCGTCACGGCTTCGCGGCGCGCCCGCGCGGCGGCCCTGGCCGGCGCGGCGGAGCTCACCGGCGAGCTGACGGTCGCCGTCGAACTCGGGCTGGGGTTCGACCGCATGCCCCGGGCGCTCGCCGCTTTCCGGCGGGAATTCCCCGGCGTCGAGGTCACCGTGCACGACGAGGCCGACATCGAACGCCTGGCCCGTGCCGGCACCCTCGACCTCGGGCTGGTCAGCCACACCGCGCCGAACTGCCCGTGCGTGCCGCACCTGGTCGACGAAGAACGGCTCGTGGTCGCCCTCGGACACAGTCACCCGCTGCTGGCGTCCTCACGCCTGCGCATGGCCGACCTCGCCGGCGACCCGTGGGTGCAGTACGCGCACGGCAGCACCATGGACGAGATCGTCACCCGGGCGATCAAAGACGCCGGCGTCACCGTCACGACTGCCGCAAGGGCGCCCAGCGTCGACTCCGCGCTGCGCCTGGCCGCTTGGGGCCTCGGGGTGGCGATCGTGCCCGAGGCCGCCGTGCCGGAGGCCTGCCGGCACCTGACGCGGCCCCTGGACCCGGCGCTCTCCCGACCGCTTTTCGCCACCGTTCGCGCGAATCCCGGGCCCGCCGAGGCGGCATTGCTCAGGCATCTTCTCGCGGTATAGCCAACACCTATAGGAGGCAGCAACTTCCCGTCTTTGACCCGCCATCAAACGGCTCCTAACGTCGATGACATGACAATCCAAGGAAAGCGCGCACTCGTTACCGGCGGCAGCCGTGGCATCGGCGCGGACATTGTCCGTCAACTACTCGACGCCGGCGCGAAGGTGCTCACCACGGCCCGGTCGGCCACCGCGACCGTGCCGGAGGGAGCCGCCTTCGTCGAGGCCGACGTGCGCACCCAGCAGGGTGCGGCCGCCCTGGTGGCGGCGGCCAACCAGGAGCTCGGCGGCATCGACATCCTGATCAACAACGCCGGCGCCGGCCGGGCGTTTCCCGGGGGCGCGACCACCATCCCCGACGAGGAATGGCAGGATTCGCTCGACATCAACTTCCTTTCATCGGTTCGGCTGAATTCCCTGGTTCTGCCGCAGATGAAGGAACAGCGATCGGGTTCCATCGTGCACATCTCGTCGGTCGTCGCCTTCGCGCCGATCGGCCCGCTGCTCCATTACGCCGCCGCCAAGGGCGCCTTGGACACCTACAGCCGGGGCCTGGCCATCGAGGTCGCGCCCTTCGGCATCACCGTCAACGCCATTTCACCCGGCAATATCGCCACCCCCGGCGGCGACCGCGCCCGCGACGAGATGTCGGCCGGCGGCTCGATCGCCCCCGTCGGGCGCACCGGCGCGCCGGCCGACATCGCCAACCTGGTGACGTTCCTGGTGTCCGAGCGGGCCGAGTGGATCACCGGCCAGCGCTTCACCGTGGACGGCGGCGAGTTCCCGTACCGCTAGCCGATGGCCGCGCGCAGGCAGTCGAGCGGATCGGCGGCGTGGTACGGCCGTTCCGAAGGCTCGATGCCTTGCAGGAACGCGTCGTACACCGCCGCCCCGCGCAGGCTTCCGAGCGGGCGCTTGAGTTCGAGCGCCCGCTCCGGCTCACAGCCCGGAATCCGTTGGCGCCACAGGGAACACCAGCGCGCGTTGAGCTTCGGCTCGTCGCGGGCGTCCAGCGCCGGGTGGCCGATGACGCTGTCGGTCCAGTCCAGGATCACCCTGCGCACGCCGTCCGATCGGACGTTGCCCGGGTGGAAGTCGCCGTGCACCAGGCTGTCCGGAATGCCGCAGTCGGCCAGGTTCCCGAACCGCTCCGGCAGGCCCGCCACCAGCTTGCCCAGCTCGTCCCGCTCGTGCGTGGTCAACTGATCCGCGTACTTGTCGGCTGCTTGCGTCACGCGCTCGATGAACGGATCCGTCCGCCAGTCCGGCACTCCCAGACCGGCCAGCTCGTCCACATGCTCGACCGCCATCGACTGGATCTCGAACAGATCCTCCATCATGGCGGCGATTTCCTCCGGCTCCGCGTCGTAGCGATCCGTGCCCGGCACGTCCGCCAGCAGCATCCGGCCGGCGTCCGCCTTGAGCAGGCCCGGCACCAGCGTCGGCACCCGTTTCCCCAGCCAGGCCAGCACGATCGGCTCCTGCCGCAGGAACGGCGGCACTTCCTTCAGCCACGCCCCGTCCAGTCGCCACACCGACGACAGGTTCCAGGTCCGTTGCTGCACACCGGTTCCCACTCCCGCCCAACGCAGCGACGCCGCCGGCCCACCGGGTTGCGCCCACGTCATCCGCAGCGGATGCGGCGTCAACCAGTTTTCCTGTAGCGGCCCCAATTCCAGCAGCGGGCCGTCGTACTCCGCCAGGTACGTCACCGCTCCCCCGTGCGGCTGCGGCCTTTCCGCCGCCACCAGCCTCAGCACCGTCACCTCGATGCCGAACTCCTTACGGGCCCCCGCCACCACCGGCGCCACTTCTTGCCACCACTGCGGTTCCACCTCGTACGGCCGCGTCGTCCCCAGCGGCGTCCCGTCCGGCGTCACCAGCGCCAGCGTGACCGTGCGTCCCATCAGATCAGTCCCAATCCCGGCCGAAGCGGGCCGGCTCGTCCGCGTGCTCGATGCGCTGCGACCATTCCGCCGGCCAGCACTCGAAGCCGTGCGCGGCACCCATGAACGCCCCGGCCAGGCAGGCGATCGAGTCCGAGTCGCCCGCAGTCGTCGCCGCCCGGGCCAGCATGTCCACCGGCTCGTCCGGGAACAGCAGGAAGCAGTGCACCGCCGTCGCCAGCGCCTCCTCGGCGATCCAGCCCTCTCCCGTGCGCAGGCACGGATCCTCGTCACGGTCCGGCGCTGCAAGGGCGGCCTTCAGTGCGTCCACCGCCTCCAGGCACTCATCCCATCCGCGGGCGATGAAGTCCGTCGGGCTGTCCACCCCCGGCCGCGCCCACAGGTCGGCCAGCCAGTCCCCGTGATACACCGTCCGCTGCTCGAAACACCGCTCCCGCAACGCATCCGGCAGCTCCGCCGGCCGCATTCCGTTACGCAGCCAGTGAATCGCGAAGGCCGTCAGATCACTCGCCGCCAACGCCGTCGGATGCCCGTGCGTCAGCGCCGCCTGGAACTGCGCCGCGGCCGCTCTCTCCACCTCGCCGAGGCCCGGCATCAGCCCCATCGGCGCCACCCTCATGTTCGCGCCGCAGCCCTTCGACGTCTCCCCCGTCGCCTTGCGCCACGCCAGGCCCGAGGCCAGGAGTTCGCACGCCCGCAGGCACGTCATGCCCGGCGCTCGGTTGTTCTCCGGGCTGTCCACCCACTCCACGAACTGCTCCCGCAGCGCCTTCTCCAGCGCTCCCGGCTCCAGCGGGCCTTTCGCCGGCATCGCCCTCGCCACCGCCAGCGTCATCTGGGTGTCGTCCGTGATCAGCGCCGGATCCCCCACCAGCTCCAGCGGGCCCCGCTCCCCGTACCTCCGCACGATCTCCGCCACCGACAGAAACTCCGTCGGCGCCCCCATCGCGTCCCCGTAGGCCAGGCCGAACAGGCTTCCCGTCGCTTTCACACCCTGATTCTCACACCCCGGCCAACCGGTATTTCCTCGTCACCCGGCGTCGTCGGCGGCGAGCAGCGCGCGGAGCGACTTCTCCATCGCCGCCCGTTCCCTGACCGACAGGACGGCGGCCATCCGCTGCATGTTGGCGGCATGCTCGGTCAGGGCCTCGTCGATCAACTCCCGCCCGCGTTCGGTCAGCGCCACGACAAAACTGCGGCGGTCGGCCGGATCCAGCGTGCGCTCCACCAGGCCGGTGGCCTCCAGGCCGTCCAGGCGCTTGGTCATGCCGGAGCGGGACATCATCAGCGCGTCGGCCAGATCCGACGGCATCGCCGGGCCCGCGCGGCGCAGCGCCGTCAGCACGTCGAACTCGCCCGCTCGCATGCCGTGGGCCGCGCACCACCGCTCCATGAACGCCGTCAGGCCGGCCGAGAGCTGCATGATCCGGCCGAACACCCCGAGCGCCGAGAGGTCCAGGTCCGGCCGCTCGCGCCGCCACTGCTCCAGGATCCCGTCGATCGCGTCGTCCACCCGGCCATCCTAGTTCACCAGACGATAGTTCTCTGGCGAATTATCCTCCGGCGAACTATCCTGACCGCATGACACTCGTTCGCGGCGCTGAAGCCGAGGTGCTGGGCACCGACCACGCGATGATCCGCCTGCTCGCCGACGGCCGGGACACCGACGGCGCCGTCAGCGCCAGCCGCACCACCCTCGCCGCCGGCGTCGACGGTCCGCCGCCGCACTTCCACCGCGGCTCCGCCGAGATCTTCTTCATGCTCTCCGGCTCCCTCCAGGCGTTGGCCGGCGACCGCGTCGTCACCCTCGACACCGGCGACTTCCTTGTCGTGCCCCGACTCATGCCCCATGCCTTCGGCGCCGTCGCCTCGTCCGCCGACGTGCTGATCCTCTTCGCCCCCGGCATGCTCGACCGGCTCGACTACTTCCGCCTCGGCGACCGTGTCCTCAAAGGACAGGCCGACCCCCGTGAACTCCTGGCCACCCAGGACCGCTTCGACAACCACTTCGTCGAAAGCCCGCTCTGGCAACAGGTCCGCGCCTAGACTCCCCTCGGTGCAGATCGTCACCACCCGCGACCGTCTCGACCTCACCGGCGACGCCATGGCCCCTCTCCGCGCGGCCTGGCCCACCTTCGCCCTGCACGATCCCGTCTCCATCGAGTACCGCGACGCCTTCGAGGCGTGCTTCCCGCAGTACGACGTGCTTCTCGTCGACAACGACCAGGTCCTCGCCAACGCCGCCGCCGTCGCCCTCCGCTGGAACGGCTCCGTCGCCACCCTCCCCGCCGGCTACGACGGCGCCGTCGTCCAGTCCGTCACCGAGCACCACGCCGGCGTCCCCGCCGACACCCTGTGCATCATGTCCGCCACCGTCCACCCGTCCCACCTCGGCCGGGGCCTCGCCGCCATGGCCCTTACCGCCCTACGCGACCGCGCCGCCCAGGCCGGCCTCCCCCGCGTGATCGTCCCCGTGCGCCCCACCCTCAAGGCCGGCTACCCCTTGACCCCCATGGCCGACTTCCTCACCTGGCTCCGCCCCGACGGCCTCCACCTCGACCCGTGGATCCGCACCCACCAACGCCTCGGCGCCACCATCCTCGCCCCCGCGCCCCGCTCCATGGTCGTCACGGGAACCGTTGCCGAATGGGAGAAGTGGACCGCCATGGCCTTCCCTCAGACCAGCTCCTACGTCGTCCCCGGCGCCCTGGACCTCGTCCACATCGACCGCACGCTCGACCGGGGCCACTACGAGGAAACCAACCTCTGGATGCAGCACCACTGAGCCGACCGCCGCGCCGAGGGCAGGCGGTGGACGTCGCTTCTATTCGCGCCCTCGACGTCGTTGGTGCTTGTTCAGTCGATAGGCGTCGACGGCCTTGCGTGAACTGCGCCAGACGCCGTCCACTCCCTGAACCGCGTCCAGCCGGCCTCGCTGTGCCGCTTGCCGCAGTGCCGCCAACGAGAACTCCTCGTCCACCAACGCCGCCAGCGGCACCAACCGCGCAGGGCCGGCAACATTGGGCACGATGAAACGGTTGAGATTGTCGTACATCGCACGGGCGATCAATTCCCCCAGCGCACCGTAGTCGCCGGCGTCAGCACGCTGCATCGCCGTCAGGTACATGTCACGCTGGCGCTTGAAGATGACCACTGGCGGGTAACCCAGCCTGACCAGGACGAGATTCAGGATCAACCGTCCCGCACGGCCGTTGCCGTCGATGAACGGGTGTATCCGTTCGAAGGTGTTGTGCAGTCGGGCAAGCTCCTCCACCAGCGGACGACCGAGGTCTTCACCCGAGTGAATCCGTCGGCCCGCGACGCACACGTCGTCGACCCACTGCTGGCTCTGCGCCGCGACAAGCGGCCACGACGGTGGCTTCATACCCGCCGAGAACGGCTGGATGTCGTGCTCTCGAAAGTTGCCGGGCCCTTCACGGCCGGTCGCATCCTGATGCGGAGCGATGTCCCACACCGGGGTCATCGCCGTGTGATGGACCTGCCGGACCTCACCGATCGTCAACAGCCTGCCGTCGTGCCACTCCGCCGGCTCCAGAGCCTGGCCGTAGACCCACTTGGCCGCGTCCGCGTAACCGCGGACCTCGTTGTACTCCCGCAGCGACTTGGCTCCGACAGCACGGCCGGAGTCGAGCAGCGCCTCGACTTCACGCAGGACAAGCGTGTTGCCCTCAAGCGCGGTCGAGTGGTGGGCTTCCTGGTGCCAGATGTCGTCCCAGATGGCCTGGGCTTCCTTGGGGTTCGGCAGTCCGCCGTAACGTTGGTTGAGCTCAGCCATCGCCCGGTCAAGCCGCTCATAGACGCTGGCGCGGCTAGGACGCCCCCTGCCAACCACAACACACCCCAAAGTTGATACATCCAATGAATACCTAATTGAACTTATCAACTTTGCGGAGCGTGCAGTACCTGCCATCACGTCATCCACCCGATGAGGTGGATGACGTGATGGTCACCGGTCGTCACCGCGGCCGGGGCGTGGGTGGCACAATCGCTCGCCACCCACGCCCCGACCTGCGGGTTGTTCTACTCAGCTGCAGCCGGAGGTGCTGCCGCAGCCCTCGCAGACGTAGCAGGAGCCGGCGGGGCGCATCTTGGTGCCGCAGGTCATGCACAGGGGGGCGTCGGCGGCCTTGCCGAGGGTGAGCTCGACGAGCTCGGTGGAGCTGTGGGCCTCGCCGCGGGGCTTGGCGGGCTCGACCGCGGCGGTGGTCGGGGCCTCGACGCCGACCTGGAGGGCCTCCAGGTCGACCTGGCCGTAGTCGGCGCTGACCTGGGCGGTGCGCTCGTCGGCGGTGAAGATGCCGAGCTCGGACCGCTTCTCGTACGGCAGGTAGTCCAGGGCGAGACGACGGAACAGGTAGTCGACGACGCTGGTGGCGATGCGCACGTCGGGGTCGTCGGTCATGCCGTTGGGCTCGAAGCGCTGGTTCTGGAACTTGGAGACGTAGAACTCCAGCGGGATCCCGTACTGCAGGCCGACGGAGATGGACATGGAGAAGGCGTCCATGACACCGGCCAGGGTGGAGCCCTGCTTGCCCAGCTTGATGAAGATCTCGCCGAGGCCGTCGTCGGGGTAGGAGCCGGCGTGCAGGTAGCCCTCGGCGCCGCCGACGGTGAACGACACGGTCTGCGACGGGCGCTTCTTGGGCAGGCGCTTGCGCACGGGGCGGTACTCGATCACCGTCTCCGTGGCCTTGGCGTCGGAGGACGAGGAGCCGCCCTTGCCGGCGGACAGGGGCTGCCCGACCTTGCAGTTGTCGCGGTAGATGGCCAGGGCCTTGAGACCGAGCTTCCAACCCTGGAAGTAGATCTCCTCGACCTCTTCGACGGTCGCGGTCTCGGGCATGTTGACGGTCTTGGAGATGGCGCCGGAGATGAACGGCTGCACGGCGGCCATCATGCGGACGTGGCCCATGGGCGCGATGGAGCGCTCGCCCATGGCGCAGTCGAAGACCTCGTAGTGCTCCTGGCGCAGGCCGGGGGCGTCGATGACGTGCCCGTGCTCGCCGATGAACTCGACGATGGCCTCGATCTGCTCCTGCTGGTAGCCCAGGGCCTTGAGCGCGCGCGGCACGGTCTGGTTGACGATCTGCATGGAGCCGCCGCCGACCAGCTTCTTGAACTTGACCAGGGCGAGGTCGGGCTCGATGCCGGTGGTGTCGCAGTCCATCATCAGGCCGATGGTGCCGGTGGGCGCGAGCACGCTGGCCTGCGCGTTGCGCCAGCCGTTGCGGGCGCCGATCTCGAGGCCGCGCTGCCACTCGGTGGTGGCCAGCTTCTGGACGGCGATGTCGTTGGCGTGGTACGTGCGGACGAGGTCGTTGGCGGCGGCGTGCTTGCGCATGACCCGCTGGTGCGCCTCGGCGTTCTGCTTGTACCCCTCGTACGCGCCGACGACGCCGGCCAGCTCGGCGGAGCGGCGGTAGGCGGTGCCGCTCATCAGCGAGGTGATGGCGGCGGCCAGCGCGCGGCCGCCTTCGGAGTCGTAGGCGTGGCCGGTGGCCATCAGCAGCGCGCCCAGGTTGGCGTAGCCGATGCCCAGCTGGCGGAACTTGCGGGTGGTGTCGGCGATCGGCTCGGTCGGGAAGTCCGCGAAGCAGATGGAGATGTCCATCGCGGTGATGACGACCTCGACGGCCTTGGCGAACAGCGGCGCGTCGAAGGCGCCGTCCTCGCGCAGGAACTTCATCAGGTTCAGCGACGCCAGGTTGCAGCTGGAGTTGTCCAGGTGCATGTACTCGCTGCACGGGTTGGACGCGGTGATCCGGCCCGACTCGGGGCAGGTGTGCCAGTCGTTGATGGTGCCGTCGTACTGGATGCCCGGGTCGGCGCACGACCAGGCGGCCTGCGACAGCTTGCCGAACAGCGACTTGGCGTCGACGCTCTCGATGACCTCGCCGGTCTGCCGCGAGCGCAGCCCGAACTGGCCGCCGGACTCGACGGCGTGCATGAACTCGTCGGAGACGCGCACCGAGTTGTTGGCGTTCTGGTACTGCACGGACACGATGTCCTTGCCGCCCAGGTCCATGTCGAAGCCGGCGTCGCGCAGCGCGCGGACCTTGTTCTCCTCGCGCGCCTTGGTCTCGATGAACTCCTCGACGTCGGGGTGGTCGACGTCGAGCACGACCATCTTGGCGGCGCGGCGGGTGGCGCCGCCCGACTTGATGGTGCCGGCGGACGCGTCGGCGCCGCGCATGAAGGAGACCGGGCCCGAGGCGGTGCCGCCCGAGGACAGCAGCTCCTTGGAGGACCGGATGCGAGACAGGTTCAGGCCGGCGCCCGAGCCGCCCTTGAAGATCAGACCCTCTTCCCGGTACCAGTTGAGGATCGACTCCATGGTGTCGTCCACGGCCAGGATGAAGCAGGCGCTGACCTGCTGCGGCGAGGCGGTGCCGACGTTGAACCACACCGGCGAGTTGAAGCTGAACACCTGGTGCAGCAGCATCCAGGTCAGCTCGTGCTCGAAGATCTCGGCGGCCTTGCCGTCGGCGAAGTAGCCGTGCTCGACGCCGGCCTTCACGTACGTGAGCACCACTCGGTCGATGAGCTGGCGCAGGCTGCGCTCGCGCACGTCGGAGCCGACGGCGCCGCGGAAGTACTTGCTGGTCACGATGTTCGTGGCGTTGACCGACCAGAAGTCGGGGAACTCGACGCCACGCTGCTCGAAGTTGACCGAGCCGTCGCGCCAGTTCGTCATGACGACGTCGCGGTGCTCCCAGGTCACCTCGTCGTAGGGATGCACGCCCTCGGTCGTGTAGACCCGCTGCACGTTCAACCCCGTCTTGCTGACGGCCTTCGTCATGACCGTTCCCTCTCGTTCTGTTTTCGTGCGCGTCAACATGGCCGTCCCGAGCACGGGACGGCGAAGCCTTCGTCTGGTCATCTATTCGGTCGCGTGCTCCTGCTCAGGCGACAGCTGTCCGGCGGCGTCGTGTTCGGCGCGCTTGAGCTCGGCGATCTCCTTCTCGAAGTCCTCGACCGAGGAGAACGAGCGGTAGACGCTGGCGAAGCGCAGGTAGGCGACCCCGTCGAGGTCGCGCAGCGGGCCGAGGATGGCCAGCCCGACCTCGTGACTGGGGATCTCGGCGCAGCCGGTCGAGCGGATCGACTCCTCGACCCGCTGGGCCAGCTGCTGGAGGGCGTCCTCGTCCACGGGGCGGCCCTGGCAGGCCCGGCGGACACCGGTGACGACCTTGTCCCGGCTGAACGGCTCCGTCACGCCGGAGCGCTTGACGACGGCGAGCACCGCCTCTTCGACGGTGGTGAAGCGGCGGCTGCACTGGGAGCAGGAGCGGCGCCGGCGGATCGCCTGGCCCTCCTCCACCTCCCGGGAGTCCACCACCCGTGAGTCCGGGTGCCGACAGAACGGGCATCGCACGGCGACCCAACTCCTCCCCGACCTGCAACGGCTCAAGTCATCCACAGGTTGGGGGCGGTTACCCACAATCTGTGGACAGCTTCAGCGCCGCGAACCACTAGATGTAGGGGTAGAAGGTATGCCTCGCCGGGCCGCTACGCAAACCGCGACACGCCGTCCGACCACGTGTTGAGAGAGATGGTGCGCCAAATGTCACTCGGGCACTCGGGTGAAACACCGATCGAGTGATGTGCTACGCGGGGACCTGGAGCGGCTGCCCGGCGTGCAGGGCCCGGTCGCCGAGGTGGTTGAGCCTGACGATGCGCTCGACGACCTCGTCCACGGAGCTGTTCGGAACGACCCGGTGGGCCAGCTGGGGCAGGGTCTCGCCGTCCTGCGCCTGCACGGTGGCGACACCGGTCGGCACGGGTTCGGAGCCGGCCGAGGACAGGCCGTTCACGGCGGCGAGACCGAGGCAGGCGACGAAGGTCAGCAGGCCGACCAGGGCCAGCTGCACGCCACCGGACATCCGCCTCGGCCGGCAGGCGGCCGCGGTGGCGACACCGGGGGCGATGACGGGGCGGGGACGGCCCGGAGGGCGGCGGAAGTCGCCCGAGCCGGTGCGCAGCACTCGCGTCCGGCGGGTTCCCGGCCTGATCAGCAGCTCCTGGGTCGCCATCTCGCCTCCCATGATCGAACAGGCGTTCTATCGAACGTCCGTGCGAAGATGTACCACACGGAGCCAGCCGGGTCGAGTGTTCGACGGCGTGTCCTTCGAACAGGTGTTTGATCGAATCGGCGCGGCGGGCTACCGTTGGACCCTGAAGATCACTGGGCATGGGGCGCCGCCGGGGAGGGTGGCGTCGAGGAGGAGGGCAGCGTGATGGCACGCAAGGGCGCCGACAGCGACGTAGGAGGTCCCGTGGTTGAGGTGATGGACGAGGGGGAGGACTCGCCGTCCCAGGACCCGCGGCTGACCCCGCGTCAGCGCAAGGTGCTGCGCGTCATCCAGGAGTCGGTGGAGCGGCGGGGCTACCCGCCGAGCATCCGCGAGATCGGCGACGCGGTCGGGCTGACCTCGACCTCGTCGGTGTCGCACCAGCTCAAGATGCTCCAGCGCAAGGGCTACCTGCACCGGGACGCCAACCGGCCCCGCGCGGTCGGCATGCTGACCGGCGAGGGCGCCACGATGTCGGGCGGCATGGCCACGCCCACGGTCCAGCCGGTCTACGTGCCGTTGGTCGGCCGGATCGCCGCCGGTGGGCCGATCCTGGCCGAGCAGTCGTTCGAGGACGTGTTCCCGCTGCCGAGGGAGATCGTCGGCGAGGGCTCGCTGTTCCTGCTCAAGGTGGTCGGCGACTCGATGGTCGACGCCGCCATCACCGACGGCGACTTCGTGGCCGTGCGCCAGCAGCCGACCGCGGAGAACGGCGACGTGGTGGCCGCGATGATCGACGGCGAGGCCACCGTGAAGACGTTCAAGCGGCGCGACGACCACGTCTGGCTGATGCCGCACAACGAGGCCTACCAGCCGATCCTCGGCGACGAGGCGGAGATCCTGGGCAAGGTCGTGGCCGTGCTGCGCCGCCTCTGAGAAACACCGGAAACGCCGATCGGGCCCTTCCTGACAACACGTCAGGAAGGGCCCGATCGCGTCTGGCGCCGTCTCAGGCCGTGGTGGTCGGCTGCTGCACGGGGCTGGTCGCCACGGTGGGCGGCGTCACCGGCGTGGCCGGCAGCGGCTCGGCGAACTGGGCCGTGGACGCCGGCTGGGCCGGGGTCTCGGCCGGCTTGGGCTCGCCGTCGATGCCCGCCTTCATCTCCGCCTTGAAGATGCGCAGGGACTGTCCGATGCCGCGAGCCGCGTCAGGCAGCTTCCGTGCGCCGAACAGCACGACGAACACCAGCGCCACGATGGCAATGTGCCAGGGGCTGAACTCGCCCATAGCCGTTCCTCCTCACCGCATGAACCTCGTCCCCCTACAGTAACCGCCGTTGCGGACCAGGGGTACCTAAGCGGGCGTGCCGTTCACCGCGAACGCCTCCAGAGCGCCCGCGAGGTCGCCCCGGACCCGGGCCTTGAGCGCCGTGCCCTCCGCGGTGTGCTCCTCGGCCAGCACCTCGCCCTCGGTGTGCACCCGGGACACCAGCTCGCCCCGCGTGTACGGCACCACGACCTCGACCAGCAGGTTCGGCGTGGGCAGCCGGCCCTGGACCTCGTCACGCAGCGCGGCGATGCCGTCGCCGGTGCGGGCCGAGACGAACACGGCCCCCGGCAGCAGGTTGCGCAGCCGGGCCAGCGCGACCTCGTCGGCGGCGTCGGTCTTGTTGACCACCACCAGTTCGGCCGGCATGGACCGGTTGAGCTCGCCGCCGATCTCGCTGAGCACCTCGCGCACGGCGCTGACCTGCCACTCGGGGCGCGGGTCGGAGCCGTCGACCACGTGCAGCAGCAGGTCGGCGTCGGCGGCCTCCTCCAGGGTGGAGCGGAACGCCTCGACGATCTGGTGCGGCAGGTGCCGGACGAAGCCGACCGTGTCGGTCAGCGTGTACTGCATGCCGTCCGGGGTCAGCGAGCGGCGGGTGGTCGGGTCGAGGGTGGCGAACAGCGCGTCCTCCACCAGCACGCCGGCCGACGTGATGGCGTTGAGCAGGCTGGACTTGCCGGCGTTGGTGTAGCCGACGATCGCCACGTTGGGCACGTCGTTGGCCACGCGCCGGCCGCGCTTGGTGTCGCGCACCACGCTCATCGCCTTGATCTCGTTGCGCAGCTTGGAGATCCGCTTGTGGATGCGGCGGCGGTCGGTCTCGAGCTTGGTCTCACCGGGACCACGCAGACCCACACCGCCGGTCGCGCCGCCGGCCCGGCCGCCGGCCTGCCGGGACATCGCCGAGCCCCAGCCGCGCAGGCGCGGCAGCAGGTACTGGAGCTGAGCCAGCTCCACCTGCGCCTTGCCCTCCTTGGACTGGGCGTGCTGGGCGAAGATGTCCAGGATCAGGGCGGTCCGGTCGACCACCTTGACCTTGAGCCGGTCCTCCAGGTTGCGCAGCTGGCCGGACGAGAGCTCGCCGTCGCAGATGACCGTGTCGGCGCCGGTGGCCACGACCACGTCCCGCACCTCGATCACCTTGCCCGAGCCGACGTAGGTCGCCGGGTCGGGGCGGTCGCGGCGCTGGACCAGGCCCTGCAGCACGTGCGAGCCCGCCGTCTCGGCGAGTCGAGCCAGCTCGGCCAGCGAGGCCTCGGCGTCCGCGGCGTTGCCCTCGGTCCACACCCCGACGAGCACGACCCGCTCCAGCCGGAGCCGGCGGTACTCGACCTCGGTGATGTCCTCGAGTTCGGTGGACAGCCCCACAATGCGGCGCAGCGCCGCGCGGTCGGCGAGCTCGAGCTCGCCGGTCGACACCAGCTCGTCGTCGGCGGTGTCGTCAGGATCGAATGCGTAGGTTTCCGTCATCTTGACATCTATTCTCCCACGTGCTGTCCACTCCGTTACCGCCTCATCCGCCGTGGTAGCTGGCCAGGAAGATCGCCACCCGGTCGGCGGCCGGGTCGTAGGGCAGGTCGACGTAGTCGGCGAGCACCGCGTGCAGCCGGGACAGCAGCTCCGCGGTCTGCTCGGCCGGCAGCTGGTAGACCACCCGGGTGAGGTCGGCGGCGGCCACGCCGAGGTCGGCGATCTCGCCGAGGAAGGCGCCCAGCGCCGCCTCGCTGACCGCCGCCCGCTCCTCGTGCTCGTCGAAGCTGAGGGTGATCGACAGATTCGTGCCCAGGTACGGCTTCTCGCGGGAACCCCGGGTGCCGCGGCGGGGCGGCTGCTCGACCAGGAAGCCCGTGTCCACGAGTTTGCGCACGTGGTGCAGCGTGGTCGCCGGGTCCTTGCCCAGCGCCGCCGCGAGCTCCTTGTTGGTCAGCGCCCGGCCCTGCGTGAGGCGAATGATGCGCAGCCTCACGTCCGAGGCGAGGGCGGCGGCTTCGACCCTGGTCGCGGGGCGTTTCTTGACGGCGAGCGGCACGCCTCCAGGGTAACTGATTGACAGTTTCCAATCAGTCGTCGAGGCTGGCGCGCATGTCCCTGTGGCAGCACCGTGACTTCCGCCGGTTATGGGCCGGCGACACACTCAGCCAGTTCGGCGCCGCCATCGGCCAGTTCGCCGTGCCCGCCCTCGCCGTCACGCAGCTCGCCGCCACCCCGTTCGAGGTCGGCGTGCTGTCCGCCGCCGAGACCGCCGCGTTCCTGCTCGTCGGGCTGCCCGCCGGCGTCTGGGTCGACCGGCTGCGGCGAAGACCGCTCATGTTGCGGGCCGATCTCGGGCGCTTCCTGTTGCTGGCGACCATTCCCGCCGCGTGGTGGCTGCACGTGCTGACCGTCGCCCAGCTCATCGTCGTGGCCCTGCTGGTCGGCCTGCTAACGGTGTTCTTCGACGTGGCGTACCAGTCCTACCTGCCGTCGCTCGTCGGCCGTGAGCACATCGTCGAGGGCAACGCGAAGCTCCAGGTCAGCCAGTCCGCGGCGCAGGTCTCCGGGCCCGCGCTGGCCGGTCTGCTCGTGCAGGCCGTCGGCGCCGCGACGTCCGTGCTGTCGACGTCGTTGGGTTTCCTCGCCTCCGCGTTGTTCCTGCTGCGGATCCGGTCCGACGAGCCCGAGCCCGTACGGACCGAGCGGCGGGGCATGCGGGCCGACATCGCCGAGGGGCTGCGGTTCGTCCTCCATCAGCCGACGCTGCGGGCCATCACCTTCTGCACCGGCACGTCCAACCTGTTCAGCGCCGTCTCCGGCGCCGCCACGCTGCTGTTCCTGATCCGCCAACTCGGCGTCAGCACCGGCATCGCCGGTCTGGTCATGACCGCCAGCGGCGTCGGGGCGTTCATCGGCAGCGTCACCGCCACCCGGTGGAGCCGGCGGTTCGGGCAGGCCCGGATCATCTGGCTCAGCATGCTCGTCAGCGGCCCGTTCGCGCTGCTCATGCCGCTGACCCAAACCGGTTGGGCACTGTCCCTGTTCGCCGTCGCCGGGCTGGGCTTCGGTTTCGGCGCCGTCGTCTACAACGTCGCCCAGGTCAGCTACCGGCAGGCCATCTGCCCCGATCACCTGTTGGGGCGCATGAACGCCTCCGTGCGGTTCATCGTCTGGGGCACCATCCCCATCGGCGGCCTCATCGGCGGCGCCCTGGCCGCCTGGCTCACCCCTCGCGGCGCCCTCTGGGTGGGCTCCGTCGGCGAGATGCTCGCCGTGGTCTGGCTGCTCGCCTCCCCGTTGCGCACCATGCGCGACCTCCCGACCTCGCAGGCCGTCTGACCTGCGCGGGCGCCCGTGCGGGTTCCGTTGTCCTAGCACACGACGGAACCCGCACGTGGCTCACAGCCTGCCCGCTCGCCTCAGCGTCGCCACCGCTCGCACCGTCGCGTATCCGCGCCATTCCAGCGCCGCCGCCGGCGAGTAGCTGGCGAAGTCCACCGTCCAGCCACCGTCTTCTTGTTGTTGCCGCGCAAGCCTTTCCAGCTCCGCCTCGATCACGCCGTCGTCCAGCAGCGCACTGGCCGGGCTGCCCGGCACCGGGGCGAAGTCCAGCGCCCGCAACGTTTCCCCCTCGCTTCCCCCGTCCACCGGCGCCAGTCCACTCCTCGGCACGAACCTCCCCAGCCGTGTCAGCAGCTCCGCCGCCTCCGGGCCCTCCAGCGCGTCGAGAAACCTCACCGCAAACCCCAGCACAATCGCGTGCGGCCTTTCGTGGAGCCCTTTTATGGCGCCCAGGCAGTACTTCGTCGCCTTCTCCAGCCATGGATGCCCCGCCACCGCCGGGTCGTGCTTCGCCACCCGCCGCGCCGCCCCCGCCGCGAACGCCGTGCTCTGCAACGTCGACACCGTCGGATCCGCCTCCGCCCAGAACGGCGCACACCCGGTCGGGTCCTTCACCCCCACCGCCATCGGCAGGCCCCCGTCGGCCAGCGTCACCGTCTCCAGCCAGTCGCACAGCTCCACCGCCCTCGGGGTGGTTAGCGGCGCTAGCTCTTCGAACACCTCAAACGCGTGCAGCGCTCCGCCTGGTTGGCTCTCCCCCGCCCTCAGGTCCGGCTCCAGCCCCCAGCCGTATCCCCCGTCGGCGTTCCGATACCCGTCCACCGCCGCCAGCACCGCCTCGGGATTCCCCTCCCCCACCAGCAGATCGAACCTCCGCCGGTCCAGCACCCGCCCGTGCCCGGCCAGAAACCCCGCCGCCCGCTCCAGGTCAACGTCCATGGCCCCAGCATGACTGGTGGTCGTGCCGACGTCTTGAACGGAACGGACACAGGTCAGCCGAGGTGAACGACGGTGATCCGCTCTCCGTCGGTGACCGCGAAGCGGCGGTTGGCATCGTCGACCGCCACCCGAGCCGGCCCCGTGACGGCGTCGCGCACGATGGCGCTCATAGCGTTGCCGGTCGAGAGGTCCGGCCACTCCGCGACCAGGTCGCCGGTCGCGGCGTCGTACAGCCGGGGATGCCCGTACAAGGCCAGAATGTCGCCGGCCATCGCGACGAGATCGCCGGGCGTCGCGTCGAGCTGCCGGCGCCAGGTGAACGTCCTGGTCACGGGCGACCACCGCACCAGCATGTTCGGCCCCAGATCGTCGGGCCCCTCCGGGTCGTTCTCCTCCTCGGACGTGCTCACCACGACGTCATCGCCGAGGAAACAGGCGCCGGCGACCTCTGCCTGGACAAGTCCCCGCAGATCGAACACGTCGCCGAAGGAATCGAGGGCCGCCGGGTCGGCCAACGCCCCCGCCAGGTCGTAGACGTACAGGCTGTCCCATGGATGCCAGACCCAGCCGGCACTGAGCAGATATCGGCCGCTCGGCGAGACCGCCAACCGCGAATGGAAGAAGTCCACCGGATCGCGGTCGGCGCCGGCGGTGAGCCCCTCGCCGGTCTCGACGACCTCGACCTCCAGCCGGTTGTACTCGTCCGGACAGTGCACAACGCCCGTCCGGCCGTCCGGCAACGTGCACAGCGCCAACGGGTATCGGTAGTTGGACGCCCGGTAGAAGCTCCGGTTCACCTCGCGGATCCGACTGCCGTCCGCCGCCAGCAGCAGGCCCTTCGTTCCCGTGCTGGCGACCAGCGCCACCACGTCGTCACCGGGGGACACCGTCACGGCGTCGAACTGCTCGCCGTAGCCGCTGAACCTCGCCTTGCCCGCGGACCCGTCGAGCGGGAACGATCGCCACCCCGCCGCCACGTCGTAGAGCGTCCCGTCGATCCAGGCCAGCGTCTTCGCCCCCGCCACGGCGATCACGTCCCGATGAACCTCACGCACGGTTCCAGTCTTCCCTGCCGGGCCGACTCAGAGCGAGGACCACCAGGCGTCGCTGAGCTCGCCGCGGGCGACGAGGACGGCGGGGCCGGTGAGGGTGCTGTCGGTGTCGTCGATGGTGACGGCGACCTGGCCGCCGAGGATGGAGACGGTGGCGGAGCCGGTGGAGAGGCCGGCGAGGTGGAGGTGGGCGGCGACGGTCGCGACGGTGCCGGTGCCGCAGGAGCGGGTCTCGCCGACGCCACGCTCGTGGACGCGCATGGCGAGGGCGTCGGGGGCGAGGCGATTGACGAACTCGACGTTGACGCCGTGGGGGAAGAAGGACTGGTCGCGGCCGGGGGCGGTGGAGAGGTCGAGGGAGGCGACGGGGACGTCGGTGACGCAGACGAGGTGCGGGTTGCCGACGTCGACGGCGACGCCGGGGAAGGAGACGCCGCCGAGGGTGGCGGTGGACCGGCCGGTGACGCGGGCGGGGCCCATCTGCACGGTGACGGAGCCGTCGGGGTGCACGACGACGGGCCGGTCGCCGGCGCGGGTGCCGACGACGAACTCGCCGGGCGAGGCCAGGCCGGCGTCGACGAGGTAGGCGGCGAAGACCCGGACGCCGTTGCCGCACATCTCGGCGATGGAGCCGTCGGCGTTGCGGTAGTCCATGAACCAGCCGTCACCGGCGCCGGCGAAGACCTTGTTGGGCACGACGCGAAGCACGCCGTCGGCGCCGAGCCCGCGCTGGCGGTCGCACAGCGCCTGGACGCGTGCCTCGGTCAGCTCCAAGGTGCCGTCGGGGTCGGGCAGCACGACGAAGTCGTTCTCGGTGCCGTGCCCCTTGACGAACTCGATACCCACCCGATCAGAGTAGCGCGCTGACGGCGTCGGCCAGGTCGGGGCGGGTGCCGTCGAACCAGGTGATGCGCTGGTCGCGGCGGAACCAGGAGCGCTGGCGACGGACGAAGCGGCGGGTGGCGCGGGCGGTGTCGGAGCGGGCGGTGTCGAGGTCGCACGAGCCGTCCAGGTAAGCCAACGCCTGCTGGTAGCCCAGCGCACGGGAGGCGGTGAGGCCGGAGCGGAGGCCGAGTGGTTCGAGGGAGCGGACCTCGTCGACGAGGCCGGCGGAGAACATGAGCTCGACGCGGAGGTCGACGCGGGCGTCCAACTCGGCGACGTCGCGGTCGATGCCGATCTGCACCGTGCCGTAACGGGGCTCGCCACGCTTGGGCATGGTGGCGGAGAACGGGCGACCGGTGAGCTCGATGACCTCAAGGGCCCGGACCACGCGGCGGCCGTTGGACGGCAGGATCGCGGTCGCCGCCAGGGGATCTAGCGTTGCTAGCTTTGCGTGCATCGCTTCGGAACCTAGCGCCGCTAGGTCGACCTCAAGGCGGGCACGGGTGGCGGCATCGGTGCCGGGGAACTCCAGTTCGTCGAGCACGGCCTGGATGTAGAGCCCGGAGCCGCCGACGAGGACGGGCGTCACGCCGGAGGCGATCAGCCGCTCCACCAGCTCCCGGGTCTGCCGCTGATAGGCGGCGACGGAGGCGGTCTCGGTCACGTCGAGCACGTCCAACATGTGATGGGGCACGCCACGGCGCTCGACCAGGGACAACTTGGCGGTGCCGATGTCCATGCCCCGGTACAACTGCAGGGCGTCGGCGTTGATCACCTCGCCGCCGAACCGCCGGGCCAGCTCCACACCCAGGTCGGACTTGCCGGCGGCGGTCGGACCGACCACCGCGATGGCGCTCACATTCACGCCGGCTCCCAGCACGCCACGTGGTACCCGACGCCGAACGGGGCATCGGAGTACAACAGCTCGGCCCGCCACGACCGGCCGGCGGCGGCCCCGGCCAACGCCTGCCAAGCCGCCCGACCTGACACGTCCAGCTCGGTCGCCAGCTCCACGTCGAGACCGAGCAGCGCGTCCAGGTCGGCGGAAGCCAGGGCGTCCCGCACTCGCCGGTCGTAGTCGACCGATCGCTCATCGGGGTGACCCGAGGGCCCAGGATGCCGGCTCGACCCGTCCCCCAGCACCAGCAGGCCGACCGGACGGTCCTGTCGGGCGAGCCGTTCACCCACTCGCCGACTGTCGTTCACCGAATCCACAGGATTGATCGTCTGGACGACGACGCGCTCCGCCCCGGCCTGCTCCCGCAGCCAGCCGGCGACCAGAACGGGCAGCGGCAATCCCGGCTCGACGTCGTCGACGTCGTTGCCCTCGGCCAGCGAAACGATCTTGTCGACGCCGTAGCCGCGAAAGGTGCCGACGGCATCCGCGCTGGTCAGACCGCAAAAACGGGAATCGGCGGCGATCGCCAGCCAGTCCCGGCCGAGTGCGGCAAGCCGCTTGCCCGCGGCCACACAGGCGCGTCTGACGGCCTCCGTCTCGGCCACCGCGCCGGCCACCAGTTCGGGTACCAGCAGGGGCGGATGGGGCACCACGGCAACGCCTACGATCACGATACGGCACGCTACCTGCCGACTCGGAGTACACAGTCGAGCCCTGACCTGTTTGAATGCCCGGCGAAGGTATTCGGACCACGCGTTCGAAGTACCCGGTCGTTTGGGCCTCGCCGGTGTGCGGGGCGCTCGTGCCCCGGCACGGGCTCATGGTGGCAGGCGAGGAGGAAGCCGGCGATGACGGACCAGGACACGGCCCCGGTGGACGGGGTTGAGCAGGCGACTGCGGGCCAGGTGGCCACGGAAGTGGCGCCGGTGGCGCAGGACGAGGCGGGGCGGGTCAACCCCACTGGGGCCAGTTCGGGCGGCGCCGGGACGGCAGGGTCCACTCCGCCGCCGGTGCCGGTCGCCTCGGACGATCCGACCCGGTGGGGCCGGGTGGACGAGGCCGGCAAGGTCTACGTCAAGGTCCCCGAGGACCCCTCCGGGGCCGGTGAGCGCGAGGTCGGCTCGTGGCAGGCCGGGGAGCCCGCCGAGGGGCTGGCCCACTTCGCCCGCCGCTTCGACGACATGCGCACCGAGGTCGAGTTGCTGGAGGCCCGGCTCAAGTCCGGCGCCGGCGACCCGAAGCAGGCGCTGACCAGCGCCAAGCACGTGCGCGACGGCCTGGCCGACGCGGCCGTGGTCGGCGACCTGGTGGCGCTGCGGGCCCGGGTGGACTTCGTGATCGCCAGCGCCGGCGTGGCCGTGGACAAGGCGAAGGTGGCCCGCGACGCGGCCCGCGCCGAGTCGGCGCAGCGCAAGCAGACGCTGGTCGAAGAGGCGGAGACGCTGGCCAACGAGTCGACCCAGTGGAAGTCGGCCGGCGACCGGCTGCGGGCCATCCTCGACGAGTGGAAGACCATCCGCGGCGTCGACCGCAAGACCGACGAGCAGCTGTGGCGGCGGTTCTCCAAGGCCCGGGACGCCTTCAACCGGCGCCGGGGCGCGCACTTCGCCGACCTCGACCGGCAGCGGTCGACGGCCAAGACCCGCAAGCAGGAGCTGGTCGACGAGGCCGAGCAGTTGGCCGGTTCGGACGACTGGGGCGTCACCGCCGGGCGCTACAAGGACCTCATGATCGAGTGGAAGGCCGCCGGCCGCGCTCCCAAGGAGTCCGACGACGCCCTGTGGCAGGCGTTCCGGGCCGCGCAGGACAAGTTCTTCGCGCGCCGGTCCGCGGCCTTCGACGAGCGGGACGCCGAGTTCGGCACGAACGCCAAGCTCAAGGAGGAGCTGCTGGCCGAGGCCGAGGCCATCGACCCGGCCAACGGCCTCGAGGCGGCCCGCAACGCCCTGTACAAGCTGCAGGAGCGCTGGGACCAGGTCGGCAAGGTGCCGCGCGAGCGGGTGCGCGAGCTGGAGGGCCGGCTGCGGACCATCGAGGAGCGGGTCCGCGGCGCGGTCGACGCCCAGTGGCGCCGCACCGACCCGGAGGCCGAGGCCCGGGTGGCGCAGTTCCGTGAGCGCGTCAGCCAGTTCGAGGCCCAGGCCGAGAAGGCCCGGTCGGCCGGCGACAAGCGCCGCGCCGAGCAGGCCGAGGCCCAGGCCGCCCAGTGGCGCGAGTGGCTCGCCGCCGCCGAGCAAGCCGTCGCCACGCGGTGAGTTAGTAGGACACGAACTGAGGCCCCGCCAGATTGATCGGCGGGGCCTCAGTTCTGTGTTCGGGCAAACCCGCCGACGCAGGAGAGCGCTCGGCCGAGCCGCGACGCCGAAGGCGGCGCCAAAAACACAGCTCAGTCGCGGCTGAAGGTGAGTTTCACCCACTGGAAGGTCAGCACGACCAGGGTCAGCAGCCCCAGGATGATGCCGATGCCCGGGCCGGGCCCCGGCTCGTGGCTGGAGGTCGACTGCTGGGACCAGATGGCCAGCAGGGATGTCAGCAGGCTGAAGCCGCAGCCGGCGGCGGAGACGAAGGCCAGCGCCCACAGGCGGGTCACCAGGGCGGCGCCGGACAGCAGCACGCCGAACAGCATCGAGCAGACGGCGAACAGGATCGGCACCAGGCCGACCACGGTTCCCTTGGGCGACAGGCCGAACAGGACCTGCCAGCCGCTGGCGCCCTCGACCCAGGGCAGCAGGGCGGACACGATCATGAGCATCACGCAGACGGCGATGACCATGGCGCGGGCACCGGGGTCGATCTGGCGGAACGCGCGGCGAGGGGCCTTGGGCACCTCTACCTGAAGGTCGGACAAGTCGTCAGTCACTGGATCGCACATCCTCCCGCCGGCGCGAGTGGGGCCGGCGTGCCGAACGAGGGCAGCCCCAGGCTTACCCCCGAGGTCTTGGGCCGCAAACCGGCCTCGGTGTTGTCCCCGGCCCTGGTCCGCCGGTGGGCGACGATGGCCCCGTCGGCGACCAGGTAGTGCGGGGCGGCGTAGGTGACGACGGTGTGCACGACGTCGCCGGCGCGGACGCCGGGCGTGGCGGCGAAGTGCACGAGCCGGCCGTCACGGGCCCGGCCGCTCAGCCGCTGGGTCTCCCCGTCGCGACGGCCCTCGCCCTGCGCGACGAGCACCTCGATCTCCCGGCCGACCTGCGCCTGGTTGCCGGCCAGGGAGTTGGCCTCCTGCAAGGCGATCAGCCGGTCGAACCGCTCCTGCACGACCTCCTTGGGCAGCTGCCCGTCCATCTCGGCCGCGGGCGTGCCGGGACGCTTGGAGTACTGGAACGTGAAGGCGCTGGCGAAGCCGGCCCGCGCCACCACGTCCAGGGTGCCCTGGAAGTCCTCCTCGGTCTCACCGGGGAAGCCGACGATGATGTCGGTGGTGATCGCGGCGTCGGGCATGGCGGCCCGCACCTTGTCCAGGATGCCCAGGTACTTCTCGGTCCGGTAGGACCGTCGCATCTCCTTGAGCAGCCGGTCCGAGCCGGACTGCAGCGGCATGTGCAGCTGGTGGCAGACCGCGGGCGTCTCGGCCATGGCGGCGATCACGTCGTCGGTGAAGTCCTTGGGGTGCGGGGAGGTGAAGCGGATCCGCTCCAGCCCGTCGATCTCCCCGGCCGCCCGCAGCAGCTTGCCGAAGGCCAGCCGGTCGCCGAACTCGACGCCGTAGGAGTTGACGTTCTGGCCCAGCAGCGTCACCTCCAGCACGCCCTCGTCGACCAGGGCCTGCACCTCGGCCAGCACGTCGCCCGGCCGGCGGTCCTTCTCCTTGCCGCGCAAGGACGGCACGATGCAGAAGGTGCAGGTGTTGTTGCAGCCCACGGAGATCGACACCCAGCCCGAGTAGGCGGAGTCGCGGCGGGCCGGCAGCGTGGACGGGAAGGTCTCCAGCGACTCCAGGATCTCGACCTGGGCCTCGTTGTTGTGCCGGGCGCGCTCCAGCAGCGTGGGCAGCGAGCCGATGTTGTGGGTGCCGAACACGACGTCCACCCACGGGGCCCGCTCGACGATGGCGCCGCGGTCCTTCTGCGCGAGGCAGCCGCCGACGGCCACCTGCATGTCGGGGTTGGCGGTCTTCATCGGCCGCATGTGCCCCAGGGTGCCGTACAGCTTGTTGTCGGCGTTCTCGCGGACCGCGCACGTGTTGAACACGACCAGGTCGGGCGCGCCGCCCTCGCTCGCGGGCGTGTAGCCGGCGTCTTCGAGCATGCCGGCCAGCCGCTCGGAGTCGTGCACGTTCATCTGGCAACCGAACGTGCGAATCTCGTAACTCCGTGTCACTGCATCTACCTCTTCCCGACGACCGCTCGGTCCCAGGGTAGAACCCCGTGCTGGCAGGATGGACAGGTGCCACTGACACGACGGGCCCTGATCATGCTAGGGGCCGCTGCGACGCTCGCCGGCCCGACGCTAGCGGCCTGCGGTTCCAGCCTGTCCGGCGTGCAGCTGCGCATCGCGACGGGCGGCCCCGGCGGCGTCTACTTCACGCTGGGGTCCCGCCTGGCCGACGTGTGGCAGGAGCAGCTCGGTGTGGCCAGGAAGGTGCACCAGACCAACGGCTCGGTGGACAACCTGACCCAGCTGCGGAACAACCAGGCCGATGTCGGCTTCGTGGCCGCCGACGCGGCCGCGAGCCGGGACGCCGCCACGGGCCGGCCCGCCGCGGACGGGCTACGGGCGCTGGCCCGCATCTACGACGACTACATCCAGGTCCTGGTCCGCGACGACTCGCCGATCCAGGAGCTGTCCGACCTGCGCGGACGATCGGTGTCGATCGGCAGCGCGAACTCCGGCGTCAAGGTCGTGTCCACGAACCTGCTGGCCGTGGCCGGGCTGCCCGAGACGAGCCCGGACTACCACCTCGACACCCTGCACGAGTCGCTGGACCGGCTGGTCGCCGGGCAGCGTGACGCGCTGTTCTGGTCCGGCGGCCTGCCCACGCCGGACATCACCGCCACCATGAAGGACCACCGCGACCAGCTGCGCATGCTCGACCTGTCCACGCTGAGGCTGAAGAACCTGACCTACTACAACGTGGAGACGGTGCCCGCGACCGCCTATCCGCAGCTGAAGCAGGGCGACAAGCCGGTGAGCACGCTGGCCGTGCACAACCTGCTCATGGTCCGCGAGGACATGCCGGCCGACGAGGCCCAGGCGCTGGTGCGCTCGCTGTTCGACGCCCAACCCGATCTCGCCACGGACCGGGACCAGGTGGTGGCGCTGGCCGCCCAGCTGATCGACCGCCGCTCGGCCATCGAGACCCGGCCGATCCAGCTGCACGACGGCGCGCTGGAGTACTACCGCTCAGCGAAGGTGTGAAGGGACCATTCCTCCACTCCGAGTGGAGGAATGGTCCCTTCCGAACCTCAAAGCGCCGGCACGTCGAAGGAGACGCGGAGGCCGCCGCCTTCGGGCAGGGTCAGCTCGACGGTGCCGCCGACCCGCTCCACCAGCAGCCGCACGATCGCCAGCCCGAGGCCCGAGCCCCGCACGTTCTGGTGGGCGGCGCTGCGCCAGAAGCGGTCGGTGGCCCGCTCCAGCTCGTCGGGTTCCAGCCCCGGCCCGTGATCACGCACGGTCAGCCGCACGCGGCCGTCGACGCGGCGCACCTCGACCGTCACCAGGGTGTCGTCGCCGGTGAACTTCAAAGCGTTGTCCAGCAACGCATCGAGCACGGTCTCGAGGCCCCGGGGCGGAACCAGGGCGGTGCCGCCGGGCTCGCCGTCCAGCACGAGCGCGACGCCCTTGGCGGTGGCCACGGCCTGCCAGGCCCGCAGACGCGCGCTCACGGCCTGGTCCACATCGACGGGAACCGGGTCCACGGAAGAGGATTCCGCGCGGGCCATGGCCAGCAGCTCGTCCAGGATCCGGTTGAGCCGGTCGGCCTCCTCCAGCGCGGCGGCCTGCTGCTCCTGCACGTCGGGATCGACGTGACCCTCCAGATTGGACAGACGGATTCGCAGCGCGGTCAAGGGATTGCGCAGCTGGTGCGACGCGTCGGCGACGAAGGCCCGCTGCGCGGCGAGCACATCGCTGACGCTGACGGCCATCTGGTCGAAGGACCGGGTGAGCCGCCGCAGCTCGGGCGGCCCGATGTCGCTGCCGACCGGATCCACCTTGCGCCCGTTGACGATCGACGGCAGCAGCCCGGCGGTCGCGCTGTCCAGCAACAGAACCGGCCGCAGCATCCAGCGCACCAGCGGCAGCGCCACCAGCACGGCCAACCCCACCGACAGCGCGCCGCCGACCAGGATTGCCGCCCAGGACAACCAGATCAGCGTCCGGGTGTGGTCGGTCGGCGAGGACGTGACGACAACGCCGCGCACCTCGCCGTTGATCAGCACGGGCTCGGCGACGACCATCGGCGCGCTGTTCCACGGCATCAGCAGGGCGC
Organism: Kutzneria sp. NPDC051319; assembly: GCF_040682195.1. Taxonomy (NCBI): domain Bacteria; kingdom Bacillati; phylum Actinomycetota; class Actinomycetes; order Pseudonocardiales; family Pseudonocardiaceae; genus Kutzneria; species Kutzneria sp. NPDC051319. The sequence goes on along the minus strand of NZ_JBFBAM010000015.1, from coordinate 116,817 downwards.
CCTGCTGGGTGCCGCGGCCGGCGCGGGCGTTGACCAGGTCGTCGTGCACGGCGGCGTCGGTCGGGTCGATGCGCGACCCGGCCTGGCTGAGCACCTGGAACGAGCCGTCGGGGGCCTGGTCGCCCCGGTCGAACACGGCCACCGCGATGTCGTAGGCGTCGTGGTAACTGGTCAGCTGGTCCCGCAGGCTCTGGTCCTCGCCGCCGTTGACCAGCTGCCGCTGCGACAGCGAGGCGTACCGGCTGGTGTCGGCCGCCCGGTCGACGAACAGCACGCTCTGGAAGTTCTGCGCGAACGTCAGCGCCAGCGGAATCCCCAGGCCCAGCACCAGGATCGCGACGACGATGACAAAGCTGCCGAGCAGCCGCGTGCGCACCTCAGCCGGCCCCGGCCTGGCCGTCGGCGGTCAGCCGGTAGCCGACGCCGCGCACGGTCTCCACCAGCGCCGGCCGGCCCAGCTTGGTCCGCAGGGTGGCCACGTGCACGTCCAGCGTCCGGTTGGCGCCGGCCCAGCTGCGGCCCCACACCTCGGCGATGATCCGCTCCCGCGTGCACACCGCGCCACCAGCGCCCACCACCAGCGCCAGCACCTGGAACTCCTTGCGGGACAGGGTGATCGGCTCCTCGGCCACGATCACCTGATGCCGCACGAGGTCGATGTGCACGTCGCCGACCTCCACCACGCCCGCGGTGCCGCCGCCGGCGCCGGGGACCGCGTCGCCGCGCCGGCGCCGCACCGCGTGCACCCGGGCCACCAGCTCGCCCACGTCGTACGGCTTGACCAGGTAGTCGTCGGCGCCCGCGTGCAGACCGAGGATCCGGTCGTCCACCTCGCCGCGCGCCGACACCACGATGATCGCCACGTCGCTGGCCGCCCTGATCTGCCGGCACAGCGTGATGCCGTCGATGTCGGGCAGGCCGAGGTCGAGCAGCACGACGTCGACGCCGGTGAGCCGATCGAGCACGCCGCGCCCGGTGGCCAGCCGCTCCACCGTCAGCCCCCGCCTGGCCAGGGCCGGCAGCAGCGCCTCGGCGACCCGGTCGTCGTCCTCGACGAGCAGTACCCGCACCAGTGGCACCTCCCCGCGTGTCCTCCCCGGCCGGTGCGGCGGGGTCGACGGCAACTCTAGGTGGCTGGGGTCACACGCCGACGGGGCGGTACCCGGGCCCGTTGCTCCGAACGAGTGAAGCCGATCGATTCGACGGCCAATTGTTTGCCAAGTCTTTACACTCGCCTTCTTGACAGCCGACGGGCCCGTTCCTCCACTGTGGACACGCCGGTCGATGTCGAGCGTCCGTCACACCCGAGGCGGACGGTCCGCCGGACGCCGCTAGGCTGCGTGACTGAGCTGCAACCCTAAGTCTTGGTCAAGCCGCCTGGACTGGTGTTGTCGGAGGACCCTAGGTTTCCGCCAACACCCGCCCCCCTTTGTCGTCGTGGAGGATCGATGTCTGCTGCCGGCGACGTGCCGCCGATGATCAGGATGGCGGGCGTGGACAAGTTCTTCGGTCCGCTGCACGTGCTCAAGGGCATCGACCTCGAGGTGCCCAAGGGCCAGGTCGTCGTGGTGCTCGGGCCGTCGGGCTCGGGCAAGTCCACGCTGTGCCGCACGATCAACCGCCTGGAGCCGATCGACAGCGGCACGATCGAGGTGGACGGCCAGCCGGTCCCCGCCGAGGGCAAGGCGCTGGCCCGGCTGCGTGCCGATGTGGGCATGGTCTTCCAGTCTTTCAACCTGTTCGCGCACAAGACGATCGTCGAGAACGTCATGCTGGCTCCGGTGAAGGTGCGCGGCGTGGCCTCGGCCCAGGCGCGCCAGAACGGCATGGAGCTGCTGGAGCGGGTCGGCATCGCCAACCAGGCCGACAAGTACCCGGCGCAGCTGTCCGGCGGGCAGCAGCAGCGGGCGGCCATCGCCCGCGCGCTGAACATGAAGCCCAAGGTGATGCTGTTCGACGAGCCGACCTCGGCGCTGGACCCCGAGGTGGTCAACGAGGTGCTGGACGTGATGACGTCGCTGGCCCGCGACGGCATGACGATGCTCGTGGTCACGCACGAGATGGGCTTCGCCCGCCGCGCGTCCGACCGCGTGGTGTTCATGGCCGACGGCGAGATCGTCGAGGACGCCGCCACCGAGGAGTTCTTCACCGCCCCCAGGTCCGAGCGGGCGCGCGACTTCCTCGGCAAGATCCTCAGCCACTGAAGTATCGACAGTCCGAGAGGAACGACATCATGCGGTTGAGTCCGGTTCTGCGCGCAGGCGCGCTGGTGGCCACGCTCGCGCTGGCCGTGACCGCCTGCGGTGGGAAGAGCCAGCAGGCGGCCGGAGGCAGCGACTCGCTGGTCGACCGGGCCAAGGCGGACAACAAGCTGACCGTCGGCATCAAGTTCGACCAGCCCGGCCTCGGCCTCAAGACCGGCGACGGCTACACCGGCTTCGACGTCGACGTGGCCAAGTACATCGCCAAGAAGCTGGGCGTGGACGAGAAGAACATCGTCTTCAAGCAGGCCCCCTCCGCCCAGCGCGAGGACCTCATCGCCCAGGGCGACGTGGACCTGGTGATCGCCACGTACACGATCAACGACAAGCGCAAGCAGAAGGTCTCCTTCGCCGGCCCGTACTTCGTGGCCGGCCAGGACCTGCTGGTGAAGACCGAGAACACGGACATCACCGGCCCGGAGACCCTCAACGGCAAGAAGCTCTGCTCGGTGACCGGCTCCACCTCGGCGCAGAACATCCAGACCAAGTTCGCCAACAAGGTGGCGCTGCAGCAGTACGGCGGCTACTCGGAGTGCGTCACGGGCCTGCTCAACGGGGCCATCGACGCCCTGAGCACCGACGACATCATCCTGCAGGGCTACGCCAACGCGGACGCCAACAAGGGCAAGCTCAAGGTCGTCGGCAAGCCGTTCTCCAACGAGCCGTACGGCATCGGCCTGAAGAAGGGCGACACCAAGACCCAGCAGGCGCTGGACGGCTACATCCAGGAGATGGAGAAGGACGGCTCCTGGTCGGCCGCGCTGAAGAAGAACTTCGGCGACAGCTACAAGGTGCCGGCCGAGCCGCCGATCACCGAGAAGTGATCTTCTGATCTCGGGGCGCCGGAGTTGTGTCCGGCGCCCCGTTTCACACCCGAGGAGCTTGCTCACGTGGACTTCCTGAGCAACTACGACCTGCTCGGCGCGTTCTGGGTCACCGTGCAGCTCACGTTCTGGTCGGCGATCGGCGCCCTGATCTGGGGCGTGGTGCTGGCCGGCATGCGGGTGAGCCCGGTGTGGCTGATGCGGGCCTTCGCCACCGCGTACGTCAACGTCGTCCGCAACACCCCGCTGACCCTGCTGGTGGTGGCCGCGTCGCTGGGCCTGTACCAGACGCTCGGCGTCTCGCTGACCACCGACACCACCACCGCGGCCATCGACATCACCAACTTCCGGCTGTCGGTGCTGGCGTTCATCCTCTACACCGGCACGTTCGTGTCCGAGGCCGTGCGCTCGGGCATCAACACCGTGCCGGTGGGCCAGGCCGAGGCGTCCCGCGCGCTGGGCCTGGGCTTCATGCAGACGCTGACCATCGTCGTGCTGCCGCAGGCGCTGCGCTCGGTGGTGGCTCCGCTGGCCAGCGTGCTGATCGCGCTGACCAAGAACACCACCATCGCCAGCGCCATCGGCGTGGCCGAGGCGGCGGTGCTGATGAAGACCATGCTCGAGAACGAGGGCCAGGCCGGTTCGCTGGTGTTCGTGGTGTTCGCGCTGGGCTTCGTGGTCCTGACCCTCCCCGTCGGCCTGATCCTGGGCTGGCTGTCCCAGAAGGTGGCGGTCAAGCGATGAGCGCGCCCTCCGTCCTCTACGACGCGCCCGGCCCCAAGGCCAGGGTCCGCAACACGGTCTACAGCGTGGTGTTCCTGGTCGTGCTGGCCGCGGTCGCCTGGCTCGTCGTGGCCGCGCTGAACAACAAGGACCAGCTCACGGCCAAGATGTGGAGCCCGTTCCTGTCGGGCGACACCTGGACCGTGTACCTGATCCCCGGCCTGGGCACGACGCTGCTGGCCGCGGTGCTGGCCATCGTCATCGCCCTGCCGATCGGCGCGATCTTCGGCATCGCCCGGCTGTCCGAGCACCGGTGGATCCGGGTGCCGGCCGGCGTGCTGGTCGAGCTGTTCCGGGCCATCCCGGTCCTGATGCTCATGCTGTTCGCGAACTTCTTCTACGTCTGGTACACCGACATCGACTCCGACATCCGGCCGCTGTTCGCCGTGGTGACGGGTCTGGTGCTGTACAACGGCTCGGTGCTGGCCGAGGTGTTCCGGGCCGGCATCTCCTCGCTGCCGCGGGGCCAGTCCGAGGCGGCGTACGCGCTGGGGCTGCGCAAGGTGCAGACCATGCTGACGATCCTGCTGCCGCAGGCCGTCACCGTGATGCTGCCGGCCATCGTCAGCCAGCTGGTAGTCGTCGTGAAGGACACCGCGCTGGGCTCCACGATCCTGTCGTTCTCGGACCTGCTGTCCAACTACCGGATCCTGTCGGCCAACTTCGGCAACACCATTCCCACGCTGATCGTCATCGGCCTGATCTACGTGGTGGTGAACTGGGTGGTCACCCGCCTGGCGGCCCTCCTGGAGCAGCGCATGTCCCGCCGCGGCCGCAGCAGCGCCCGCCCCGTCGGCCCGGCCAGCACCACCGCCGTCCCCATGGCCGACCTCCCCGTAGCCGACCCCCTGTAACCCCTTCTTCACACCGCGAGTCCCGCTCTCGGGCAACTGAGTGTCGAGTTCCGTAACTCGACACATGGTTGCTGGAGAGCGGGACTCGCGGTTTCAGCTGGGGATCTGGGGTGGGGCGGGTTTGGGGGCGGAGGTGCCGAGGGCCTGGTCGTAGTCGTGTTGCCAGGTGCCGTCGGTGACGGCGGTGCGGACGATGCGCGTGAGACGGTCCCTGAGGCCGGAATCCCCGCCCGGCAGGGCGATGACGTAGTCCACGGGTTTCGGGGCCGCCAGCGCCGACACAGACAGGTTGCCGGGGTCCGCCGAGGCGTAGCCGCTCACCACCGGCAGGTAGTCGGCGACCGCGTCCACGCCGCCGGAGCCCAGCTCATCCACGCAATCCCGCACCGAGGTGCTGCCGACCAGCTTGCCGGGGTCGGTGATCTTGGCGTCGCGGGCCATGGCCTGCTCCGGGGAGTTCGACACCGTGCAGACCTTGCGGCCGGCGGCCGACGCCGCGTCCGTGACGGTCGGGCCCGACTTCCGGTACAGCAGCCCCAGCCCGGCCGTCAGGTACGGCCCGGCGGCGAGCAGGCCGGCCGGACCGGCCTGGGCCTTGGTCGCGCCGCCGAGGAAGATGTCGACGGTCCCGGCGACGACGGACGGCAGCCCGGTGTCCGAGGTCAGCTGCGTGAAGGTGATCTGGTCGGGCTTCAACCCGAGGCCGGCGGCGATGAGCTTGCCCAGCTCCACCTCGAAGCCGTCGAACGCGCCCGAGACGGGATCGCGGTGGGCCAGGCCGGGGGTGTCGGCCCGCAGACCAATGATGATCTTGCCGCGGTCGGTGATCCGCTTCAGGGTCGCCGACTCGGCCGGCCGCGAGGACGTGGTCGGAGCCGGCTCGTCGGGGCCGCCGCAGGCGACGACCAGCACCGACGCCGCCGCCACCAGCGCGGCGAGGCCGGTGGCTCGCTGGTTCACGCCCCCATCGTGCACACAGTTTCGGAACCTGTCGACCGGAGAGCAGCCGTGGTACCGCGGAGAGTGCGGATTCGCGCCGCTGCCTGGACCGCGGGCCGAGGCGGATCGCATCTTTCCAGCGATCCGCCTCGGCCAAGGGAAGGCAGCGGCTTAGAGCGAATCCGCCCGGCGCGGAACGCGCCGAGAGGGCACAGCAACCTATTTCGCGGAACGCTTGAACAGCCGGAGAATCGGGTCGTAGTAGTGGTCCGCGACCCTTTCCTTCATGGGGATCAGGGCGTTGTCGGTGATCTTGATGTGCTCGGGGCACACCTCGGTGCAGCACTTGGTGATGTTGCAGAAGCCCAGGCCATGATCGGTCTTGGCCTCCTTCGCCCGGTTCTCCCGCGCGTCGAGCGGGTGCATGTCCAGCTCGGCGACGCGCATCAGGAACCGCGGACCCGAGAAGTTGGTCTTGTTGTCCTCGTGGTCACGCACGACGTGGCAGGTGTTCTGGCACAGGAAGCACTCGATGCACTTGCGGAACTCCTGCGAGCGCTCGACGTCGATCTGCTCCATGCGGTACTCGCCCGGCGCGACGCCCTCCGGCGGCGCGAAAGCGGGCACCTCGCGGGCCTTCTCGTAGTTGTAGCTGACGTCCGTGACCAGGTCGCGGATCACCGGGAACGTCCGCATCGGCGTCACCGTGACGGTCTCGTCCTCGGTGAACGTCGACATCCGGGTCATGCACAGCAGCCGCGGCCGGCCGTTGATCTCGGCCGAGCACGAGCCGCACTTGCCGGCCTTGCAGTTCCAGCGGACGGCCATGTCCGGCGCCTGCGTGGCCTGCAGCCGGTGGATCACGTCCAGCACGACCTCGCCCTCGTTCACCTCGACGGTGAAGTCCTTGAGGTCGCCGCCGGACGCGTCGCCGCGCCACACCTTGAACTTCGCCTTGTACCCCATGTCAGCTCTCCTTCGCGGGGATGTCGGCGAGCTCGCCGGGGGTGAAGTACTTCGCCAGCTCCGAGTACTCGAACAGGCCCATCAGGTCGGGCCGCAGGGGGATCTGGTCCTTCGAGTTCACGTCCACGCCGTCGCCGGCCGTGTTGACCACGCAGACCAGCAGCTGCTTGCGCCAGTCGGCGTCCATCCCCGGGTGGTCCTCCCGGGTGTGGCCGCCGCGGCTCTCGGTGCGCAGCAGCGCCGCCTTGGCCACGCATTCGCTGACCAGCAACATGTTGCGCAGGTCCAGCGCGAGGTGCCAGCCCGGGTTGAACTGCCGGTGCCCCTCCACCACGATGTTGCGGGCCCGGCCCTTGAGCTCCTCCAGGGCCACCAGCGCCTGCTCCACCTCGCCGCCGCGGCGGATGATGCCGACCAGGTCGTTCATCGTCTGCTGCAGCTGGGTGTGCACGCTGTACGGGTTCTCCTGCGCGCCGGCCTCGCCGCCCTCGAACACGGCGACCGCCCGCCGGGACGCGGCGTCCACATCGGACTCCGCGATGACCGGGGCCTTGTCGGCCTGCGCGTCCACGTAGGCGCAGGCGCCCGCGCCGGCCCGCCGGCCGAACACCAGCAGGTCGGACAGCGAGTTGCCGCCCAGCCGGTTGGAGCCGTGCATGCCGCCGGCCACCTCGCCGCACGCGAACAGCCCGGCCACGCTGGAGGCCGCGGTGTCCGGCTCGACCTCGACGCCGCCCATCACGTAGTGGCAGGTCGGGCCGACCTCCATCGGCTCCTTGGTGATGTCGACGTCGGCCAGCTCCTTGAACTGGTGGTGCATCGACGGCAGCCGCCGGATGATCTCCTCGGCCGGCAGCCGGGACGAGACGTCCAGGAACACGCCGCCGTGGGGCGATCCCCTGCCGGCCTTGACCTCGGAGTTGATCGCCCGGGCCACCTCGTCGCGGGGCAGCAGCTCCGGCGGGCGCCGGTTGTTGCCCTGGTCGGTGTACCAGCGGTCGGCCTCGTCCTCGTTGTCCGCGTACTTGTCCTTGAACACGTCCGGGATGTACTCGAACATGAAGCGCTTGCCGTCGCTGTTGCGCAGCACGCCGCCGTCGCCGCGGACCGACTCGGTGACCAGGATGCCCTTCACCGACGGCGGCCAGACCATGCCGGTCGGGTGGAACTGGACGAACTCCATGTTGATCAGCGAGGCCCCCGCGCGCAGGGCGAGCGCGTGCCCGTCGCCGGTGTACTCCCAGGAGTTCGACGTCACCTTGAACGACTTGCCGATGCCGCCGGTGGCCAGCACCACGGCCGGCGCGCCGAACAGCACGAAGCGGCCGCTCTCGCGCCAGTAGCCGAAGGCGCCGGCGATGCGGTCGCCGTCCATCAGCAGCTCGGTCACCGTGCACTCGGCGAACACCTTGAGCCGGGACTCGTAGTCGCCGGTCTCGCGCTTGTCCTCCTGTTGCAGCGACACGATCTTCTGCTGCAGGCTGCGGATCAGCTCCAGGCCGGTGCGGTCGCCGACGTGGGCCAGCCGCGGGTACTCGTGCCCGCCGAAGTTGCGCTGGCTGATCTTGCCGTCCTTGGTGCGGTCGAACAGCGCGCCGTAGGTCTCCAGCTCCCAGACCCGGTCCGGGGCCTCCTTGGCGTGCAGCTCGGCCATCCGCCAGTTGTTCAGGAACTTGCCGCCGCGCATGGTGTCGCGGAAGTGAACCTGCCAGTTGTCGTCGCTGTTGACGTTGCCCATGGAGGCGGCGATGCCGCCCTCGGCCATGACGGTGTGGGCCTTGCCGAACAACGACTTGCACACCACGGCGACGCGCTTGCCCTGCTGCCGGGCCTCGATGGCCGCCCGCAGGCCCGCGCCGCCCGCGCCGATGACCACGACGTCGTAGTCGTGGCGTTCCAACTCGGTCATGAAAGCTCCACTATTCGATTGTCGGGCTCAGAAGAACCGGAGGTCGGAGATCGTTCCGCCGGCCACGAGCGCGACGTAGAGGTCGGCGAGCGCGACCCCGATCAGCGAGGCCCAGGCGAAGGCCATGTGCCTCGTGTTGAGCTTGGACACGAAGGTCCATGCCTTGTAGCGCACCGGGTGCTTCGAGAAGTGCGTGAGCCGGCCGCCCATGACGTGCCGGCAGGAGTGGCAGGACAGCGAGTACAGCCACAGCAGCGCCGCGTTGGCCAACAGCACCAGCGTGCCGAGCCCCATGTGTCCCCATGCGCCGGTCGAGTCGCGGAAGGCGATGACGGCGTCGTAGGTGAGGATCACGTTGAAGATGAGGCCGGCGTAGAAGAAGTACCGGTGCACGTTGTTGAGCACCAGCGGGAAACGGCGCTCGCCGGTGTACTTGCCGTGCGGCTCGGCGACCGCGCAGGCCGGCGGCGAGGACCAGAAGCCGCGGTAGTAGGCCTTGCGGTAGTAGTAGCAGGTCAGCCGGAAGCCGAGCGGGAAGATCAGGATGATCAGCGCCGGGGAGAGTTTCCACCAGTCGCCGAAGATCGCCACCTCGCCCGAGCCCGGCACACAGCTGGTGGCCAGGCAGGGCGAGTAGAACGGCGAGATGTACGGCGCCGAGTAGTAGTAGTCGTTGGCGAACGCGCGAATGGTCGCGTAGATGATGAATGCCACGAGCACAACGACCGTGACGGCGGGCTGGACCCACCACCGGTCGGTGCGCAGTGTGCGCGCTGAAATCTGCGCCCGACCCGGGGCAGTGGTGCCAGCCGTCATGAAGACCTCTTCGCCTCTTTGCGATGAAGTTGTGGGTCGAGCGCCAAACGATCGGCTCAGCCGCGGGTCACCCGCGGTGAGCCTGGTAGCCGCCGACCCCCTCGTCGTCAGCACCATGCCACAGGGCCGGATCGTAGGGTGTGTCGGGGACCACAACGACCTCCAGCGGCTCGGCGCTGCGCGGCGCCGGCGTCGGGCGGGACGAGCCGAGGTCCTCGGCGTCGATGTCCAGCCGTTCCAGGTCGTTGACCAGGCGCTTCACCACTGTCGCGTCGCCGTACTGGGTCTCCAGGGCGGTGATGCACTGCCGAAGCTGTCCGATGGCTCGCCGCAGGTTCGCGATCTCCGAATTGGGCATCTCGGCACCTCCAAAAGCTTGATCAGGCGTCAACGTGTTCGGCGCCACACTGCGCCCTCTCATTGCACTCTGCCTGAACCACAGGGCTGTGACAAGTGCCACACGCGATCTTGGCAAACAAGTCTGCACGCCAGTTCTGCCAGCGTCGGCGCCTCTCGCGGGGACCAGCGGCGGACCATGGAGGCGTACCAGCAAATGACTAGAGAAGTGGCGAACGTCACCGTGACTAGGCATTTCACTGAATCGGTTTTGATTCCCTCGGGGGACATCACCTAGTGTGGGACCCGTCACGTTGCCCGTGAAGCGACGCCAGTGCCGTCGTCCCGCCGGGCCGCTGAGGCGGCCCGTGAGCAGGACAGGAGTTGTCGGCTATGGCGATTCACCCCGTGGTTGCCCAGGTCACCGCGCGGATCGCGACCCGAAGTGAGCACACCCGCGCCGAGTACTTACGCCGGATGAGGGCCGCCGCCGGCGATCGGCCCGCCCGGGCCGGCATGGCGTGCAGCAACCTCGCGCACGGCTTCGCCGCCTGCGTCGGCGAGGACCGGCTCGCGGTGAAGGGGCTGACCAAACCCGGCGTCGCGATCATCTCCTCGTACAACGACCTGCTGTCGGCCCACCAGCCGCTGCACGAGTACCCGGCGTGGCTGAAGGACTCGGTGCGCGAGGCCGGCGGCGTCGCCCAGTTCGCCGGCGGCGTGCCTGCGATGTGCGACGGCATCACCCAGGGCCAGCCCGGCATGGAGCTGTCCCTGTTCAGCCGCGAGGTCATCGCCATGGCCACCGGCATCGCCCTGTCGCACGAGATGTTCGACGCCTCGCTGCTGCTGGGCGTGTGCGACAAGATCGTGCCCGGGCTGCTGATCGGGGCGCTGGCCTTCGGCCACCAGCCGGCGATCTTGGTGCCGGCCGGCCCGATGTCCTCGGGGCTGCCGAACAAGGAGAAGGCCCGGATCCGGCAGCTCTACGCCGAGGGCAAGGCCACCCGCGAGCAGCTGCTGGAGGCCGAGTCGGCGTCCTACCACGGGCCCGGCACCTGCACCTTCTACGGCACCGCCAACTCCAACCAGATGGTCGTCGAGGTGATGGGCCTGCACCTGCCCGGCGCCTCCTTCGTGCCGCCGAACACGCCGCTGCGCAAGGCCCTGACCGAGGAGGCCGGGCGTCGCGTCGTCGGCCTGGCCCGGTCGGCGTCGCTGGCCGAGATGGTCGACGTGAAGGCGGTCGTCAACGGCGTGGTGGCCCTGCTGGCCACCGGCGGGTCCACCAACCTCACGCTGCACCTGCCGGCGATCGCCGCCGCCGCCGGCATCCAGCTGGGCTGGGACGACTTCGCCGAGCTGTCGGCCGTGGTGCCGCTGATGGCCCGCGTGTACCCGAACGGCAGCGCCGACATCAACCACTTCCAGGCCGCCGGCGGCGTGCCGTTCCTCGTCGGCCAGCTGCTCGACGCCGGAATGCTGCACGAGGACGTCCAGACGGTGGCCGGCCCGGGGCTCAACCGCTACCGGCAGGAGCCGTTCCTGGACGGCGACAAGGTGGTGTGGCGGGACGGGCCGGTCGAGTCGCTGGACCCCGCCGTGCTGCGGCCGCACGACGACCCGTTCTCGGCCGACGGCGGGCTGCGGATGCTGGCCGGCAACCTCGGCCGGGCCGTGATCAAGGTGTCGGCCGTGGCCGCGGAGCACCGGGTCGTGCAGGCGCCGGCCCGGGTCTTCACCACACAGGAGGCGTTCACGGCCGCGTTCAAGGCCGGCGAGCTCGACCGTGACGTCGTGGTGGTCGTGCGCAACCAGGGGCCGCAGGCCAACGGCATGCCCGAGCTGCACAAGCTCACCCCCGCGATGGGCGTGCTGATGGACCGCGGGCACCGGGTCGCGCTGGTCACCGACGGCCGCATGTCCGGGGCGTCGGGCAAGATCCCCGCCGCCATCCAGCTGACACCGGAGGCCGCGACCGGTGGACCGCTGGCTCGCGTGCGTGACGGGGACGTCATCCGGCTCGACGCCAACCGTGGCAGCATCGAGGTGTTCGTCGACGACGCCGAGCTGATGGGGCGGCGGCTGGTGGACGGGCCGCCGCACGAGCAGGAGTGGATGGGCACCGGGCGCGAGCTGTTCGGGCCGCTGCGCCGCGCCATCGGCCCCGCCGACGCGGGCGCGAGCGTGTTCGGCAGCACGCTCACCCCGGAGAAGTTCGCCGTCCCCGTGACGACCTGGAAGTGAGGACCATGATTACGCCGGCAGATCTGCTGGACCTGTCCCCCGTGATGCCCGTTGTCGTGTTGGACGACGTGGAGCACGCCGTGCCCGTGGCGGAGGCGCTGCTGCGCGGCGGCATCAAGGTGATCGAGGTGACGCTGCGGACCCCGGCCGCGCTGGCGTCCATCGAGCGGATCGCCGCCGCCGTGCCGGACCTGGTGGTCGGCGCCGGCACCGTGACGGCCCCCGAGCACGCCAAGCAGGCCCTGGACGCCGGCTCGCGGTTCATCGTCACGCCCGGTTCCACCGAGGCGCTGCTGGATGCCGTGGCCGCCACCGGGCTGCCGTTCCTGCCCGGCGTGAGCACCGTCGGCGAGGCGATGCGGGCGGCGGAGCGGGGTTGTTCCGTGCTGAAGTTCTTCCCCGCCGAGGCCGCCGGCGGCGCCCCGTACCTGAAGTCGATCTACGGCCCGCTGCCCGGTCTCCGCTTCTGCCCCACCGGCGGCATCACCGTCGAGTCGGCGCCCAAGTACCTGGCGCTGCCCAACGTCGGCTGCGTCGGCGGCTCCTGGCTCACCCCCGCCGACGCCCTCGCCGCCAACGACTGGCAACGCGTCTCGGCCCTGGCCTCCGCCGCCACCACCCTCCGCTGAAACCCCGGCGAGTCCCGTTCAGCGTCACACCGAAATGCTGAATCCGTTTCAGGCATTCGGTGTGACTGTGGGCGGGACTCGCCGGGGTTCGCCAACCGGTGTCTCGGTTGCCTGAGAGCGGGACTCGCCGATCGTTTCATCGGTTTCATCGCTCGTGAGGGTTGCTCGTCGTAGGCTGCGCGCACCGGCGGTTGACCCGACTGCAACTTTATGAAAACGTTTGTGACCCGCCGCCGCGATACCGAACCAGTGGGAGGTATCCGTGGCACCACGCACACGGCGGTCGCTGGCCGTGGCCGGCGCCCTGCTCGCCGGCGCGCTCGCCGCCGGCCTGACCGTCAGCTCCGTCCCGATGGCTCTGGCCTCGACCCAGGCCCCGGCGGCCGTCCCGTCGCCGCCGAAGAACCTGAAGGCCGCCAACGTCACCGAGACCACGGTGGACCTGTCCTGGAGCGCCTCGACCAGCGATGTCGGCCTCGCGGCGTACGACATCTACCACGACGGGCAGCTCACCAAGTCCGTCGACGGCAAGACGCTCAAGGCCACCGTCACTGGCCTCACCCAGAACACGAGCTACGGCTTCTACATCAACGCCCGCGACGCCAAGGGCGGCGTCTCCCAGGCCAGCAACACGGTCCAGGTGACGACCAAGAAGTCCAGCGACAACACGCCCCCGAGCGCGCCGGGCGGCCTCAAGGTCTCCGGCACCACGGCCAACTCCATCTCCTTGACGTGGACCAAGTCGACCGACAACGTCGGCGTCACCGGCTACACCGTTCTTGAGGGATCCTCACAGGTCGGCCTGGCCACCACGAACTCCTTCACCGTGGAAGGCCTCGCGCCGAACTCGTCGCACACCTACACGGTCACCGCGCGCGACGCCGCCGGCAACGTGTCCAAGCCCAGCGGCAAGGTCACCGGCAAGACCTCCGGCGGCGGTGGCGGCGGGGGCACCACGCCGGGCCAGGTCACCAAGGTGATCGACGACAAGGACGTGCCCTGGGGCCTGGCGACCCTGCCCGACGGCACCATCCTGTTCAACGAGCGGGACACGCACAACCTGATCCACCTGGACCCGAAGACCGGAACGAAGACCACCGCCGGCACGGTTCCCGGCGTGTCCGGCACCAACGGCGAGGGCGGCCTGCTCGGCCTGGAGATCTCGCCGTCCTTCAAGTCCGACAACTGGATCTACGTCTACTTCACCACGTCGTCGGACAACCGCATAGCCCGCTTCAAGTACACCGACGGCAAGCTGGACACCGGCAGCCAGCAGGTGCTGCTCAAGGGCATCCTGCGCAACCAGTTCCACAACGGCGGCCGGCTGCGCTTCGGGCCCGACGGCAAGCTCTACGCCGGCGTCGGCGACGGCGAGAACGGCGACAACGCGCAGAACCTCAACTCCCTCAACGGAAAGATCCTGCGGCTCAACCCCGACGGCAGCGTGCCGTCCGACAATCCCTTCCCCGGCAAGTACGTCTGGAGCTACGGCCACCGCAACGTCGAGGGCCTTGCCTTCGACTCACAGGGGCGGCTGTGGGAGGCCGAGCTCGGCAACTCCATCATGGACGAGCTGAACCTGGTGCAGAAGGGCGGCAACTACGGCTGGCCGTCCTGTGAGGGCACCTCCGGAAGTGGTTGCGGCAACAGCAAGTTCATCAAGCCGATCCAGACCTGGCCGGTGGCCAACGCCTCGCCCAGCGGCCTGGCCATCGTGCACGACGTGCTGTTCATGGCGGCGCTGCGCGGGCAACGGCTGTACCGCATGGAGATCACCGGCAACAGCACGACCAAGCCGGTGGCCTACTTCAACGGCACCTACGGCCGGCTGCGCACCGTCGAGCCGGCGCCGGACGGCGGCCTGTGGCTGACCAACTCCAGCGGTGACAAGGACAGCACCGGCAACAACAGCAAGGACTCGATCTTCCACGTGCAGCTGAACTAGCGGCGCGTTGGTGGCGGGAACGGGGCCTCCCGGGCGGGTGGGGCCCCGTTTCTCGTGTTCCTGGGGCAACGTTCAGAGCCAATCGAGCATTGCCCTTGTTACACCGGCGGATCCCTTTCGTCCCCCGTGGTAGGTTCGCTGGCCGTTCGACCGAGACCTGGGGAGTAAGAAGTGGAATCAGCCGCGCTGATCGATGCTCAGTTGACTATGACCGCCTTCACACAGTTAGCCGGCCGACTCGGCGGTTATCCGTTCGTGAAGGTCGTCGTCGACCGGCCGGGCGGGCACATCCACTTCATCAACGACGCCCGGTACTCCTTCCACGCCGAGTACATCGCGGCCGAGATCCTCGGCATCGCCAAGGCCGAACTCGAGGCCAACATCGATGACTTCAATCACAGCATCTACCACGCGGAAGACCGCCGTTTCTATCTCGGCATCCTCGCCCTGCACACGTCCGACGACCGGCGGATGCTGTCGTTGGAGACGGTCGAGGTGGACACCATGTCCGGCCCGATGCTCGCCTACTTCTACCTGGCCGTACGGGCCGCGGTCGATCCGGCGCTGCCGGTTCTGGTGAAACCGGCCAACCACAGCCAGGAACAGCTGCTGGCCGAGATCCCCGCCACCGAGGTGCCACGCATTCGCGCGCACGAGTTGTTCTCCTCGGCCCGCTTCGTGCCGCTGAACCCCGGTTCCGCACACGGCCGGCTGCGGGCCTTCCGCACCGAGGCCGACTACCGCGCCGCGGCCGATTCCCTTGAGTGGTACGACATCATCGTCATGCACCGGGTGCCCGACGACGTGCCACGGCTGGCCGGAATCGTGAACGCGCACCACACGACCCCGTTGTCCCACACCAATGTGCTGGCCTCGGGCTGGCAGGTGCCCAATGCCGTGCAGCTCGGCGTTTTCGACCGCATCGACGCCGAACAGCTCAACGGGCAGTGGGTTCGCTACGAGGTGGACCCGGCCTCCGACGAGATCACCCTGACGCCGACCGAGGACGCCGTCGACGTCACCCGCAAGCCGGCCTGGTACGCGCAGCGGATCGTGTTGGAGGAGCCCGAATCCCAGACCTCGCCGATCACCAGCCTGGACCGGCTGCGGCTGCACGACCGGCACCGCTACGGCACCAAGGCGGCCAACCTCGGCGAGCTGCACCACGTGCTGGCCAACGGTTCCGGCCGGCTGCTCGGCTTCTACCAGGTGCGGCGGCCGCCGCGTGAGAACCTGTTGCCGTACCTGGCCAAGCTGCTGGACGTGCCCGTCGACGCCGACCTCAACGACGCCGCCATCCGGTTGCTGCGCGACAACATCGACGTGCCCAGGGGAATCGCACTGCCGTTCTCCGTGCAGCGGCGGTTCCTGGAGTCGTCACCGCGGGTGCAGCAGGCCATCGGCAAGCTGAAGATGGCGCTGGAGCTGGATGTTCCGGACGTCGACCGGCTCTGCCTCGAACTGCAAAGGCTGATCCGTTCGACGCGCATCCCCGACGATCTGCGCGAGGCCGTCGACAGCGCCCTGGTCGCCGAGCTCGGCGGCGTGCGCACGTTCGTCGTCCGCAGCTCGTCCAACGCCGAGGACCTGGCCGGCTTCTCCGCCGCCGGCATCTACGAGTCGATCAACCACGTGACCTCGGCCGACCGGATCTTCGCCTCCATCAAGGAGGTCTGGGCCTCCCTGGTGTCGCCACGCAGCGTCCGGCTGCGCCAGCAGGCCGGCATCTCGTTGGACGACAGCTACATGGGCGTGATCGTCCAGGAGCAGGTCGACGGCGCCATCGGCGGTGTCATGGTCACCACCAACCCTTTGAACCGCAACGACTTCCGCAACGTGTACGTCAACGTGTCGGTCAACTCCGTCATCGACGTCGTGTCCGGGTCCGAGCTGCCCATCCAGTACCTCTACTCCACCGTCGAGGGCGACGGCCGCACCGTGTCGCTGGGCGACGCCCCCGCCGACCTCGATGTCGCCGCGCGCCAACAGCTTCAGCGCCTCGCCATCGCCGGGCGCCTGCTGCAGGCCCACTTCTCGCCCGACTACACCTTCGACTCGCCCGTCGACGTCGAGTGGATCGCCGACGAGAAGCGCATCACCATCGTCCAGCTCCGCCCCTACAGCGCATGAACCCCGCCGTCCGCCGTGCGGTGTGGCTGAGCTACACCTTCCAGTTCTTCTTCGGCCTTCTGCTGTGGCTGCCCGTGTTCTACGAGTACCAGCGGCAGATCGGCCTGTCCGACACGCAGATCTTCGGCATCCAGAGCATCTACTACATCGCCTTCTGCCTGCTCGAGATCCCCACCGGCATGGTCGCCGACCGCTTCGACTACCGCCACTGCCTCGTCGCCGGCGGCGTGGTCCTGATCGGCGCCAACCTCACACCGGTCTTCCTGTCCTCCTACACCGGCTTCCTCATCCACTTCCTGCTCATCGCCCTCGCCCGCTCCCTGGTCTCCGGCGCCGCCAGCGCCTACCTGTACGAGTACATGCACTCCGCCGGCGCCGGCGAGGCCTATCCCCAGGCTGAGGGCTACGGCCGTTCCTACAGCCTCATCGGCAAGGTCGTCTGCTGGCCCGTCGTCGGCCTGTTGATGCAGTGGAACATGCCCTCCCCGTACTGGCTCAGCGCCATCAACGCCGCCATCGCGGTGGGCGCGGCGGTGATCCTCCCCGCCATCCCCCGCCGCACTGCCAGTTCCGACGAGGCCGCACCGGCTGGTCGTCCCGAACGACCGCCCATCTCCGTGGCCCTGCGCGGGGCTTTCGCACAGATGCGGGGGTCACGGCTGCTGGTGCTGCTCATGGTTCAAGGCGTAGCGATCTTCACGCTGGCGCGGATCTGCTCGGTCAACCTGTTCCAGCCGATCCTGGACAGCAAGAGCACGCCGGTGGTCCTCTACGGCGTGGTGATGGCGCTCATGACGGTCTTCGAAGCCCTGGGGGCGGCGCGGCCGAACTGGCTGCGCAAGCGGATCAGCGATGTGCGGTCGGTGTTCCTGCTGACGATCGCCATGGCAGTGACGCTGGCCCTGGCCGGGCTGATGGGCATCGTGGGCTCGGTGATCGCGCTGTGTGTGTTCTCCCTGGCCTGTGGGCTCTCGTTCCCGATCCAACGGGCGCTGCTCAACGCGGCGATCACGGATTCCCGTTACCGGGCAACGCTTCTGTCCATCGAGTCCATCATCGACCGCGCGGTGTGCGCGCTGGTGGCCCTCGCCCTGGGGTCCTACCTCCAGTCCGGGGCGCTCAACGAATTCCTCGTGCAGACGGCGATCGTGACGTGCGTGGTGATGGTCGTCATCGCGGTCCTGATCAGGACCACCCGCCGCCGGACGGAAGTCACCAGCGCGACCTGAGCGGAAACCCCGCAGCGCCGGGCGGATGCCGCTACGTTGGGCTGATGTTCCGCTCGGTGCTGGCGGTCGCGGACTTCCGCTGGCTGTGGGCCGGCGAGGCGCTGTCCCAGGCGGGCGACCAGCTGGCCCGGGTCGCCCTCGCCGTGCTGGTGTTCCAACGGACCTCCTCGCCCGCGCTCACTGCCCTGTCCTACGCCCTGACCTTCGTGCCCACCCTCATCGGCGGCGCCCTGCTGGGCTGGGTCGCGGACAGGGTGGCTCGGCGCACCGTCATGGTGGCCTGCGACCTCGCCCGAGCACTGCTCGTCGCAGCCATGGCCGTTCCCGGCATGCCGCTGCCCGTGCTGTATCTCCTGCTCATCGGCGTCACGCTGTTGGGCGGCCCTTTCCGTGCCGCCCAACAGGCCCTCCTCCCGGACGTCCTGGCCGGCGACCTCTACGTCTCCGCCCTGGCCCTGCGCGGCATGACCATCCAGTCCGCGCAGCTGGCCGGCTTCGCCTGCGGCGGCGTCCTGGTCGCCGCCCTGACGCCGAGCTGGGCCCTGTTCATCGACGCCCTCACGTTTCTGGCCTCGGCGATCCTGGTCCGCACCGGCGTCCAGCACCCGGCTGCGGTCTCGCCGCCCACATCTTCGGCGGAGCCGACGTCGGCACGGGGATCGGTCCTGGCCGGCGTCCGGGTCGTGTTCGGCGACCCGGCGGCGCGGGCGCTGGCGGTGCTGAGCTGGCTGGCCGGCTTCTACGTGGTGCCGGAAGGACTGGCCGCGCCCTACGCGGCGGCGATCGGCACCGGCACGGTCGGAGTCGGCCTGCTGATGGCGGCGGATCCGGCGGGGTCGGTGGTGGGGGCCTTCGTGTTCGCGCGATGGGTTCCGGAACGCGTGCGGCCGAAGGTGCTCGGACTGCTAGCGGTGCTAGCGGGGCTGCCGTTGCTGGCGTGCGCGGCCCAGCCGGGTTTGCTGGTTTCGCTAGCGGCGCTAGGGGTTTCGGGCGCGCTGGCGCAGGCGTATCAGACGCAGGACACCGCGTCGCTGGCCCGAGCGGTGCCGAGCGCCGGGCGGGCGCAGGTGATGGGCATCGTCGTCAGCGGACTGGTGACGGTGCAAGGCCTGGGTGTGCTGGTCGCGGGCGTGCTGGCCGACGTCATCGGGACGCCGCTGACCATCGGGCTCGCCGGTGTCGGCGGCATGGCCGTCGGGCTGCCGGCGGCCCTGTCCTGGCACCGGGCTAGGCGTCGATCAGCGCCAGGGCTTCCGGAATCGAGTCGGTGACCGGCACTCCGGCCGTCTCCAGCCGGTCCCGCGGCATCATGCCGGTCGTCACCAGCACGCACTGGGCTCCGACCTGCGCCGCCGCCTCGGCGTCGTCCACGACGTCGCCGATCAGGATCACCTCGGCCGGGTCGAGGTCCTGCGCCTTCAGGTGCTCCACGAGGTGCGACGCCTTGGAGCCGCCCATGTTGTAGCCGCGCAGTCCGTCCACCCGGTCGAACAGGTCGGTGAGGCTCAGTTTTCCGATCAGCGGCACCAGCTCGTCGTGGAACCACATCGACAGCAGCGACTGGGTCCGACCGCCGTCGCGCCACTGGTGCAGCAGGTTCGGCACGCCGGCCGCCAGGCCGCACGACTCCAGCTCCAGCCGGTACGCCGTGTGGTACCGCTGGTCGATGACGTCCCAGTCGGCCTGGGTGAGCGCCTGGCCCAGCACCTTCTCGTAGCAGGCGAGGATCGGTCGGCTGAACACCGCGCGCCACTCGTCCAGCGTCACCGCCGGGCACCCGTACTGCGCGCACACCGTGTTCACCGCTGCCAGCACCGCATGGTTGTCGTTCAGGAGTGTGCCGTTCCAGTCCCACACCACATGCCGTGCCCGCAGCTTTCTCACGGCGTCAGCCTACGTAATGCGCCACCACGGATGAGACCAACAATGCGACAAGCCCGACCGAACCCAGGACCACCACGGCCACCAGGGTCTCGGCGATCGCCTCGGCGACCAGCTCCTTCAGGAAGTCGGCGGTGCCCCGGACCGCCGACATGATTCCCGACACCACCGCCGAGCCCACCCGACGCGGCCACTGCCGCCACGGCTGTCGCGCGTCGCGGCGGATCAGCCGGAGCTCACGGCGCACGGCCTCGCGCGGATCGATCATGTGTCCAGTTTGTCTCATCCTTCCGAGTGAAGTCGGGGACTTTCACCGAACCGATTCGTGGTGGCACTGAGCACATCCGGCTCCGGCCGCGTAGATGAACGACATGAGCAGCGATGACCCGGACACGATCCGCTTCCACCGCTTCGTGCCACCCGAGGAGGGCGACGAAATCGAGGCGCAGGCCCGCTTCTTCGGCGTGACCGTGGATCAGATGATGCAGGACGCCGAGGCCATGCCGGCGATGAGCGGCGGCCGTCACCAGGCCATCCACGAGTTCCGCTGGCAGCGCTGACCCGCCGGCCTGAGCCGGCCACGCTCTAGATGTCGTCGTCGGGGAGCCCGGCGGCGCCGTCCCGGCTGAGTTCCTCGCGGACGACGCGCAGGGCCATGCCCTCGTTGTAGCCCTTGCGGGCCAGCACGCCGACCAGGCGGCGGAGCTTGGCGGTGTCGTCGACGCGGGCGACCGAGGGCAGCTTGCGGCGGACGATCTCGCGGGCCCGTTCCAGCTCGCTGTCCTCACCGACGGTCGCGGCCGCCTGGGCGGCCACCGAGTCGTCGACGCCCTTGCGGCGCAGCTCGTTGACCAGGGCCCGCCGGGACAGGCCCTTGTGGCTGTGACGGGAGGCCACCCACTCGTGGGCGAAGGCCTCGTCGTCGATCAGGCCGGCCCGGTCAAGGCGGCCGAGCACCAGCTCGGCCACCTCCTCCTCGATCTCCTTGCGCGCCATGGCCTGCCGCAGCTCGGTGCGGGACCGGGCCCGCACGCCGAGCAGCCGCACGCAGAGTTCCTGCGCCCGGCACACCTCCGGCGTGTCACGCACCGCCGGGGTCTCGCCGGACGCCTCCTGCTCCGTCACCGTGCTCAGAAGTCGACGGGCGCGGCGGCGGTCGCGTCGGCGTCCACCTTCGCGCCGATGCCCATCTTCTCCTGGAGCTTCTTCTCGATGTCGTTGGCGACGTCGACGTTCTCCAGCAGGAACTTGCGGGCGTTCTCCTTGCCCTGCCCCAGCTGGTCGCCGTCGTAGGTGTACCAGGCGCCGGACTTGCGCAGGATGCCCTGCTCGACGCCCATGTCGATGAGCGAGCCCTCGCGGCTGATGCCGTGGCCGTACAGGATGTCGAACTCGGCCTGCTTGAACGGCGGGGCCACCTTGTTCTTGACGACCTTGACCCGGGTCCGGTTGCCGACCGCGTCGCCGCTGTCCTTGAGCGTCTCGATGCGGCGCACGTCCAGGCGGACCGAGGCGTAGAACTTCAGCGCCTTGCCGCCGGTCGTGGTCTCCGGCGAGCCGAACATGACGCCGATCTTCTCGCGCAGCTGGTTGATGAAGATCGCGGTGGTGTTGGAGTTGCTCAGCGCGCTGGTCATCTTGCGCAGCGCCTGGCTCATCAGGCGGGCCTGGAGGCCGACGTGGTTGTCGCCCATCTCGCCCTCGATCTCGGCCCGCGGCACCAGGGCGGCCACCGAGTCGATCACCAGGATGTCCAGCGCGCCCGAGCGGACCAGCATGTCGGCGATCTCCAGCGCCTGCTCGCCGGTGTCCGGCTGGGAGACGAGCAGCGCGTCGGTGTCGACGCCGAGGGCCTTGGCGTAGTCGGGGTCGAGCGCGTGCTCGGCGTCGATGAAGGCGGCGATGCCGCCGAGGCGCTGGGAGTTGGCCACGGCGTGCAGGGCGACGGTCGTCTTACCGGAGGACTCCGGGCCGTAGACCTCCACGACCCGGCCCCGGGGCAGCCCGCCGATGCCGAGCGCGACATCCAGCGCGATGGATCCGGTGGGGATGACCTCGATCGGCGCCCTGGCCTCGTCACCGAGGCGCATCACCGAGCCCTTGCCGTAGTTCTTGTCGATCTGGGCCAGGGCCAGTTCGAGCGCCTTGTCCTTGTCCGGTGCTGCTGGTGCCATCGGAAGTTCACCTCTGTCTGTCTGGCCGGCCCGTGTGCCCAGGGCCCGCCGCCGGGTTTGTCGTCACCGAGGACGCTACGGGGAGGGTCTGACAATTTCGGCGACCCGCGGATCCCCAGGCTAGCCGAACACCTGTTCGAGGGAAAACCGACACGCCGTCCGCACTCCTCAGCGCCGCTCGACCGGCACGTCGAACGCCTCGCACACCGCCCGCCAGATCGTCCTGGCCGGCACGCCGGCCTCCAGCGCCTGGTCCACGGTCAACCCGTCCAGCTCGGAAAACACGTGGTCGCGGGCGATCATCTCGGATCGGACCCGCCCGAACTCCTCGGCCATCAGGGCCCGGAAGGCAGTGATACGCATCGTGTGCAAGCCTACGCCGACAGCAAATTGCAGAAAGTGGGGACCGAGGGCTTCCCTGCCCCGGGAAACACGCTATCCTTGGCGTGGGCCCGTGATCCCCCCGACCTCAGCAGTTGGAAACTCACGGCGGAGCGCCGCAGTCGACCCCCAGGGCTGCGGCGCTTCTTTATGTCTCGGGCGCTGTTTGTTCGCCACCAAGTCCGCCTTCGCGGCGTCAGTCGCACACAAAACCGTTCTTCGTGCCGCTTTCGGGGACGCGCGGCGGTTCTAGGCTTGATCCCATGCGGGAGCAGAAGATCGGGTCCTGGCTCGACGACCTGGCGTCCGGTGCGCCGGCGCCGGGCGGCGGGGCGGTGGCGGCGATGCACGCGGCCATGGCGGCGGCATTGGTGTCGATGGTGTGCGAGCTGACCGTGGGCCGGCCGAAGTACGCGGAACACGAGCCGACGATGCGGGAAGCGCTGGCACGGGCGACCGAACACCGGCATACGGCGGTGGAACTGGCCGACGCGGACGCCGAGGCCTTCACGGGGGTGACGGACGCGTACCGGCTGCCGAAGGCCACCGACGACGAGAAGGCGGCCCGGAGCGCGGCGATCCAGGAGTCGCTGGTGCGGGCGGCGGACGTGCCGCTGCGGACGGCGGCGCTGGCGGCCGAGATCCTGGAGCTGGCCCGGCGGATCCGACCGGGCGCCAACGTCAACGTGCTGTCCGACGTGGCGGTGGCCGCGGTGTCGGCGCGGGCGGCCATGCAGGCGGCGGCGGTGAACGTGGCGGTGAACCGGGCGTCGATGACCGACGTAGCCACCCGAGCCCGACTGGAAACGGAACTGGCCCGTATCGGCGAAGAGGTCGCCGCGGCCGAGAAGTTCATCGAGGAGCTGGCATGACCCTCATCGACGGCCGCGCGGTGGCCGCTGCCATCCGCACGCAGGTCACCGCGGACGCGGCCCGGCTGCGCGACGGCGGCATCACCCCGACGCTGGCGATCGTCGTCCCCACCGACGACGAGGCCACGGCCTGGTACGTCCGCTCGATCGTGCGCACGGCGGACAAGGTCGGCGTGGCGGTGCGCGTGGTGGACGAGCGTGAGCTGCTGGGCCCGTGCCTGGACGAGCTGTCGGCGGACCCGACGGTGCACGGCGTGATCTGCCAGACGCCGTTGCCGCCGGGCCTCACGCGGGACGAGATCGCCCTGCACATCGACCCGGCCAAGGACGTGGACGGCGCCAACCCCACCAGCCTCGGGCGGCTGGCGGCGGGCCTGCCGGCGTTCGCGCCGGCGACGGCGCAGGCCGTGGTGGAGCTGCTGCGCGCGCACGGCACGACGATGGCCGGCGCGGACGTCGTGGTGGTGGGCCGCAGCACCGTGGTCGGCAAGCCGGCGGCGCTGCTGCTGCTCGCGGAGAACGCGACCGTGACGGTGTGCCACTCCCGCACCAAGGACCTGGCGGTGCAGACGAGCCGGGCCGACATCGTGGTGGCCTGCGTCGGCAGCGCGCACGTGCTCGGCGCCGCGCACATCCGCCCCGGCGCGGTGGTGATCGACGTCGGCACCAATCCGACCACGGACGGCGGCCTCGTCGGCGACGTGGACACCGACGCGGTGGAGCCGATCGCGGAGGCGATCACGCCGGTGCCGGGAGGTGTCGGCCCGGTGACGACCGCGCTGCTGTTGCGCAACGTCGTGTCGGCTGCCTCACGCTGAGCTCATACGCCCTGCTCGGCGGATTGACGTGCGTTGATCGGGGTCCGTAGTGTGCCACGCTGAGTGATGGAGTGCGTAAGCCGGTGGAAATCCGGCGCGGTCGCGCCACTGTGAGCCCGGGTTCTCGGATCCGGGCGAGCCAGACACCACGCCATCACCTGCCCAACGAACGGGACGCACGATCCCCGAAGGAGGCTCCGTGAGCACCATTCCCGTGACCACCGCCGTTCCGACGCCGGTTGTCCTGCCGCTGCCCAAGGCGATGCTGTGGCTGGGCGGCACCGTCCTGCTGGCGCTGGCGATGTACTACTTCATCGGCATCGACCAGGGCGCCACCTCGGTCTTCGGCGACAACATGTACATCCACGAGTTCGTGCACGACGCGCGTCACTTCCTCGGTTTCCCCTGCCACTGACCAACTCTCGGGCAGGACAACCGAACATGGAAAAGCGAATCATCCTGCGGGGCGTGCTGGTCGGCGCCCTGGCCGGGCTGCTGGCGTTCGTCTTCGCCCGGATCTTCGCCGAGCCGCAGATCCAGGCCGCGATCGACTACGAGAGCGGCCGCGACGAGGCCCAGGAGCTGCTGAACAAGGCGGCCGGCCTGCCCGCGGGCGACGAGGGTCCGGAGATCTTCACCCGGGCGATCCAGGCCAATGTCGGCATCGGCGTCGGCATCGTGCTGTTCGGCGTGGCCATGGGCGCGCTGTTCGCCGTGGCGTACGCGGTCTGCCTCGGCCGGGTCGGCAACCTGCGGCCCCGCACGCTGTCGGTGCTGGTGGCCGGCGGCGGCTTCCTCGGCATCTACCTGGTGCCGTTCGTGAAGTACCCGGCCAACCCGCCGTCGATAGGCCACGGGGCGACCATCGGCGTCCGCGGCGCGCTGTACGTGGTGATGATGGTCTGCTCGGTGGCGTTCCTGGTCGGCGCCGCGGTGCTGGGCAAGCGGTTGGCCAAGCGCTTCGGCAACTGGAACGCCACGCTGCTAGCGGCGCTAGCTTTCGTAGTGGTGACAGGCGTGGCGATGGCGCTGTTGCCGTCGCTGGGCGAGCTCGCGGCCAACGTCCGTGACTACGGCCCGCAGGCGACCGAGACTCCGCTGCCGCTGCGCAATCCGGCCGGCCAGATCGTCTATCCGGGCTTCCCGGCCGACGTGCTGTGGGACTTCCGCTTCTACTCGGTCGCCGCGCAGGCGATCATGTGGGCCGCCATCGGCCTGCTGTTCGCGCCGCTGGCCGAGCGGTTGTTGGCGCCCAGGGCCGAGCGGGTGGCGGCGTCCTGAACCGGATCTTCCTGGTCTGCCACGCCGCCACCGAGGCGGTGCGGCAGGCCCGTTTTCCCGCCGACGAGCCGTTGTCGCGACGGCCGTCGGCGGTGGCCGGCCCGGCCCGGTTGGACCGTCTCGCCCGGGGACCCGAGCTGCGCTGCGCGCAGACCGCCGAGGCCCTCGGTTGGGACGCCGCTGTCGACGACTCCCTGGCCGATCTCGATCACGGCTCGTGGCGCGGCCGGTCGTTGGCCGAGATCGACCAAGGCGACCTGATGGCGTGGATGACCGATCCCGAGGCCGCCCCCCATGGCGGCGAGCCCGTCAGCTCCGTCCTCAAGCGCGTCGCCGCCTGGCTGGACCGCGCAAGCGACGTCGGCCGCCTTGGCGTGGTCACCTCGCCCGCCGTGGTCCGGGCCGCAGTCCTAGCAGCGCTAGGGGCGCCGCCTTCGGCCTTCTGGCGCGTAGACGTCTCCCCGTCGACCGTCACCCAGCTCACCGGCGCTCCCGGCCGTTGGACCCTCCGGGAGACCGGCCTTCCCCTGGACGATCCGCATACGTTCGGGTGACTCCCGGTTGCGACGCTGCTTGGACTTGGTTCGCTTTACTCACCCTGACCGCGATGATCACCGTTCCCGCCGGTCTTTCGGCCACCGGGATCAAGGACAAGTGGTGGACCGGCCTCATCGCCGGCGCCGCAATCGTGCTGGCAGTGTTGGCCAAGCCCTTGTCCGATCGCCTTCAGCGGCTCACCACCCGCCGCGAGGACACCGATCTCGCCGTCCTGAACGGCTGTCTGGTCACCGCTCGCGGCGATCTCCCGACCGTGCGCCGGATTCGATTCGGGAGTTGGGTCGGTTGGACGAAGCCGAGCACGAGCTCCGCGCTGTCCTCGAGATCCACACGCGGCTCTTCGGCCCCGAATGCCACGACACTCTGATCAGCCGCAACAACCTCGCACTCGCGCTCCGCGCGCAAGGACGTCCGGACAAAGCCGAACGCGAGTGGCGGACCATTCTTGATCTGCACACCCGTCTGTCCGGGGCCGACCACCCGGACACCTTGACCATCCGCAGCAACCTCGGCCTCACTTGAGGACCTCGGGCGATTGGACGAGGCCGAGCAGGAGCTCAGCACTGTCGTGCGACTCCACACTCGCATGCTGGGACCAACGCACCCGGAGACGCTGAGCAGCCAAGACGACCTCGTGCTGGTGCAAGCGCTGCGCGAGGAGGCCGAGGGCTAGCCGAACCGGGTGTCGGGACCTACACTGCAAACGTTTCCACAACGTTGCAGCGCCGCCGCCGCACGACTTGGTGGGAGGGTGTTGTGCGTCGGTGGGCAGTGGGGTTGGCGGTGCTCGCGCTTCTAGCGGTGACACCGGTGGCGGAGGCCGAGGACAACGGGGTGGCGGCCAAGCCGCCGATGGGGTGGAGCAGCTGGAGCTTCATCCGCAAGGCGCCGACGGCGGCCAAGATCGAGGCGCAGGCGGATGCCATCAAGAGCTCGGGGCTGGCGCAGCACGGGTTCCAGTACGTCAACCTCGATGACTTCTGGATGAAGTGCGACGGCAGCGGGCCGGTGGTGGACGGGAACGGGCGCTGGGTGGTGGACACGGCGAAGTTCCCGCAGGGGATGAAGGCCGTGGCGGACCACGTGCACGCGGACGGGCTGAAGTTCGGGCTCTATGTCACGCCGGGGATACCGGAGAACGCGGTCAAGAACAACTCCCCCATCGCGGGCACCAGCTACCACGCGAAGGACATCGCGGTCACCACGACGCAGGAGAAGAACTACAACTGCAAGCACATGTACGGCATCGACTACAGCAAGCCGGGCGCGCAGGCGTACATCGACTCCTGGGCCAAGCAGTTCGCGGACTGGGGAGCGGACTACCTCAAGATCGACGGCGTGGGCAGCCCGGACATCCCGGACGTGAAGGCGTGGTCGCAGGCCCTGAAGAACACGGGCCGGCCGATCCACTACGAGCTGTCCAACAACCTGGCCATCGCGGACGCGAACACGTGGCGGCAGTACGCGAACGGCTGGCGCACCCAGGGCGACGTGGAGTGCTACTGCGGTGCGAACGGGGCCAGTTTCCCGCTGACGGACTGGAAACACGTGTCGGCGAGGTTCGACACGGCGGCCAGCTGGCAGCAGTACGCGGGACCGGGCGGCTGGAACGACCTGGACTCCATCGAAATCGGCAACGGCGACAACACCGGCCTGACCAGCGACCAGCGCCGCAGCCACCTGACGCTGTGGGCGATGGCCGCGGCCCCGCTGCTGCTGGGCACCGACCTGACCCACCTGGACGCCACCGACAAGGCGATGCTGACCAACGACTCGGTGCTCGGCGTCGACCAGGACGCGATCGCCGCCAAGCGACTGACCAAGTCGGGCAACACCCAGGTGTGGACCAAGAAGGAGCCCTCGGGCGCCTACGTCGTGGCCCTGTTCAACACGGGAACCACCGGCAACCAGACGATCACGGTGAACTGGTCGCAGGTGGGCATCACCACGGGCGCGGCGGCGGTGACGGACCTCTGGGCCCAGAAGGCCAAGGGCACCATCAAGGGCAGCTACAGCGCCACGCTGCGACCGGGTGAGACCCGGCTGATCCGAGCGGTGTCGGCGACCTCCTGAAGCGAAGCCGGTGGCTCCACAGGGGCCACCGGCCGCAAGGTGTTGCCCATGCACGCCATCAGCAGCGGCAGGGCGGCGAAGCCGACGACGAGCCCGAGCACGGTGAAAGACCAGGCGCTCATCACGAGGCCGGCCAGCAGGCCGCCCAGGGCGCCGCCGAGGTTGAGGACCAGGTCGGCCAGCCCCTGAGTCGACGGCCGCAGCCCGGCCGGCACGGACTCGGTGAGCAGGGCGGAACCGGCGACGACGCCGGCCGACCACCCGCAGCCGAGCATGATCATGCCGACGGCCATCTGCGGGGCGTCGTGGGCGGAGGCCATGCCGCAAACTCCGGCGCCGGCAACGACAAGGGCGGCCCCGAGGGTGAGCACGGGCACCCGGCCGATACGGTCGGCCAGGACGCCGAACAGCGGGCTGGCGGCGTACATGCCGGCGACGTGCACGCTGACGACGATGCCGACGACAACCAGGGTCGACCCGCCGCCGGCCATCTGCACCGGCATCATCGACATCATCCCAGTCATGGCGGTGTTGCACAGGGCCACACCTAGCAGCGCCAGCCGGACGTTGGGCCCGATCGCCTGCCACACCTCGGACCGCGTGTGCCGACGAGGCAGCTCGGAAGCCCCGACGCCGCAACAGCTGTCGCCGACGACCACGGCAACCCGCCCGGCCAGCAACGGATCCGGCCGTAGACCCGCCAGAATCCCCACGCCGGCAAGCAAAAACGCGCCGGCCGACAACAGGAACGGCGCGCCGACGAGCACGGCCAGGTTGGGCGCCGCGATCACCCCGAACGTCGTCGCCCAGACCACTGTGGACATCGCGCCCGCACGACGGCCGGGATTCGCCAGATCGGCGGCGGCGTACCGCGCGGCCAACGTCGCCGCGGTGCCGCCGCCGAAGGCCACCAACGCCACCAGCAACAACGGCCACGAGCCAAGAGCCGACGCCACGGCACAGCCGACACCGCCCACGGCACCGACCCAGTACGCGGCGGCCAACGCCCGCCGCCGCCCGAACCGGCGCGCGAACACGGCCACCGGCACGGCCAACAGCGCCGCGCCGACGGCGATGGCCGTCGCCCCCAGGCCGCCGATGGCCACCGAGCCGGACAGCCTCGTCGCCGTCAAAGCACCCAGCGTGATGCCGGTGCCGACGCCGATCGAGCCGACGGCCTGGGTGCCGACCAGGAAACCGATGACCCTGCGCTGCGCGGGATGGCGGTCCACCACTCGATCGTCACACGCCCCGACCATTGTCGTTGACGGCCGATCAGGTGCCGGGCTGAACCGAACGTTCGAACGCCGCAGCCGCTTTGGCTGCGGTCAGTGAGGTCGGATCGCCGGTGGCCGGCGCGGTGAGCACGCCGACGAGCGGGCGGTCCGACACCGTGAAGACGACGACGCCGACCCCGCTGGCGGCGACCGCCTGGTACTCGCCGGACAGCCCGTTGCCCTTCCACTGGGCACGGACCCTGGTGGTGTTCGGATAAGCGTCCATCAGCGCACGCACCTTCACGTTCACCTCATCGAGCGACCCTGTCTGGGTATAGACCACGGTCTGCCCGTCGATGTGACACGTGACGTCGGCGAGCCCCGTCACGGCGACCCCGCTGCCGTCGTCGCCGCCGTGGCAGTCGCCCTGGTCGGCGACGGGTCCGGCGAGCTGGCGGGTGCAGTTGGTGAAGCCCTTGTCGTCGGGCGATGCGGGCGTCCCGGCGCAGGCGGCGGCGCTGGGGAACCGCGACGGACTGGCCACCAGGAAGCCGCCGAGCACGACAAGGGCGACGAGAACGATCGCCCCCAGCGTTACCAAGGTCGCCTTCGATGCGCGCTTCTGAGGCACGGGAGCAGAGGCAGCCAGCTGAGGAAACTGCGCCCCGGCCATGAAGTCGCCG
Source organism: Kutzneria sp. NPDC051319 (assembly GCF_040682195.1). Classification (NCBI taxonomy): domain Bacteria; kingdom Bacillati; phylum Actinomycetota; class Actinomycetes; order Pseudonocardiales; family Pseudonocardiaceae; genus Kutzneria; species Kutzneria sp. NPDC051319. The sequence goes on along the minus strand of NZ_JBFBAM010000015.1, from coordinate 87,011 downwards.
GTGGTCGGGTACTGCGGCGCGGCGGGAGCCGTCACCCGGGTCCTGATCGTCACGCCGTCACGCGGCACGAGATGGGCGCCCAGCGCGACGGCCGTCTCCGGCTGGTCCAGGCTCGCCGGCGTGACCCGCAGCCGATCCCCGATCAACGTCCCCACCAGCGGCATCCGGCTGGCCCCACCGACCAGGTAGATGCCGGCCAGCGACATCGGGTGCACGCCGCTGGCCGCGATGGTCGACGACAGCAGCTCCACGGTCCGCGTGAGGCTCGGCCGGATCAGCGCCTCCAGCTCGGGCCGAGTGACCGTCACGTCGGCGAAGGGCTCCGGCATCGGGACCACGGTCTGCGGGTGCCGGGACAGCGCCTCCTTGGCCGCGCGCACGTCCTCGATCAGGGCGCGCTGGGCCCGGCGGTCCGCAGTGGACTCCGGCCGCAGCAGCAGCTGCCACTTCGCGGCGTCACGGTTGGAGACCTGCCGGCCGACGTACTCCAGCAGCAGCTGATCCATGTCGGTGCCGCCCAGATCGGGCAGGCCGTCCTCGGCCAACACGGTGAAACCCTGCGGCGACGCGGCGACCACGGCGACGTCGAACGTGCCGGAGCCGAGGTCGTAGACGGCGAGCGAGCTGCCCGGGGCGAGGCGGTTGAAGTGCGCGGCGGCGGCCACGGGTTCCGGGACCAGCACGATGTTGCCGGTCATGCCGGCGAGCCGCGCGGCCGACATGAGGGTGTTGCGCCGTGGCGCGCCCCAACGAGCGGGATGGGTCAGCCGGAACTCGTCCGGCAGCGCGCCGCCGAGCTGGCGCACGGTCTCGTCGAGCACTCTGCGCAGCACGGCCGCGAGGGCGTCGGTGACGGGGACGACGCTGCCGCCGAGCAACAGCGCACCGTCGTCGATGCGGCGCTTCGGGGTGGGCTCGAAGCGCGTCGGGTCCATCCGGGCCTGCCGCTCGGCGTCACGGCCGACGAGGATCACGCCGTCCTCGTCGGCGTAGACCGCCGACGGCATGGTGGCCGCGCCGTCGACCTCGACGACGCGGGGTTGCTGCCCGGACACCGAGAGCACCGCGACCGTGTTCGACGTCCCCACGTCGATCGACAACACCCGCACGCGTGCCCCCTCCAGCTCTGGCTTCGCGCAGATGCTGCCACACGGTCACGGAGTCCGATGCCCGGTTGACCAAGCCCGTCACGAGCCCGATGGGATGACACTCCCTCACCCCATCGGGTGCCCGATGGTCAGAGCTCCTTCGCGCTGCCGACCAGCTTGCGCAGCCTGGTCAGCGCCCGGTGCTGTGCCACCCGGACCGCTCCCGGAGTGGAACCCACCAGATCGGCGGTCTCCTCGGCGCTCAAGCCGACGACCACCCGCAGCACCACGATCTCGCGCTGCTTGTCGGACAGGACCGCCAACAGCCGGTCCATCGACGTCTTCAACTCGTCCTGCAGCACCCGCTGCTCCGGACCCGCGACCGTCTCCGGCCGGTCCGGCACCTCGGGCACCGGCAACGACTTGTTGCGAGCCGCCGCCCGGTGCGCGTCGGCCACCTTGTGCTGCGCGATGCCGTACACGAACGCCAGGAACGGCTGCCCCTGGTCCCGATAGGACGGCAACGCCGAGATCACCGACAGGCAGACCTCCTGCACCACGTCGTCGGCCGAGGAGAACGACCGGTCCAGACGACCGATCCTCGCCCGGCAGTAGCGCAGCACGATCGGCCTGATCGACTCCAGAACCCGTTGCGTCGCAACCTGATCGCCGTGAACCGCGGCGTCGACGAGCTGACGGAACTGCTCGTCCTGCGGACCGTACGCGGCCACCGGCTTCGTCACCGGCGCGGCGGCGGTCCCCACAGGCAGAACCTGTGCCAAGTTATTCATCTGTCCCCGCACGTGAAATTGGGTGATGATCCGCCCGGCGATGGAGAATCGCCGCCGAATCACTTTGGCTCTAGCGTCAGTGCACCCCACGCGCCGGTGAAATCAGGTCGTCTCCGCCGTGGCCGGCGACCCGAACACCCCCGACACCCCTTGCCCCGTGCTGTCACGCTCGTTCGGCGCCATTCCCAGAGCCCCGATCGAACGCTGCGCGTCCGGCTGTCGTCCCACCGACTTCCTTGGCGTATGGAGAACGCTAACGCTGCGTGCCCGCCCTCACAAGCACCCTGGGAAACTTTCCAGGAATGGATCCGCACTGGTGAACACGCCACTACCGACCGTGAGGAGTACGCAGTCTTCGGCCGGTCGGTCCAGGGTGGCTCGTGCAGACACACCAGGAAAACGTGCAGCGGGCGGCCGCCGAGCACTCCCGCCTACCAGGGAGAACACGAAACGCAACCGTGACCTTCGCGCCCGACCACCCGGACGGACACGCTCCGGTGACGACGGTCCGTTGTCGTCACAACCGCCCGTCATCGTTACGCGTTCGGTCGAACACCGGCCGTAGTTCACCCTGAAAATAGGGATAGAAAAGCCTTTCTGCCTACCCATTGGTAATCAATAATCTGCGGCATTGCCCGCACTTACTACTTCGATCGAGTGACAACGAAGGGCCCATTCCCCGCGCGAGGAATGGGCCCTTCCCAACACTCGACACCAGTTAAGGGTTACCGCAAGTACGGTGTCGACTGTCGCACTTCTACAGGGAACCGAAGTGCCCGTGCACCGTGGTGGCGAAGGCGTAGCCGTTGGACGCGTCCCAGTTGATCGACCAGGTCATCGCCCCGCGGATCGTCGGGTAGGTGGCCGACGGGTGGAAGCTGCCGCAGTTCGTGCCCTTGGCCAGGCAGTCCAGGCCGGCGTTCACCGTGCTCGGCGACATGTAGCCGCCGCCCGCAGCCGAGCCGGAGGCCGGCAGGCCCAGGCCGACCTGGTCGGCCCGCAGGCCGCCCTGCAGCTGGATGCAGGCCAGCGCGGTCAGGAAGTTCTCCGTGCCCTGCGAGTAGACGCCCTGGTCGCAGCCGTTCATCGACCCCGAGTTGTAGTACTGCATGTTGACGATGGTCAGGATGTCCTTGATGTTCAGCGCCAGCTGGAAGTACGCCATGCCGGTGGACTGCATGTCGATGGTCTGCGGGGCCAGCGTCACCACGAAGCCGGCGCCGACCTTGCCGGCCAGCGAGTGCAGGGCCTGCCCCATGTAGGTGGCGTTGACGCCGTTCTCCAGGTCGATGTCGACGCCGTCGAAGCCGTAGCGCTGGATGATGGAGTACGCGCTGTTGGCGAAGTTGGCCGCCGCGCCCGAGTCGCCGACGCTGATGGTGCCGTTCTGGCCGCCGACCGACAGGATCACCTTCTGGCCGCGGGCGTGCAGGGTGGCGATGTCCGCGGTGAACTGCGCGTCGGAGTAGCCGCCGAGCTGGCCGGACAGCCCCGAGTCGAGGGTGAAGGAGATCGCGCCGGGGGTGCCCGTGGCGTCGGCGAAGGCCACCGCGACCAGGTCGTACGTGGTGGGCACGTCGGCCAGCTTGAGGGCCTTGGCGCCGTTGTAGAAGTTCTGCCAGTAGCCGGTGAGCACGTGCGCGGGCAGGGAGCCGCCGGGGTTGCCGCCGCCGGCCTTGGTCGTCGCGGTGACGGTGTTCGACTTCGGCGACTCGCCGACCGAGTTGTGCGCCGTCACGGCGTACTGGTAGCTGGTCGAGGCGGCCAGGCCGGTCGCGGTGTAGGAGGTGCCCGACACCGACGCGACCTTGCTGCCGTTCTGGTACACGTTGTAGCCGCTCACGTCACCGGACGAAGCCGTCCAGGCCAGCGACGCGCTCGACGACGTGGTGCTCGGGGAGGTCAGGCCGGTGGGCGCGGCCGGGGCCGTGGGATTGCCGCCACCGCCGCCGGGGCCGCTGAGCACGAAGTCGTCGGCGTAGTACGTGGGCTGGCCGTACCAGCCGTGGATGTACACGGTGACGCTCGTGGTGCTGGCGCCGGTGGTGAAGCTGGTCGACAGCTGCGTGTAGCTGCCGGAGACGGTCCACGTCTGCGGGTCGGTGCCGCCCGTGCCGGTGGCGCCGAGGTAGATGTAGCTGCCCTGGACGTACGCGGACAGCGTGTAGGCGGAGTTCGGCAGCACGGTGACTCTCTGGCTGCACTGCGCGTAGTCCTGGCCGGCAGGGGTGGCCGCGAGCGCGTACGAGCCGCTGTGCACCGGGCTGCCGACGGCGGTCGCGCCGCTGCACGTCCAGGCGCTGGTGTTGCCGGCCTCGAAGCCGGGGTTGGCGAGCAGGTTCGTGGCGGCCGACGCGGGGGCGGCGGCGCCGAGCACGACCGTGGCGGCGGCGACCGCTCCGACTAACCAGCGTGTCCACTTCCGTGACATAGCTGCTACCTCCATGCGCAGGGGTGGCGGCCTGGGCATCGAGTTGACGCACACACGTGGTTGAGACAATGGACTAGACCATTTCCCCCGGTCAAGAGAAAGTCACGTTTCCGCAGGTCAAAGCCGGTTGTGCGGGAAGTGTCAGACCCGGTTGTCATGATGGGTGCATGACGGAGGCACTGTCGGTGTTCTCCCCCGCGACCAGGGACTGGTTCACGGGGGCGTTCGTCGCGCCCACCGCCGCCCAGCAGGGCGCCTGGTCGGCGGTGGCGGCCGGCGAGCACGCCCTGGTGGTCGCGCCGACCGGCTCCGGCAAGACGCTGGCGGCCTTCCTGTGGGCGCTGGACCGGCTGGCCGCGGAGCCGCCGCCGGAGAACAAGCAGCACCGCTGCCGCGTGCTGTACGTGTCGCCGCTGAAGGCGCTGGCGGTGGACGTGGAGCGCAACCTGCGCGCGCCGCTGGCCGGCATCCGGCAGGCCACGCACCGGCTCGGGCTGCCGGAGCCGTCCATCACCGTCGGCATGCGCACCGGCGACACGCCGGCCGAGGAGCGCCGCGCCTTCAACCGCACGCCGCCGGACATCCTCGTGACGACGCCGGAGTCGCTGTTCCTGATCCTGACGTCGCAGGCGCGGGAGTCGCTGCGCGGCGTCGAGACCGTGATCGTGGACGAGGTGCACGCCGTCGCCGGCGGCAAGCGCGGGGCGCACCTGGCGCTGTCGCTGGAGCGGCTGGACGCGCTGCTGCCCAAGCCGGCGCAGCGGATCGGCCTGTCGGCCACCGTCCGCCCGGTCGAGGAGGTCGGCGCGTTCCTGGCCGGGGGCCGGCCGGTGCGTGTCGTGCAGCCGCCGGCCAGCAAGACCATCGAGGTCACCGTCGAGGTGCCGGTGGAGGACATGGCCACGCTGGGCGAGCCGACCGGGGAAGTCAGCGGCTCGGCGGCCGGTCCCGAGCAGCGCACGTCGATCTGGCCGTCGGTGGAGCAGCGCGTGCTGGAGCTGGTGCGCGAGCACCGGTCGACCATCGTGTTCGCCAACTCCCGGCGGTTGGCCGAGCGGATGACCGCCCGGCTCAACGAACTCGCGGGCGAGCAGTCCGCGGAGATGGAGCGATTCCCGGCAGAGGCCGTCGGTGGTTCGGGGATAACCACCGGGGCCCTGCCGGTGATCGCCAAGGCGCACCACGGTTCCATGTCACGGGACCAGCGCACCCTGGTCGAGGAGGAGCTCAAGTCGGGGCGGCTGCCGTGCGTGGTGGCCACGTCCTCGCTGGAGCTGGGCATCGACATGGGCGCGGTGGACCTCGTCGTCCAGGTCGAGGCCCCGCCCACGGTGGCATCCGGGCTGCAGCGGGTCGGCCGGGCCGGGCACCAGGTCGGCGCGGTGTCCAAGGGCGTGGTGTTCCCGAAGTTCCGCGGCGACCTGGTGGCCTGTGCCGTGGTGGCGGAGCGGATGGCCGTCGGCGCCATCGAGTCCGTCCGCTATCCGCGCAACCCGTTGGACGTCCTGGCCCAGCACATCGTGTCCATGGTGGCCATGGAGCCATGGTCGGTGACGGACCTGACGGCCGTGGTGCGGCGGGCGGCGCCATTCGCCGGGCTGCCGGACTCGGCGCTGAACTCCGTGCTGGACATGCTGGCCGGGCGCTATCCCAGCGAGGAGTTCGGCGAGCTGCGGCCGCGGATCGTGTGGGACCGCGTCGCCGGCGAGCTGCGAGGGCGCCCGGGCGCGCAGCGGCTGGCCGTCACCTCCGGCGGCACCATCCCGGACCGCGGGCTGTTCACCGTGATGACGCCGGGCGGCGAGGACGGCCGGCCCGGGTCGCGGGTGGGCGAGCTGGACGAGGAGATGGTCTACGAGTCGCGGGTCGGCGACAACATCCTGCTGGGCACCAGTTCCTGGCGCATCGAGGACATCACGCACGACCGCGTGATCGTGGTGCCGGCCCCGGGTCAGCCGGCCCGGCTGCCGTTCTGGAAGGGCGACTCCGTCGGCCGTCCGCTGGAACTCGGCCGTGCGCTGGGAAAGTTCGTGCGCGAAGTGTCCGCAATGGACTCTACCCGGGCGCGAGAGCGGGCGGTGTCGGCCGGGTTGGACGAGTGGGCGTGCGACAACCTGCTGTCCTATCTGGACGAGCAGAAGGCGGCGACCCGGCACGTGCCCGACGATAGAACCGTTGTGGTGGAACGGTTCCGTGACGAGCTGGGCGACTGGCGGATCGTCGTGCACTCGCCGTTCGGGGCGCAGGTGAACGCGCCGTGGGCGCTGGCCATCGGGGCCCGGCTGCGGGAGCGGCGCGGGCTGGATCCACAGGTCGCGCACTCCGACGACGGCATCGTGGTGCGGCTGCCCGAGGCCTTCGACGACACCGGGGCCGACGTGCTGCCCTCGGCCGAGGACATGCTGCTCGACCCGGACGAGGTCGAGCAGGTCGTGGTGGCCGAGGTCGGCGGCTCGGCGCTGTTCGCCTCGCGGTTCCGTGAATGCGCGGCGCGGTCGTTGTTGTTGCCGCGCCGGGATCCCCGCAAGCGGCAGCCGTTGTGGCAGCAGCGGCAGCGATCCGCGCAGCTGCTGGCCGTGGCGTCCCAGTACGAGCAGTTCCCGGTCGTGCTGGAGGCGATGCGGGAGTGCCTGCAGGACGTCTACGACCTGCCCGGGCTGCGGGAGCTCATGGGTGATGTGCGGGCGCGGCGGGTTCGGGTCGTCGAGGTGCAGACCCCGCAGGCGTCCCCGTTCGCGCGCAGCCTGTTGTTCGGATACGTCGGCATGTTCCTGTACGAGACCGACACGCCGCTGGCCGAGCGCCGCGCGGCCGCGTTGTCGCTGGACACCACGTTGTTGGCGGAGCTGCTCGGCTCGGAGGCCATTCGCGAGCTGCTCGATCCCGAGGTGCTGGCGGAGATCGAGCAGCAGTTGCAGCGGCTGGCCCCCGACCGGCGGGCCCGCAACGTCGAGGAGACCGCCGATCTGTTGCGGCTGCTGGGTGATCTCTCCGTCGAGGAGGCCGCCGAGCGCGGGGCTTCTGCTGAGTGGCTGGAGCAGTTGGTCGCCGAGCGGCGGGCGATCCAGGTGCGGATCGCCGGGGTGCCGCGGTATCTGGCCATCGAGGACGCCGGCCGGGTGCGTGATGCCCTCGGGGCGGCGCTTCCCGTTGGCGTGCCCGAGGTTTTCACCGAGCCGGTGGCCGATCCGATCGGCGACCTGTTGATGCGCTACGCCCGTACGCGAGGCCCGTTCCCTGCCGCGCAGGCGGCCGAGCGGTTCGGGCTCGGCGTCGCCGTGGTGCACGGGGTGCTGGACCGGATGGCCGGCGCCGGGCGGTTGGTCCGTGGCGAGCTGCGGCCCGGCGGCATGGGCACCGAGTACTGCGACGCCGAGGTGCTGCGGCGTTTGCGTCGTGGGTCCCTGGCCCGCCTTCGGGCCGAGGTGGAGCCCGTCGAGCAGGCCGCCTACGGTCGCTTTTTGCCCGGCTGGCACGGTGTCTCCCGTCGGCTGCGGTCCGCGCCGACCGTCGACGATGTGCTGTCCGTCGTCGAACAGCTGGCCGGCGCGCCGCTGCCGGCCAGCGGGCTGGAGTCGTTGATCCTGCCTTCGCGGCTGCCCGGCTACTACCCCGCGTTGTTGGACGAGCTCACCGCCACCGGCGAGGTCACCTGGGCCGGGTGCGGGGCGTTGGCCGGCGGCGACGGGTGGATCGCGTTGGCCCCCACCGACGTCGCCGACCTCGTGCTGCCCGACCTGGAGGAGACGGCGCCGGAGTCTCCCCTGCACTCCGCCGTGCTGGCCGCTCTGGAAGGCGGGGCGCTGTTCTTCCGTCAGCTCACCGACCGCGTGTCCGCTGCGGACTCCGTCGAGGATCCCGATGTGGTCACCGCGTTGTGGGATCTCGTGTGGGCCGGGCTCGTCACCAACGACACCTTGGCCCCGTTGCGGGCCTTGGTGTCCGGCCGCGGGGCCGCGCACAAGGCCCGCCGCCCGTCGCCTCGTGGCCGCTACGCCCGGCTCGGACGGGCGTCGATGCCCAGCCGCACCGGGCCTCCGACCGTCTCCGGTCGTTGGTCCCTCGTTCCGGCCCGTGAGGGCGATCCCACTCGGCGGGCCCATGCCCGGGCCGAGGTTTTCCTTGAGCGGCACGGGGTTCTCACCCGTGGCGCGTTGGACACCGAACGTGTTTCCGGCGGCTTCAGCGGCGTGTACCGGGTTCTCCGGGCGATGGAGGACTCCGGTCAGGTCGTTCGGGGTTACGTCGTCGAGGGTCTCGGCGCCGCCCAGTTCGCCGCCCGTGGGGCCGTCGACCGGCTTCGGGCCCTGTCCCGTCCCGGCGACACCTCCCTGGAGTCTCTCGTCCTGGCGGCTGCCGATCCCGCTCAGCCGTACGGCGCCGCCCTGCCGTGGCCCGAGCCCGTCGGCGACGGCAAGCATCGCCCCGCCCGCAAGGCCGGCGCCCTCGCCGTGCTCGTCGACGGTCTTCCCGTGCTGTACGTCGAGCGGGGCGGCCGGTCCCTGCTGTCCTTCACCGAGTCCGAACCCGAGCTCCGCCAGGCCGCCGAGGCCCTCGCCCGTGCCGTCCGCGAGGGGTGGCTCGGTCAGTTGGCCGTGCAGCGGGCCGACGGCGAGGGCGCCCTGGGGTCCAAGTTCTCGTTGATCCTCCAGGACGTCGGCTTCCGCGCCACGCCCAAGGGTTTGCGGCTTCGAGCCTGACTCCGTGCCGCGAAAATCCGCTCCGGACGGGCCACGCGGTGGCTAGGGTCGGGCCATGGTCACCCTCAACGCCGTGCTGGGCGTCGCCGCGATCGAGCTGGGCCTGGTGCTCATCCCCGGCCCGAACATGATTTACCTGGTCTCGCGGTCCGTGACCCAGGGCCGCCGGGCCGGCCTGATCTCGTTGGCCGGCGTGGCCTGCGGCTTCCTCGTCTACCTTGTCGCCGCCACGGCCGGCGTGGCCACCATCTTCGCCCTGGTGCCGACCGTCTACACCGTGCTGAAGCTGGCCGGCGCCGCATACCTGCTGTGGCTGGCGTTCCAGGCGCTGCGCCCCGGCGGCAAGTCGGTGTTCGCGCCCCGGGAGCTGCCGGCGGACCGCCCCGGCAAGCTGTTCACCATGGGCCTGGTCACCAACCTCCTCAACCCCAAGATCGCCGTCATGTACGTCTCGCTGCTCCCCCAGTTCGTCGACCCGGCCCGTGGCGACGTCGCCGCGCAGAGCTTCACGCTCGGCCTCGTCCAGATCACCCTCGCGATCACCGTGAACGGCCTGATCGCGATGTCCGCCGGCTCGATCTCCCGCTTCCTCGGCGACCGGCCGGCCTGGCTGAAGGTCCAGCGCTACGTCATGGGCACCGCCCTCGGCGTGATGGCCGTCCGCATCGCCGCCGACCGCTCCCGCGCGGTGGTCGCCGCCACACCGTGATGGCCGAGCGGATCGCCGCCGACTGCTCGCGCGCCCCGCGACTCGTGGTCAGTCGAGGCCGCTGTAGGCGCTCAGGGCCGGCTGGCCGCCGAGGTGGGCGTACAGGACCGTGCTGTCCGCCGGAATCTCCTTGCGGCTCACCAGGTCGATCAGCCCCGCCATCGACTTCCCTTCGTACACCGGGTCCGTGATCATGCCTTCGGTCCGGGCGGCCAGCCTCATCGCGTCCACAGTGGACTCGTCGGGGACGCCGTAGATGCCGGCGTGGTAGCGGTCGTCGAGGATCACGTCGAGGGGCTCGGCGCCGATCAGGTTGGCGGTGGCCTCGGCGATCCGCGCGACCTGGTCGAAGGTCTCCTTCGGTTTGGCCGAGGCGTCGATGCCGACGACCCGGCGATCGCGGTTGGTGAAGCCCGCGAGCATGCCGGCCTGGGTGCTGCCGGTCACCGAGCAGACGATGATCGTGTCGAAGAAGACGCCCAGGTCCCGTTCCTGCTGCTCCAGCTCGCGAGCCCAGCCGGCGAAACCCAGGCCGCCGAGGGGATGGTCCGACGCCCCGGCCGGGATCGCGTACGGCTTGCCGCCCGCCGCTTGGATCTCCGCGATCGCGTCCTGCCAGCTCTGCTTGAACTCGATGCCGAAGTTCGACCGCACCAGCCGGACGTCCGCCCCCATCAGCCGGCTGAGCTGGATGTTGCCCACCCGGTCGTAACCCGGGTCCTCCCACTCCACCCAGCTTTCCTGCACCAGCACGCACTTCAGCCCGGCCCGGGCCGCCGCCCCCGCCACCTGTCGCGTGTGGTTGGACTGCACCCCGCCGATCGACACCAGCGTGTCGCACCCCTGCGCCACCGCCTCCGCCACCAGGTACTCCAGCTTCCGGGTCTTGTTGCCCCCATAAGCGATCCCGCTGTTGCAGTCCTCCCGCTTCGCCCACACCCGCGCCCCGCCCAGATGCCCGCTGAGCCGCTCCAACGCGTGCACCGGCGACGGCCCGAACGTGAGTGGATACCGCGCAAAGTCCTCAAGCGCCATGGGAAAGCTCCAATCGGTCTGGTGGTGAGGAAGGGGTTGGTGAATCACGCCGCCGGATGAGCAGAAGGCCGGAGCCGGTGCGGGTGATCGGCGGGCCGGAGCTGGTTCGGGCGAGTGCCGGGCCGAGGTCGAGTGCGTGATCGGTGGGTGGGTTAGTCCGCCGCCTCGGGCTGCTTGGCCAGCTCGTCGGCGAGGGTGGCCCAGTTGCGCTCGGTCAGGCGGCCGGCCAGGTCGGCGTCGCCCTGTTCGCAGGCGGTGACGATCTCCTCGTGCATGGCGACCGAGTCCACGCCGCAGCTGGAGGAGAAGCGTTGGTACTCAAGGCGTCGCACGAGGGGGGTGTAGCGCTGGATGGTGGCGGTGACGGCGAAGTTCCCGCACGCCTCGACGGGGACGCGGTGGAAGTCGTCGTCGGCGGAGAGGGCCTCGGCGATGTCGGGAGCCTCCAGGGCGGAGGCGAAGCGGGAGTTGTGGGAACGCATGCGGGCCAGGTCGGCGGGGGTGAGCAGCGGCACGGCGAGGCGGAGGGCGAGGCCGTGCATGGCCTGGACGACCTGCAACGCATCCCGGACGGCGACGGGGTCGATGGGGGTGACCCGGGTGTAGCTGTGCGGCTTGGACTCGACCAGCCCCTCGTCGGCGAGGTGGCTGAGGGCCTCACGGACGGGCGTGCGGGACAGGCCGAGGCGCTCGGCGAGGTCGAGGTCGCGGATGGGCTCGCCGGGCACGAGGTCGCCGGACACGATGGCCTGGCGGATGGTGGCCAGCGCGCGATCCCGCAGGAGCGGACGGTCCAGGCGACTAATATATTGCATTTCAGTAGCGTGACCTGCCGGAACGCTTTCGTCAAGGGGATACGGTTCAGCGGTGGATCCCACAACGGTGGTGCTGGTCGGAGTCGCGGTCCTGGTTCTGCTCGTCGCCCTGCTGGGCCGAGGGGGCTCGACCAAGCAGCTGGAGCGCCGGCTCGACCGCATGGAGCGCAAGCTGGATCTGCTGATGCACCACCTGGACGTGCCCCAGCCGGGCCCGACCGGCCCGGACCTCGCGGTCGACCAGGACGTGGTGAACCTGGCCCGCTCGGGCCGAAAGATCGAGGCGATCAAGCGTTACCGCGAGCTCACGGGTGCAGGCCTCAAAGAGGCCAAGGACGCGGTGGAACGCATCCAGTGACCTAAAAGGAGGTCCGGCCGGTACGGGACCGGCCGGACCTGCTTCAGTGCGTGGCCAAGCGAAGCAGCGCCCACAGCGCGGCGACGGCGTCCATGTCGCCGGTGATGCGCACCGCGGTGAACGGCAGCCGACCCCACAGCCACAGGTACACGGTCATCGGCTCGCCGGTGACGGTGGCCTGGACGGACGTGGCGTCGGCGGGGGAAGCGCGCCAGGCGGCCTTGTTGTCGCCGTGGGACGACACCAGCCAGACCCGGCCGCCGGAGCGGACGGCAACGCGGAACTCGGAGCTGCCGGAGACGCCTATCACCGACAGACGGTGGGCGAACCACAGCGTCAGGGCCTCGTCCACGCCGTCGACGGCCACGTCGTCGTCGACGGTGAAGACCTCCACGCCGGCGGCGGACTGAAGGTCGACGCGGTGCATGGTGGCCTCGTGGGCCATGCGACGGCGCCAGAAGCCGTAGGTCCGGTCCAAGGGCCACCAGGTGCTGCACACCTCGTCGGCCGGATGGGCCTGCAACTCATCCACCAGGTCGTGCAGCCCACCCCGCAGGAACTCCACCAGGGCGCCGCCGGGCGGCGGCTCGCTCTCCCACCGCACGGGCCCGTTGCCGCCGCGCAGCCGGGCGGCGACCATCCGGAACACCCCGCCGACGTGGCGGACGGTGTCGGCCAGGCTGGTGGTGGGCTTGCTCGGGATGGGCAGGTCCGGCCGGGCACCGTCGGCCGTGTCGGCCATCAGCTCTCCCTCGGCGACAAGAACGTCGAGCAGCCGGTCGTGGTCGATGAGTGCCCGCCCGGTCACCTCCCCGCCTCGTGCACGGCACGGTCGACGAGCTCGACGAACTGCGCGGCCTGCCGGACGAGGTCGTCGGCGCTGCGGGGGGACACCAGCCGCGTGATGCCGGACTCCACGGCGTGCCGGGTGGACGCGCACGACTGGAAGAACGCGGCCCACTCGGCGAACTCGGGCGCGACCTTGGCCAACAGCACCCAGGCGCTCATGGGCTTGGTGCGGGTCCGGTGCGGCCGGCCGCGCAGGGCGAGCACGGCGGCGGCGGCCCGCAGGGCGGCGAGGTGCGCCCGCACGAAACGCTCGGCGGCGTCGGGCTCGTGCTCGGCCTGGAGCAGACCCTGCCGGGCCTGGGCCAACAGCGTCCGGGCCGACGGCGATGCGCCGGGGGACGGCACCGCACGAAGTCGGGACCTGGGCGGAGTGGGCACCAGGAACGACTCGGGAAGACGAACGGGCACAGACATCAGCGGCCTCCTCGCGGCGTCGTGGGCTCGACGTCTCCGCCGTGGGGAAGCCGGCGGCTCGTATCGAACGTCTGTTCGATACTTCGAGAATAGCGCGTAGTCCACGAGGTGTTCAAGCCCGGGCCGGAACAGGGGTCACTTCCCCTCGGACGGCCCAGCCGTGGTGTCATTGCCTCCGTGAGCGATCAGGAGCATCCCGGGGTGAGCACGGTCCGCGGCGCGCTGCGGGCGGCGGGGGCGACCGGGGCGGCCGCGGGGATTCGTGTGCTCGACGACGCCGTGCGCACGGCGGCCGCGGCAGCGGACGCCGTCGAGGTGCCCGTGGGCGCGATCGCCAACAGCCTGTTCTTCCTCGCCGACGGCCAGCCGCTGCTGGTCCTGACCTCCGGCGCGCATCGGGCCGACACCAAACGCCTGGCCGAGCTGGTCGGTGTGCGCAAGGTGAGCCGCGCGGACCCGGACTCGGTGCGCACGCACACCGGTCAGGTGATCGGCGGCGTCTCCCCCGTCGGCCACCCGGAAAAGATCCGTACCCTGGTGGACGTGCATCTCGCCGAGTACGACGTCGTCTGGGCGGCGGCCGGGCACCCCAACGCGGTGTACCCGACCACGTTCGCCGAGCTGGTGGCCGTGACCGGCGGAACCCCTGCGACCGTGGCCGGAGAGCAGTGATGACAGCCTCGCCACAGACCGAGCGCCTGGTCGAGTTCACCGCCGAGACGCTGCGGGCCCGCCTGCCCGAGGCGCTCAACCTGTACGTCACGGCGATGCGCTACCCGAGCGGCACCGCCCAGCAGCGCGCGCCCATGTGGTTGGCGCACATGATCCGGGCGGGTTGGCGCTGCGTCGGCGCGCTCGACCAGGACAGCGCGCTGGTCGGCATCTGCTACGGCTATCGCGGCGCCGCCGGCCAGTGGTGGCACGAGCAGGTCCGCCGCGGCCTCACCGCCGTGTCGACGCCGACCGCGGTGGACGAGTGGATGCGCGACTACTTCGAGCTCACGGAGCTGCACGTCTCCCCGGACGCCCAGGGCCGCGGCATCGGCGAGCGCCTACTGCGCAGCCTGCTCGACGCCGTGAGCTCCGAGCGGGTGCTGCTGTCCACACCCGAGGGCCCGTCCCGCGCGTGGCGCCTCTACCGCCGTGTCGGGTTCCAGGATGTGTTGCGCCACTACCACTTCGCCGGCGACCCGCGCCCCTTCGCCGTCCTGGGCCGCATCCTCCCGCTGGAATCGTCCTGATGCAGGGAAGGACGCCTTACCCGCGTTGAACGAGGGTAAGGCGTCCTTCCCTGCATAAAGGGAGGGGTGCTCAGATCTGGGCGAGGCGGTCGCGGAGGGTGTCCAGGCCCATGGAGCCCATCTCCAGCGCCTGCTTGTGGAACGCCTTGAGGTCGAAGGCGTCGCCGTGGCGGGCGCGGGCCTCGTCGCGGGCGGCCAGCCACAGGCGCTCGCCGAGCTTGTACGACGGGGCCTGCCCGGGCCAGCCCAGGTAGCGGTCGATCTCGTCGCGCACGTGGGCCGGGTCGGTGATGGTCCGGGTCAGCATGAACTCCAGGCCCAGCTCGGGCGTCCAGCGCTCGCCCTCGTGGAAGCCGGTGCCGGCCGGGATCTCCAGCTCCAGGTGCATGCCCAGGTCGATGATGACGCGGGCGGCCCGGAACAGGTGGCCGTCGAGCATGCCCAGCAGGTCGCCGTCGTCGTCGAGGTAGCCCAGCTCGCGCACCAGCCGCTCGGCGTACAGGGCCCAGCCCTCGCCGTGCCCGGAGACCCAGCACATCAGGCGCTGGAACCGGTTGAGCTGGTCGGCCCGGTGCACCGCGGTGGCGATCTGGAGGTGATGGCCGGGCACGCCCTCGTGGTAGACGGTGGTGGTCTCACGCCAGGTCGAGAACTCCTCACGATCGGCCGGCACCGACCACCACATCGCGCCCGGGCGGCTGAAGTCGTCGGTCGGACCGATGTAGTACGCGCCGACGCCGCCGCCGGGGGGCGCGATCTTGCAGTCCAGCTGCATGAGCGGGTCGGGGATATCGAAGTGCACGCCCCGCATGTCGGCCAGGGCCTTGTCGGACAGCCGCTGCATCCAGTCACGCAGCTCGGCCTGGCCCCGCAGCTGGTAGCGCGGGTCGGCGTCGAGCAGCGCGGCGGCCTCGGCCAGCGTGGACCCGCGGCGGATGCGGCCGGCGACCTCCTTCATCTCCGTCTCGATGCGGGAGAACTCGACCCAGCCCCACTCGTACGCCTCCCGCAGGTCCAGGCGGGCGCCGGTGAAGTAGCGGGAGTTGAGCCGGTAGACGTCCTCGCCGACGGCGTCCTTGGCCGGCGCCTTCGGCGCGAGTTCCGCACGCAGGAAGGCCGCCAGGTCGGCGTAGCCCTGGGCGGCGGCCTTGGCGCCGGCCTCCAGGTGGGTGCGCAGCGTGTCGTCGACGCCTTCGGCGTTGGCGATCATCGCGCCGAAGAAGGAGGATCCGCCGCTCAGGCCGGCCCAGGTGTCGCACTGCTCGGCGACGCGGGTGACCTGGCGCAGCGCCGACACGACGCCGCGGTCGGCGGCCTTGGCCAGCGAGGCCCGCAGCCCGGCCAGCGCCTCGGGCACCTTGGTCAGGCGGGTGGCGATGGTCGCCCACTGCTCGGGGGTCTCGGTCGGCATGAGGTCGAACAGCTGGCGCAGGTCCTGCACCGGGCTGGCGATCACGTTGAGCGAGGACAGGTCCAGCCCGGCGTCGTGGAACTCCTGGGACAGGCCGTTGCGCTCCAGGAACACGGCCTTGGCCGCCCGCTCGGAGTCGTCGGCGGGCTCGGCCGCGCCGATCTCACGCAGGGCGCGGGCGGTCAGCTCGGCCCGGCTCTCGTGTCCCTCGGGCGAATAGTCCGTCAGCTCCTCGTCGTACCCCGTGATGCCGAGGTGGGTCGCCGCGTTCGGGTCAAGTGCGGCGTAGTCCGCGACGAAGTCGTCGCTCAGCTGATGCACGCCTCGTGGGGTGGATGACATGCCCGGCACGCTACCGGGCCACCCCGACGCTCCCGTAGCTCCTTCGGGCGGTGATGCGCCGTGAAGGCCGAGCCTGCTGGCAGGATGACCCGGTGCTGTCGAGGCTTGTGGCCAGGCCGTCGCGCCGGATCGTCGGGTTGACCCTCGCGTTCACGGCCGCCGCGGCGATGTTGTCCGGCTGTGTCCGCGCCCGCGCAGACCTGACCGTGTCCGGGGACTTCAAGGTGTCGGGCACCATGGTCGCCGCCACCGTGCCGACCTCGCCTGCCGATCACGGGCCGCAGCTGTCGATCCCGTCCGATCTCGGCGAGGACGTGGTGCTCCAGCCGTACGCCGCGGACGGCTACGTCGGCACCCAGCTGTCGTTCAGCAACATGGAGTTCGACCAGTTCACCACGCTGGTCGGCGGGTCGAGCGCGGCCAGCGGCAACTACCAGCTGCTGCTGCGGCGGGTCGGCGACCTCGTCTACTTCACGGGCTCGGTCGACCTGCGCACGGTGCCGGCCGACCACGCGGACGTGCAGCTGCGCATCACCTTCCCGGCCGACGTGGCCAGCTCGACCGGGACGGTCGACGAGGACACGGTGACCTGGACGCCGCGGCCGGGGTCGGTCACGTCGCTGTCGGCGACGTCGGACCTGTCCACGCTGGCCACCGCGGCCTGGATGCGCTGGAGCGTGCTGGTGGCCGCGCTGCTGATCGGCACGGTGGGCGTGATCAGCGTGCTGGCCCTGCGGGCCCACCGCCGCAGCCTGCGGGTCCGCCGGCGCTGAGCCGCGCCTTGAAGCACTGGGCAGACCGTCAGACACCGACGGCACACGAAAACGGGGCGCGCCCGGTGGGCGCGCCCCGTTTCTCGTCGACCTGATCAGCCAGCGGTGTTCGAGCTGTTGTCGGCGTTGGAGCCGAGGTACTCGAGGTAGCTGCTGATCGGCAGCGTGTTGCCCGCGATCTGGACCGGCAGGTAGTCGGACTCCTGCAGGTCGCCACCGCCACCCAGCACGTTGGAGGCGTTGGTGTGGCTCGCGCCGTCGCCGTCCACGTACTCCTCGGAGGAGACCGGCACGTGGTTGTCCACGATCTGGATCGGCACGTAGTGCGTGACCTGGGTGTCCCCGCCGTCGTGCAGGACCAGGTCGTTCGGGGCGTCCGCGAACGCCGGCGAGCCGACGATCATCAGACCGGCCGCGACGCCAGCGATCATTCCGGCTTTCTTCAGCACGGACTCCACACTCCTTGAGTTGCACCGCTTCTTCATGAAGACACCGCACCGGCGAAAAAACGCCGAAGCCGTGCAGGCGAGGAAACTACCGCCATTCGGAGCAACTTCGCTGTGTGACGACCCCATTGAGTGACAGTTCGATCGCACGGCGTGTCGCGCGCTGACCAGCCGTGACACCGGGCAAAGGGGCGTGCGGGGCGTCACCCGGCCGAACGATCATGGCGAAGGCAGCGTCAGGCTCGGGCCGGCAGCAGCCCCAGCCGTTCCACCACTTCCGTCGTCGCCTTGGACCTGTTGAACGTGTAGAAGTGCACGCCCGGCACGCCCTCGTCGATGAGCCGCTGGGCCAGGTCGGTCACCACGTCGATGCCGGCGGCACGGAAGGCCTTCGGGTCGTCGGCGTACGGGTCGAGGCGCTTGGCGACGGACGGCGGCACGGGGGCGCCGGACAGCTCGACGGTCTTGTTCAGCGTCCGGACGGTGGTCAACGGCAGGATCCCGGGCAGCAGCGGGGCGTCGCAGCCGCGGGCGGCCAGGCGGTCGCGCAGCCGGAGGAAGTCCTCGGCCTCGAAGAACAGCTGGGCGATGGCGAAGCCGGCCCCGGCCCGGAACTTGCGCACCAGGTTCTCGGTGTCGGCGTCGAGGTCGGTGGAGCGCGGATGCCCGTACGGGAAGGCCGCGACCCCGACGCAGAAGTCGCCGAGCTGCTTGACCAGGGTGACGAGCTCCTCGGCGTAAATCAGGCCCTGCGGGTGCCGGGTCCACTCCCCGTTGGGGTCGCCGGGCGGGTCGCCGCGCACGGCGAGGATGTTGCGCACGCCGACGGCGGCGTACCAGCCGATGACGTTGCGCAGCTCGGCCACGGAGTGGTCGATGGCCGTCAGGTGTGCCATCGGCAACAGCGACGTCTCCTGCACCACACGACCGGTGGTCCGGATAGTCCGGTCCCGACTGGATCCGCCGGCCCCGTAGGTGACCGACATGAAGGCCGGTTCGAGCCCCTCCAGCTGCCTGATCGCGAGCCAAAGCCGCTGCTCATCGGCCGCGTCGCGGGGTGGGAAGAACTCCACCGAGAACACCGGGTCCGGCCCGCCGAGCCGCTCCACCACCGACGTCATGAGGTCAGGTTACGGCGGGCAACCTCCGAGTGGAGCCGGCAGCCGGGCCACGTACTGTTGGCGTGCACGCGTTGGGCGCACGACGGAGGTTGGCATGAGCAAGCCGGGCATTCTGGCCGAGCTTCGGCCGGACCAGCCCAGCGACGACCTCACGGCGTTGCACCCCTGCGACACGGGCTTTCTCGGCCTGGTGGAGCGGTCGCTGACCGACTACCTCAACCGTCGCCGCACCGAGGCCGCGCTGGTGGACGAGAACTTCGCCGTGGCGGTGGACGCGCTGGCCGACTTCGTGCTGGGCGGCGGCAAGCGGATCCGGCCGACGTTCGCCTGGTGGGGCTGGCGCGGCGCGGGCGGCGACCCGCGCGGCGCGGACACCGACGCCGTGGTGATGGCGGTCAGCGCGCTGGAGCTGATCCAGGCGTGCGCGCTCGTGCATGACGACCTGATGGACGCCTCGGCCGTGCGCCGGGGCTCGGCGACCGTGCACGTGGCCTTCGCCGACCTGCACGTCCGTGAGCGCTGGGCCGGCACGGCCGAGCGGTTCGGGCAGGCGTCGGCGGTGCTGCTCGGGGACCTGGCGCTGGCCTGGGCCGACGACATGCTGCGCGAGTCCGGCCTCGGCGCGGGCCAGCTGAACCGCGCGCTGGAGCCGTGGCGGGCGATGCGCACGGAGATGCTCGCCGGGCAGTACCTGGACGTGTTGACGCAGGCCCACGCCGACGAGTCGGCCGAGGCGGCGCTGCGCGTGGACCGGCTCAAGACCGCCGCCTACACGGTGGAGCGGCCGCTGCACCTCGGCGCCGTGCTGGCTGGGGCGGGCGACGGGCTGATCCAGGGGCTGCGGCAGTTCGGCGTGGACATCGGCCTGGCCTTCCAGCTGCGCGACGACCTGCTGGGTGTGTTCGGCGACCCGGCCGTCACGGGCAAGCCGGCGGGCGACGACCTGCGTGAGGGCAAGCGGACGCTGCTGGTGTCGCTGGGCCTGCGGCACGCCGAGGAGCAGCGCCGGTTCGACGACGCCGCCCGGCTGCGGTCGGCGATCGGCCGGCCGGACCTGGATGAGCCGGCGGTGGACGTGGTGCGCTCGCTGCTGGTGGACCTGGGCGCCGTGGCCGCCGTGGAGGCCCGCATCGACGAGCTGCGCGACCGGGCCCTGGCGACGCTGGCCGCGACGCCGGTGGCCGAGCCGGCCGCGTCGGAGCTCGCGCGCCTGGCGGTCGCCGCGACCCGCCGCAACCACTGACATGAAGGCCATCAAGGGACGCTCGGACCACGTCGTCGTGGTCGGGGCCGGGCTGGCCGGGCTCTCCACGGCGCTGCACCTGCTCGGCTCGGGCCGGCAGGTGACGATCGTCGAGCGCGACCGGGTGCCGGGCGGCCGGGCCGGGCAGCTCGACGTCGACGGCTACCGCCTGGACACGGGCCCGACCGTGCTGACCATGCCCGAGTTGCTGGACGAGGCCTTCTCGGCCGTCGGCGACTCGCTGGCCTCCCGGCTGGACCTGGTGCCGCTGCATCCCGCCTACGTGGCGCGGTTCCCCGACGGCAGCTCCATCGACGTGCACAGCGACGCCGACGCCATGGAGGCCGAGGTCCGGCGGGTCGCCGGCCCCGACGAAGCCGCCGGGTACCGCAAGCTGCGGACGTGGCTGACCGAGCTGTACGCCGCCGAGCGGGACCGGTTCATCGGCGCGAACTTCGACTCGCCGCTCGACCTGGTCGGTCCGCAGCTGGCCCGCCTGGCCGGCCTGGGCGCGTTCGGCAGCCTCGGCGCGAAGGTCGGCGGCTTCGTGAAGGACCGCCGGCTGCGCCGGATCTTCTCCTTCCAGGCCCTGTACGCCGGCGTGCCGCCGGCCCGGGCGCTGGCCGCGTACGCGGTGATCGCCTACATGGACACCGTTGCCGGCGTGTACTTCCCGCGGGGCGGCATGCGGGCCGTGCCGGAGGCCATGGCCGCCTCGGCGGCTCGGGCCGGGGCGGAATTCCGTTACGGCACAACGGTTGCCTGGCTGGAGCGGATCGGCTCGCGGGTGGCGGCCGTGCGGACCACGCACGGCGAGCGGATCGCTTGCGACGCAGTGGTTCTGACGCCGGACCTGCCGGCGTCCTACCGGCTGATCGGGCACCTGCCGCGGCGGGTGGTGCCGCTGACCTGGTCGCCGTCGGCCTTCGTGCTGCACGCCGGCACGGACCGGTCGTGGGATGCGTTGGGGCATCACACGATCTCGTTCGGGGCGGCGTGGAAGCGGACGTTCCAGGAGATCACCTCGACCGGCCGGCTGATGAGCGATCCGTCGCTGCTGATCACCCGGCCCACGGCCACGGATCCGACGCTGGCCCCGGAGGGCCGGCAGCTGCTGTCCGTGTTGGCCCCGACGCCGAACCTGGAGCTGGCCCCGATCGACTGGGACCGGGTGGGCGAGGCCTACCGGGACGAGCTGGTCGACGTGCTGGAGGCCCGCGGGCTGACCGGGCTGGGCTCGTCGGTCACGGTGGAGCGGCTGCTGACGCCGGCCGACTGGGCCCGTCAGGGGCTGGCCGCCGGCACGCCGTTCGCCGCCGCGCACACGTTTGCGCAGACCGGTCCGTTCCGGCCGCGCAACCTGCTGCGGGGCATCGACAACGTGGTGCTGGCCGGCTGCGGCACCACCCCCGGCGTAGGCGTGCCGCCGGTGCTCATCTCGGGGCGGCTGGCCGCCGACCGGATCACCGGCGGGCGGGCCGCGGCCAGCGGCTCGTCACATCACGATCTGGCCCGCTCGGCCACCTGATCGTGCCAGAGTGGTGAGCGTGCTCATCCCGGACGCTGTCGACGACTCCCCGCACGGCCTGTGGGCCAAGATCGTGCTCACCTGCCGCACCCCTCGGCGGGGGCGCGGCTTCTGGTACGGCCTGGCCATCGACGTGCTGTGGCCGTTCGTCATGTTCGGCACGCGCATGCGCTGGCACGGCGGCCGGAACATCCCGTCCGACGGGCCGGTGCTGATCGCCAGCAACCACGTGTCCTTCGCCGACCCCGTGACCGTCACCGCGTACGTGCTGGCCCACGGCCGGATTCCGCGCTACCTGGCCAAGGCCGGGCTGTGGAAGATCCCGGTGCTGCGCAGCGTGTTGAGCGGCGGCAAGCACATTCCCGTGCACCGCGGGACGTCCAAGGCCACCGACGCCTACCGGGACGCGGTGAAGTCCGTGGAGAGCGGCGAATGCGTGCTGGTGTTCCCGGAGGGCACCTTCACCGCCGACCCGGACGGCTGGCCTTCGGTGAAGCAGGTGAAGAGCGGCATCGCCCGGCTGGCCCTGGCCACCGGGGCGCCGGTGGTGCCGATCGGACACTGGGGGACGCAGTTCGTGTTGCCGCCCAAGGGAAGGTTCCCCCGGCTGATTCCCCGCCAACGCACCGTGATCCGCACCGGGCCGCCGGTGGACCTGTCGGATCTGCTGGGCTTGGAGCCGACGCGGGAGGTCGTGGAAGAGGCGACGGGGCGAATCGTGGCGGCGATCGTGGCGCAGGTGGAGTTGGCGCGGGGGGAGAAGGCTCCAGAGTAGGTTCGGGGCTGGGCCGCATTGATTGTGCGCTGGGCTGGAGTGTGGGGCGTTGGCGGGTTGGGTCGTTTGGCCGAAGAGGGGGCGTTCGGGGCCACCCAGCCGGACGGGCCAGCCATTTCACGCGATTATGCATGAAAACATTCACCCGTCAGTGATTCGAGTTCGATCATACATACGAGTATTCTGAAGGCATGGAAGAAATCGTTCGCGAACTGGAGGGTCGAGAGCCATGCGGGGCTTTGTTTGACCTGCTCGCCGGTGTTCGCGTTGCGGATCTGACTGAAGATCAGAAGGTCACTGTATATATTCTTGCCCGTAAGATCGAGGCGGTTGCCGGGGCCATTCAGTTGGAGGTCCTCAATGCGGTCGAGGATCTGACCGAGTTGGGCATGGCCGCGTCGGAACCCGAGCGGGCACTGGGGCGGCGCAAGGAATTCAGTGAGGTTGTGGAGACGCTGCCTCGGCTGTTCGACCAGCTACGGCGGGGTGAGATCGACGCGCGGCGGCTGGAGGTCGTGCACGAGCGGATCCGCCACCTGCCCGAGTCGGCCATGGCCAGCCGCGTCGAAGAGTCGCTGGTGGAGGTGGCCTCTGGGCTCAATCGCAACCAGCTCGCCCGCCGAGTCACCAAGCTCGTCGCCGAGGTCGATCCTGAGGGCTATGGACGGCGCTGCCAGCGGGCGAAGGCCGAACGGCGGGTCGAGTTCAAGCCCCTGCCGGACGGCATGGCCCAGCTGAAAGCCGTCCTCGGAGCCGTCGAGGCCCGCATGGCCTACGGCCTCCTCAACCAGGACGTGGCCGAACTGCCCAGCGACGAGCGGACCACCGACCAGAAACGTGCCGACGCCTTCCTCGACCGTTTCCTGGCCACTACGGCGGAGCGCCAGGTCCAGGTCAACGTCACCATTCCGATAGAGACCCTGATCGGCCTGACCGAGGACCC
Organism: Kutzneria sp. NPDC051319; assembly: GCF_040682195.1. Lineage (NCBI taxonomy): Bacteria > Bacillati > Actinomycetota > Actinomycetes > Pseudonocardiales > Pseudonocardiaceae > Kutzneria > Kutzneria sp. NPDC051319. The sequence goes on along the minus strand of NZ_JBFBAM010000015.1, from coordinate 63,998 downwards.
GGGCCTACTCGACGGTTATGGGCCCATTCCCGCCGAAATGGCCCGCGAGCTGGCCATGCAGGGACCCTGGCGCGGGATCCTGCTCGACGAATACCGGCACGCCGCCGCAATCAGCACCAAGAGGTACCGGCCCACCGCGCCGATGCGGGAGATGGTCAAGGCTCACGGCGGCGGGGTGTGCACCGCGCCGGGGTGCTGCAATCCCATTCGCGAACTCGACCATGTCATCCCCTGGCCGAAAGGCAAGACCACTGCGACTCAGCTCAAGGGGCTGTGTTCCTGGCATCATCGGCGCAAGCATGACAACTATGCCGTGACACTCGACGAAAGCGGCGCAGCACACTGGACCACGCCGCATGGCCGCGAATACACCACCAGACCACACCAGTACTAGCCCGACCAAGCCTAAAAGCCGGCCTGTTCTTTGACAATTCAACGCGCGCTCACACCGCCGGAATCCCGCTCTTCGTCCAGTTCTCCGGCGCCGTGTCCGCCCGGACTACGGGCGACCGGCGGGCAAGCACTGACCGAGCCGGCCCGGCTGCGCCAGTGGCAGCTCATCGCCGGCCTCACTACTCAGCTGGAGCTGGCCCGGGGTGAGAAGGCGCCGGAGGTCGGCTGAGACCCCCGGCGCCCCTCGGTCAGTGCTGGCCGAGCGTGGCGGTCAGTCCGCTGTAGACCCAGAACATCGGTTTGGGCGTGTAGTCGTCGGTCATCAGGCCGAAGTTGTCGAACGCGCTCGGCGAGCCGGTCACGTCGTCGCGCAGGTCGAACATCTCGTAGCTGGCCACGTTCTCGGTCCCCCGGTCGGCGTTGACGGCCAGGATCTCGTTGGTCAGGACCTTGGCCTGGTCCGCCGCCGAGCGGGCCGGGGTGTTGGTCGAATAACCGTTCTCCGACACGCGGATCGCCACGTTCCGGCCGAGGCCGACGGTCGGCATCTCCTGCGTGCGCACCGCGTGCAGCGTGTGGTGCACGAAGTCGGTCACCGCGCTCACGTCGGGCGAGTCCGGGATGCCGGGCAGCCCGGAGTCCGGGTAGAGGTCGACACCGACGAAGTCGACCGAGCGGGCGAAGTCCGGCCCGACCCGGCCGGCCAGGTCCGTCCAGAACGACAGGAACGGGTCCTGCCACTGGCCCGAGTCGTCCGGGAAGCTGGCCGCGACCTCGTCGAAGCCGATCTGGAGCCGGTGGAAGCCGTCCGCCTCCGCCGCCTGCTTGGCCGCCACCACGCCCTGCGCCAACGCGTCCCGGCCGGCCGGGTCGGGGTAGATGTTCTGCTCCAGCGTCACCGAGATGGTGTCGGTGACCGGGCCGTAGCGCTTCACCTCCGTGCCCAGGCAGGCCAGCCAGTCGGCCATGCTCTGGCCGGTGTAGGAGATCACCAGGTCCAGCCGCCGTCCCGGGGTCAGCAGGGACATCTCGTCGTCCGGAAACGCGCTGGTGCAACCGATGTAGTCCCGCAGCAGGAACGGCGAGTGTCCATGCTGGAGCGTGCCCAGCGCGGCGCTGATCTTCGCCGGGTCGTCGGGCTTGCCCGTGGTGGAACCACCGCCGGCGTAGCCGCCGGGATAGATGCCGAAGGTCAGCGGCGGCGCGTACGTCGCGGCCTCGGCCGGAACCGCCATCGCCCCCGCCACGACAACCGCCAACGCGACGGTTCCCCACCTTTGTCGTCGATTCATGGGACGGAGTCTGCCCTGCCCGGAAGAGGTCACGCCATGACAGCTGTCACGACCTCAGCGCCAGGCGTCGCGTTCCTCGTCCAGCACGATGTCCCTGGTCAACGGGCCCGCCCCCACTGTCACGAGATCCGCGCTGGGATGCCGGCCGGGACCGGAGGCGATCAACAGGTAGGTGCCGCTCTCCGGCACCTCGATGCGGTACCGGCCGTCGTCGGCCGGCGCGGACTTGCCGACCTGCCGGCCCTTGCCGTCGACCAGGGTCAACGCGGCGTCCACCACCGGCGCGCCGGAGCCGTCCCGCACCTGCCCCAGCAGCCGTGAGGTGACGGTGTCGACCTCCTCGGCCGGCTCGGTCTCGGTGTCGTCCCCGAGCCCCAACGGCCGGGCCAGCGCCACCACCAGCTCGTCGAGGTGGTCGAAGCCGGCCATGATCCGCCGCCCGACGGCGTCCTCGGGCTCGACGCCGCCCTCGGCCAGGTGTCGGGGCCGGACGTGGGTGGACAGGGCGTCGCCGGCCACGACCTTGCGCTCCGGCATGCCGTCGTCCCCGCCGACGACGCCGATCAGGCGGCTCAGGTTCTCGGCGATGCGGCCGCTGGTCCGCGGCAGGCGGGGATCGGCCGTCAGCAGCGCCGGTTCGGCATTGGCGGCCAGGGTCCGAGCGTAGTAGGCGGCGCTGGCGAGAATGGCCAGCACGTGCCGCAGTTCGCTGCGCTGGTTGCGGTACGGGCTGATGGCGTGGGTCATCGGCTCGGCGGCCTTGCGCAGCTCGGCCAGCTTCTTGTCGATCTCCCGGGACTGGTCGATCAGGTCCACCGAATCGGCGTCCCGCAGCAGGCCCACAGCGTCCTGGATGAACCGCCGCAGCGCCTGCAGCACGGCGGCGACGTCCTCCTTGATGATCGCCCGGGTCTTGGTCGGCAGCACCAGCACGGCCGCGATGCCACCGCCCAGCGCGCCGATGATCGTCTCCTCCAGGCGCAGCACCAGGACCTCCGGCGTGAAGGTGCCGATCAGGCTGTAGAGCAGGGCCAACATCATCGTCATGAAGAACGTCATCAGCCCGTACGAGACCTGCACGACGTAGACGCCGAGGCTGACGCAGCCGATGATCAGGATGAGGATCAGCGTGCTCTGGCCGGACACCAGGGTCGCGGCGACCATGCCGGCGAGAATGCCCAGCAGGGTGCCGACGGTCCGCCGGAAGCCGCGGATCAGGATGTCGCCGCGCGAGGTCGTGTTGGCGAACACCAGGAACGCCGTGATCACCGCCCAGTACCAGCGCTGGGTCGACACCAGCTCCCCGCCCAGGATGGCCAGGCCGGCGCCGATCACCGCCTGGATGGCCTGCCGCGTGGTCAGACGCAGGCCGGACCGGGCCTCCGGCGGCGTGGACGACGGCGCGGAGGCGGCCTCGTCGGGCCGCCGGTGCCGCCCCGGCTGCTCCTGCGTGACGGCGGCGAGCATGTCCGACTCCAGCTCGGCCCGGGCGGTGGTGATGCTGACCGCCAGCTCGCGGATCGCCCGCCGCAGCCGGGTCACGTGCGGCGGGTTGTCGATGGCGTCGAGCTGCCGGCCGATCTCGCTGAGCCGGCTGATCGACATGTCGTCCTCGTAGACCAGCGCCGGGCGCGGATCCCGCCCGGCCAGCAGGCGCAGCTCGTGCAGCTCGGCCACCAGCCCGGCCCGCAGCTCGGGCGTGAGCTCCGCGCCGGCCACCAACCGCCGGGCGGCCAGGGCCAGCCGCTCGCCCGTGAGCTCGATGTCGACGACGTCCTGCTGCCACTGGTCGAACTGGGCCGGCTCGACCAGCTCCACCAGCTCGGTCTCGATCATCAGCGCGCACTCGTGCAGCCGCGTCACCCGCTTGCGCACCTGCTCGTGCCGACGGTCGTCCGGGTCCTCCACGAGGTGCGCGGCCGCGTCGACCAGCTGTCCGAGGCGGGCTCGGAAAGCGACCACGATCCGCCGCAGCGACAGCCGGGGCCGTCGCGGCACCAGCACGAAGTGCGACAGCGCCGAGCAGCCCAGCGCCACCACGATGGCCAGCAGCAGCGTCGGCAGCTGCGTGACCGTGGCGCGGATGAACAGCGAGAAGAAGAACGTCATGAACGCGACCATGCCGACGGCGAACCCGCGCGGGGCATATCGCCGCAGGTAGACGGCCACGAAGATGATCACGAGGAACACGCCGTCGCCGACCAGCGGCCACGGCTCCAGCAGCGCGCCCGCGGTGATCGACACCCCGGCCGACACCGGCAGCAGCAGGAACGTGCCGGCCCGGCCCCGCACGGTCTTGTCGTTGACCGACATCGCCGACATCATCGCCACGATCGTGCCCAGCATGATCGTCGTGATGGGCAACCCGAGCAGGGCCAGGACGGCGATCGCCAGCACGACGCTGACCGCCGTGCGGATCGCCTGCCTCAGCCGGAGCGTGCCCGGATCGGCGGCGGCGAACCGATCGAGCACGGCGTCGAACGCGTGCCTCATAGGCCCACGACTATGCCTTACGCGGCCCGGTCGAGATCAAGACATGCCGTCAGGCCGAGCGCCTGATCACCAGCCTCGGGCGCACGACCGGCCAGTGCGTGGCCGCGTTCGTCTGCTCGGACAGGATGAGCGCGACCTGCTCCACGGCCAGTTCCCCGATGCGCCGCTTGTCGATGTGCAGCGTGGTCAGCGGCGGGTCGACCAGCTCACCGAGCTGCAACCCGTCGAAGCCGATCACCGCGCAGTCGGCCGGCACCTGGCGGCCCAGCCCCCGCGCGGCCTGCACGGCCCCGACCGCGACCAGGTCGTTGAACGCGAACACGGCCGTGACGTCCGGATGGGCCCCGAGCAGGGCCTCCATCGCCGACGCCCCGCCTTCGACCGAGTGGTCGCAGTCGAAGACCCAGCCGTCGTCGACGGCCAGCCCCAGCTCGTGCGACACCGACAGGTAGTGCTGGCGGCGGCCGTTGGCCGACGGGTAGGGGGCGCCGTCGAGCATGCCGATCCGGTTGTGCCCGGACGACACCAGGTGCCGCATGCCGGCCAGCACGCCGCCCTCGATGTCGATGCTCACCGACCCCAGCCGCGGCGAGCTGCCCGGCCGCTCCAGCAGCACCAGCGGCACCCCGCCGGCATGCCGCTCCAGCTCGTCGTCGGGATAGCTCAGGTAGCCGACGATCGCGTCGGCCTGGTGCGACAGCACCTCCAGCGCGGCCAGCTCCCGTTCCGGCGAGTACTGGGTGTCGCAGACGACCACGTGCCAGCCGCGGTGCTCGGCCGCCGCCAGCACGCCCGCCGCGACCTCCGGGAAGAACGGGTTGACCAGGTCGGGGATGATCAGGCCGATGGTGGTGGTGTCCTGCTTGACCAGTCCACGGGCGAAGCGGCTCGGCCGGTAGCCCAGGGTCCGCACCGCTTCCAGCACCCGCTGCTTGGTGGACGGCGTTATCTCGGCCATGTCGTTGACGGCCCGTGAGACCGTCTGCCGCGACACCCCTGCCAGTTTCGCGACGTCCTCGATGGTCGCGCGGCCACGGCGTCCAGGTCTGCTCATGCGTCCTTCCTCGTTCCCGCTCCCCCCAGTTACCTGATTGCATCCGGGCTCGGCGTGACACCGCCGTCAGGGTGAGACAATGCCGACCGCCGCGCACGCCTATCGAGGAGGAGCCCGGATGTCGGTGGATCCCAGGGCCGGACAGCCCGCAGCGCCGTCCGATCTGGTCGACCTGGCCAAGCTCGTGACCGCCTACTACGCCGAGCATCCGGACCCGTCCGTGCCCGAGCAGCGGGTGGCGTTCGGCACCTCCGGGCACCGTGGTTCGGCGCTGTCCGTGGCCTTCAACGAGGACCACATCCTGGCCACCAGCCAGGCGATCTGCGAGTACCGGGCCGGGCAGGGCATCACCGGGCCGCTGTTCATGGGCAAGGACACGCATGCCCTGTCGGAGCCCGCATTCGTGAGCGCGCTGGAGGTGTTCGCGGCCAACGGCGTCCGGGTGCTGATCGACAGCCGTGACGGCTACACGCCGACCCCCGCGCTGTCGCGGGCGATCCTCGCCCACAACACGGATCAAGGGGCCGATCGGGCCGACGGCGTGGTCATCACGCCGTCGCACAATCCCCCACGTGATGGCGGTTTCAAGTACAACCCGCCCAACGGCGGCCCCGCCGACACCGATGTGACGCGCTGGATCCAGGACCGGGCCAACGAGTTGTTGGCCACTGGACTGGACGGCGTGAAGCGAGTGACCTACGCGAAAGCCCTCGCCGCGGAAACCACCGGCCGGTACGACTTCCTCGACGCCTACGTGAGCGCCCTGCCGTCGGCCGTCGATCTGGACGTGATCTCCTCGTCCGGGCTGCGCATCGGCGCCGACCCGCTCGGCGGCGCCTCGGTGGCCTACTGGGGCGAGATCGCCGACCGCTACGGCCTGGCCATGACCGTGGTGAACCCGTTGGTGGACGCCACCTTCCGGTTCATGACGCTGGACTGGGACGGCAAGATCCGGATGGACTGCTCGTCCCCCAACGCGATGGCCTCGCTGATCGGCCGCAGCGCCGAGTTCGACCTGGCCACCGGCAACGACACCGACGCCGACCGGCACGGCATCGTCACGCCCGACGCCGGCCTGCTCAACCCCAACCACTTCCTGGCCGTGGCCATCGACTACCTGTACCGGCACCGCGACGGCTGGTCGCCCGACGCCGCCGTGGGCAAGACCCTGGTCAGCTCCTCCATGATCGACCGGGTGACCGCCAGCCTGGGCCGCCGCCTGGTCGAGGTGCCCGTGGGCTTCAAGTGGTTCGTGCCGGGCCTGCTGGACGGCTCCGTGGCCTTCGGCGGCGAGGAGAGCGCCGGGGCGTCGTTCCTGCGTCGCGACGGCTCGGTGTGGACCACCGACAAGGACGGCCTGCTGCTGTGCCTGCTGGCCGCCGAGATCACCGCCGGCACCGGCAAGAGCCCCAGCCAGCGCTACGCCGAGCTGGTGGGCGAGTTCGGCTCCCCCAGCTACGCCCGTGTGGACGCGCCGGCCTCCCGTGAGGAGAAGGCCAAGCTGGCCAAGCTCTCCCCCGACGCCGTCACCGCCACCGAGCTGGCCGGCGAGCCCATCGAGCAGCGCCTCACCGCCGCCGCCGGCAACGGCGCGGCCATCGGCGGCCTCAAGGTCACCACCAGGTCGGGCTGGTTCGCCGCCCGGCCGTCCGGCACCGAGGACGTCTACAAGATCTACGCCGAGAGCTTCCAGGGCGCCGAGCACCTGGCCCGGATCCAGTCCGAGGCCCGTGACGTCGTCGCCCAGGCCCTGGCCGACTAGTTCTGAGCGGGGGTGCGGCCGCGTTGGCCGCACCCCCTTGCCCCTACCGGGTGCCGCCCGAGGCGCGCTGCTTCTGCGCGTGGGCCGACCTGGTGCAGACCTCGCCGACATCGACCGTCTGGCCGCGGTCGACGTACACGTCCGCCACACCCACCAGCTTGCCCTTGGGCGAGGTGCAGGTCAGCTGGTAGGCCTCCTTCGGGCCGTAGGTCGTCGGGATCGGCGAGGCGAACGAGACGTCGCCGGTCCAGTCGTCCACCGCGGCCGGGTCGGTCTGGTCGTAGTTGACCACCACCGCCTTGTAGTCCCCGGCCGGCGGGTCGAACAGCACCGCGTGCTCGGACGTGGTGCCCCCGTTGGCCGACGACGTCACCAGGTTGCCCGCCGCGTCGTAGACGAACAGGTCCCAGTCGGTGGTCGGGTGCTGCCAGTTGATGTTGACGCTGAGCTTGCCGTTGTCGGCCTTGGGCAGACCGTCCACGTGGAAGGCGAAGCTCTCCGCCGTGGTGTCGGCCGGGTAGTTCTGGTTGATCGGCGGCACACCCGCCGGGTTGGCCACCGCGTAGCCCGGCTGCACCGGGCCCTGCGGGTCACGCCCGTAACGGCCGGCCACGTACGGCCGGGTCGACGGGTTGACCGACCACGCGAAGCGGCCGCCGGTCGTGGTCAGCGTCGAGTTCAGGTCGTCGGTGTTGTAGATCGGCGGCTTGGTCGAGCCGTCCGGCTGGACCACCGGCGACGACGGCGTCTGGAACGTCTTGTGCAGCTTGAGCTGGTAGCCCTTCGGGGCCGAGCCGATCAGCGTCGAGTGCTGCGCCGGGTCGGCCGTATTGCCCAGGAAGTCCAGGAACGCCTGGCGGTTGCCGCCCTTGCCGGCGCCGGCCGCCGGGGCCAGCCCCTCGTACTCGGCGACGACGCTGTCCGCGTACGGGCCGTGGAAGCCGTTGCCGCCGACCTCGATCGTGAAGCCCCAGCCGCCGGTGGCCCAGTAGGACCAGTCCTCGGTGGTGCCGGTGGTGTCGTAGAGCATCCAGCTCGGCTCGCTGGTGTAGGCGTTGCGGGAAGCCATCTTGTCGCCCAGCGCCTTGTACGCCGGCTCGTCCAGCGGCGGCCGCGTGTCGGCGATGCCCGGCACACGCAGCACGAGCGCCGCCACGGTGTGCAACGTCATCAGGTTGGTCACCTGCCGTGACGACACCAGCCAGCGCACGTTGCGGGTCTCCGGCTCCGAGAACGGCGCCGAACCGCGGAAGGTGTCGCCGCTCCAGGCCGTCTCCGCGCCGCCGCCGCCCCAGAACCCGGCGTAGTTGCGGTTGGGGTCGGTGCCGCGCAGCCGGCCGGCCGGGTCCGCCTTGCACACGCCGGTCGCGTACTGCGGCGGCGAGTCGTTCACGTTGCAGTTCTTGCGTTTCATCTCGTAGTCGAACGTGCTGAAGTCGCCCTTGGGCTCGGCCTCGCGCGAGATGTCGAAGCCGTCCGGGTTGATGATCGGCACGATGATGTTGCGCGTGCGGCCGACCAGCCCGCGGATCGTGTTGTCGTGGAAGTAGCCGTTGATGAGCTCGTAGGCCCACTCCATGGCGTGCTCACCGGCCGGCCACTCGCGGGCGTGGTGCACGCCCATGGTGAAGTCGACCGGCTTGCCGTCGCTGGTGTTCCTGACGTCGGTGGCGATCTCCAGCCCGACGACGTCGCGACCCTCCCAGGTGGACTCCGGCATGGTGAAGGCGGACACCAGGTTCGGGTACTTGCGGGCGAGTTCCTTGATCTCGAACTCGTAGTCGTAGAGGTGCCGGTAGGTGGTGCGCCCGGACGGCAGCGCCGAGCTCGGCGTCTTGGCCGCGTAGGCGCGGTCGGTGGCCGCGTCCCGCACCGACTTCGCGGACAGGTCCGCCTCCACCACCGAGGACGTGAAGCCGGCGTCGGACAGGGTCTTGCGGTCCTTGGCGTCGGCCAGCACGACCTCGACGCTCGTGGCGTCGCCCTTCTCCGTGACGTCGAGGCCCAGCGTGTTCAGCCGGTTCTTGTCGGCCCGCGTCGGCGTTTCCACCCGGACGAGCTGGGCCGGCGTGCTCTGGGCCGGCGTGGTCTGGGTCGAGGTTCCCTGCGGTGTCAGGGCCAGGAAGTCGACGCCGAGCTGCACGGTGCGGGCGGAGCCGCTGTAGCGGCAGGCCTGCACGACCAGCTGCTGCCCCTTCTTGACGAAACTCTCCGCGACCTCGCGGCTGCGCAGCGCCGCCGACGCGGCGACCACCCCGCCGGTGGCCTTGTCGAACACCGCGAGATCCCAGTCGCCCTCGGCGCCCGTGCCGGGCTTGAGCCGGGCCTGGATCAGACCGTCCACAGTGGACGTGAACTCGCGCCGGTCGGCACCCGCCGCGCCCGCCGGCAGCAGGGACGCGAAGCAGGAGCGGGTGACCGACCGGTCGGCGTTGAGCACGTTCGGCGCCGCCACGGCGGTTCCGGCCGGCAGTGCGACGAACACCCCCGCCAGCACCGCCCCCGCGGCCACCACCACCAGCTGTCGTCTCGGTAACTGCCCCATCGGCAACCCCTCCTCCACCAAGTCCGGCACACGGACGAACCGGAGCCGGTAGACCCTAAGAGGAGAAACCGGGCGCGGGTAACCGCCGTAAGTCTGGATCGCCCGTATTCGGCGACCGTCGATGCCGATCGACCGCACCCTTGACCGCAAGGGCCGAATGGGGACGGCCACCGCCCGGCGGCGTCACCGCGCGGGCCGGGCCCGGATGGGGGAATGTGTCCCGGGACACGCGGGTTGCACCGGTTCAGAACACCGAGGAGGAGACCCGATGGATCTCGACGCCGCCAGGGACGTCATCCGGACCCAGCACCGCGCGGTGCTGGCCACCACCCGCGCCGACGGCTCGACCCAGATGTCGCCGGTGACGGTCGACGTGGACGGTGAGGGCTATGTGGTGATCAGCACCAGGGAGACGGCCTTCAAGCTCAAGCACATCCTGCGCAACCCGAGGGTGGCCGTGTGCGTGCTGCCCGACGAGTTCTTCGGCCGCTGGATCCAGGTCGAGGGCACCGCCTCGGTCGTGCACCTGCCGGAGGCCATGGACGGCCTCGTCGACTACTACCGCCGGATCTCGGGTGAGCACCCCGACTGGGACGACTACCGGGCGGCGATGGTCCGGGACCAGCGCGTCCTGGTCCGGATCACCCTCGACAAGGCCGGCCCCGACCGCAACGGCTGAGCCCCTGTGACGCAGGGAAGGACGCCTTACCCTCGTTCAACGCGGGTAAGGCGTCCTTCCCTGCGTGCTCACTCTCCGGAGAACTTCGGGGGGCGGCGCTCGAAGAAGGCGGTCGCCGCCTCGCCGAGGTCCTTGCTGGGCAGGAAGGCGGAGTTCCACGCGCCGACGTAGCGCAGGCCGGCCGCGATCTGCGGGGCCCGGGCGGTGTCGAGCACGTCCTTCACGCCCTGCACGACCAGCGGCGGGTTGGCCGCGATCTCCTCGGCCAGCGTGCGGGCCGCGGCCAGCACATCGTCCTGGGTGTCGTAGACGTCGTTGACGAGGTTGATCTTCTCGGCCCGGCGGGCGTCGATGTCGCGGCCGGAGAAGGCCAGCTCACGCAGGTGGCCCTCGCCGATGATGCCGACGAGCCGCTGGAGGCTGCCGAGGTCGGCGACGATGGCCACCTTCACCTCGCGCACGCTGAACTTGGCGTCGGCACTGGCCAGGCGGATGTCCGCGGCCGCGATGACGTCGACGCCGCCACCGATGCACCAGCCGGAGACGGCGGCGACCACGGGCTTGCGGCAGGCGGCGACCGAGGTCACCGCGTCCTGCAGGCGGCGCAGGTCGTGCAGGAACCGGGTCCGCGGTTCGGCCAGCGCCGGGTCGGAGCCCAGCAGCTCGGCCCAGCTCGGCATCATCGCGGGCAGGTCGAGGCCGTAGGAGAAGTTGGCCCCGCTGCCGGTCAGCACGACGGCCCTGACCTGCGGGTCGGCGTCCAGAGCGCCGAAGACGAGCGGCAGCTCGCGCCAGAAGTCGGGGCCCATGGCATTGCCCTTGGACGGCCCGAGCAGGGTCACCTCGGCGACATGCCCGGTCACCTTGACGCTCAGCGACACCAACTGGTCCAGATCGGCCATCTCAGCTCCCCGTGCCCGTTAACTTACTCGACGGTAACATACGGTGGAGCCGTTTCAGGTCGGCCAGGTACTCCTGGAAGTCGACCTCGATCGTGTGACGTTTCGAGGCCACGTACCGGCGCCGCATCCGCTCCCGGTAGCGGTGGATCTCCCGGTTCATCTCGGCCGGCGGCGGCAGCGCGGCGGTGCCCTCGATCAGGTCGGCGATCCAGTGCGCCTGCGCCTCGGCCAGCGGCATGATCGCCCCCAGCGGCTGGACCAGCCCCAGGAAGTACAGCCCGGGCCGCCCTACCGGCACAACCCGGTGGTACAGCGCCACTTCGTTGTCGGCGGCGTTGAACAGGCCGTCGGCCAGGAACGGGAACGTGATGCGGTATCCGGTGCAGTAGATGACGGCGTCGACCTCCTCCCGGCTGCCGTCGGCGAAGACCACCGCATCGCCGTCGAACCGAGCAATGTTCGGTTTCACCGTGACGTCGCCGTGCCCGACCCGGGTGAGGATGTCGTCCGACACCGTGGGATGCGCGGCCAGCACCTTGTGATCCGGCTTGGGCAGGCCGTACCTGGTCACGTCGCCCCGGGTCAGCGCCAGCATCGCCCGCAGCGAAAGCCGTTGCAGCCACAGGGGTCCACGGGCCAGCGGCGACGTCGTCAGGTGGTCGGTCGGAATGCCGAACAGGAACTTCGGCAGCACGTGGGCGCTGCGGCGCATGGCCATGAACGTCTTGTCGGCCACGCGGGAGAGCTCGACGGCGATGTCGCAGGCCGAGTTCCCGATGCCCAGCACCACAACACGTTTGCCGACGTACGGCTCGAAAGTCTTGTAGTAGTGGGAATGCTGCCGCTCGCCGGTGAACTCGCCCGGGAACTCCGGCACCCGCGGATCCCAGTGGTGCCCGTTGGCCACGATGACCGAGCGGTAGCGCAGGGTCCGCTCGACGCCGTCCCGCTCACGGATCGTCACGTCGTACACGCCGTCTTCCGGCACGACGGACGTCACCTCGGTGCGGAAGGCGATCTTGTCGCGGAGGCCGAAGTGGTCCACGAAGTCGTCGAAGTAGCGGGCGATCTGGAAGTGGTCCGGATACGCGGGCAGCTCGGCCGGCATCGGGAAGCTGGCGTACTGCATCTGCCGGGTCGAGGTGTTGATGTGCAGCGACCGGTAGGCCGACGACATGCCGTTGTCGTTGAGATACCGCCAGTTGCCACCGATCTCCGACCCCACCTCGTAGCAGTCGAAGTCGATGCCGCGGGCCTGCAGCACCTGGCACGCCGCGATGCCCGACGACCCGGCTCCGATCACGCACACCTCGGCCATGCGGCTCTCCTCCCGGTCCGACCCACAGCCTCGCAGCCGGGACACCGGCGGCACCAGAGACAGTCAGGACATCAACGGCACAAGATAGGAACGGGCGAAGTCCCGCACCGCGGTGTCGTCGTCGACGGCGACCGAGCCGGCCGGCGTCAGCGTGAAGGAAATGGCCAGCCGTACCAGCATTTCCGCCAGCACACGCGGATCCCGGCTCATCGCGGAACCCACTTCCCGGTACTGCTGCACGAGAAACTCGCTCGCCGCCGCGATCACCCCCGCGCCACGCAGCGTCAGGTACGGCACCAGCTCCTCGGGGTCGCTGATCAGCAGTCGGGTCAGCAGCGCGTCGGTGCGAACCTTGCGCAGCCCCACGACAAACCCCTCGACCAGGCGCTGCTCGGCGGTCGGCAGCGGCCCGACGGCGGCGACGATCTCGCCGAAGAACCGCGCGCTCTCCCGCACCAGGGCCGCCTGGACCAGCACGTTCTTGTTCTCGAACCGCCGGTAGACGGTCGCGCGGGACAGCCCCGCGCGGCGGGCCACGTTGTCGACGCTGGTGCGCCGCAACCCGTAGTCCCGCAGTTCGTCGACCGCCGCGTCGAGGATCAGGTCGTCGTCAAACGGCACCGGCGACCCGCTTCATCGCCTCACGCGACCGGGGCGAGTACCGCAGCCGATATGGCACCAGCGGCCACACCACGTGCACCACCTTGGCGAAGACCCGCAGCAGCCGTTCGTCACGGGGCGTCCACCGAGCGCCGATCCGCGCCAGGACCGCCGGGTGCAGAGTGCCGCGGTTGACCCACCACAGGAGCTTGCCGAACGGGCGCTTGACCAGGCGGTAGATCGGGGCCGGCACCAGCGGGAAGCGCTCCGGCGGCTGCTCGACGAAGTCCAGCAGCCCCTTGGCCACCGGCGTCACCTCCAGCACCTCGCGGCACATCCGGTCCAGGTAGCGCTCGTAGCCGACCCAGTCCGCCGGCGCGCAGCGGTCGCTCACGCCGTAGAGGCGGTAGCCGGCCATGGTCTCCGCGTACAGCTGGGCCTTCTCGGCGTCGCTCAGCCGGTGGTCGAACAGCTCGATCGAACGGATCATCGTGTCGAAAATCGTCAGGTGGGCCCAGAAATAGGTCTCCGGATCGAGCGCGTGATAGCGACGGCCCCGATCGTCCACGCCCTTGATGTCCAGGTGATAGGCGGTGATCTTCTCGGCGGTGGCCGCGGCCCGCGGCCAGTCGAAGGTGACGCCCTGGATCTGCGGCACCGAGCGGATGATCCGCTCCCACGGCTCGCCGAAGAAGTCGGAGTGATCGTGGACGCCGGCGCCCAGCCCGGGATGCATCAGCTGCAGCAGGCCGACCCGCACGAGCAGCAGCAACACCCGGTTGTCACCGGCGTGCCGCCAGTGCAGCGAGCCCGGTCCGGCCAGGTCCATGGCCGCCTCCCGAAACGGTGAGACGATTTCCTCTCTTTGTATCACCGCGGCCTCGTGGTCACCACCCTCGCGGCGCCCGGACGCGTTGATTGGCACCAATCAGGCGAGCTGTTAGCGTCAAGCCGATTCTGGGGTGGCCTAGGGATCGGGGGGTGGAGGACCGAATGAGCACGCTGTGCGCCGTGTTCCAGGCGACGGCGGCCAAGCACCCCGACCTGGTGGCGCTGCGCACCCCGGCCGACGCCGTCACCGTCACCTGGCGCGAGTACGCCGATCGGGTGCGCCGGATCGCCGCCGGCCTGGCCGCGCTGGGCGTGCGCCGCGGCGACACCGTGGCCCTGATGATGGTCAACCGGCCCGAGTTCCACCTGGTCGACACCGCCGTCTTCCACCTCGGCGCCACCCCCTTCTCGCTGTACAACACCTCCTCGCCGGAGCAGATCCAGTTCCTCGTCGGCAACGCCGCCAACCGCGTCGTGATCTGCGAGGAGCAGTTCCTGCCGGCCGTGCTCGAAGGCCGCGAAGGCACCGCCGTCGAGCACGTGGTGTGCGTCGACGCCGCCCCCGACGGCACCATCGGCCTGGACTCGCTGGAGTCCACCGCGCCCGCCGACTTCGACTTCGAGGCCACCTGGCGGGCCGTCGAACCCGACGACGTGCTGACGCTGATCTACACCTCCGGCACCACCGGGCCGCCCAAAGGGGTGGAACTCAGCCACCGGAACATGATCGCCGCGGTCACCGCCGCCGAGTCCGTGCTGCCGGCCGACCACAACGACCGGATCATCTCCTTCCTGCCGCACGCGCACGTCGCCGACCGCTGGGGCACGCACTACACGCAGATCGTCACCGGGCTCCAGGTGACGTGCGTGGCCAACCGCCGGGCCGTGCTGCCCGCGCTGGTGGAGTGCCGTCCGACGATCTTCGGCGCCGTGCCGCAGGTCTGGTACAACATCCGCGCCGGGGTCGAGGCGATGATCGCCGGCGAGGTCAACCAGGCCCGCAAGGCCGCGCTGACCCAGGCCATCCGTGTCGGTCTCGAACACGTGCGCAGCGAGAACCCCGACGAGCAGCTGCGGACCCGCTACCGGACGGCCGACGAGCGCACCCTGGCCCCGCTGCGGGCGATGATCGGCTTCGACCAGATCCGCTACGCCCTGTGCGGCGCCGCCCCCATCACCGCCGACGCCGTGGAGTTCATCAACGCGCTGGGCATTCCGCTGTCCGAGGGCTGGGGCATGTCCGAGGTGTGCGGCCTGGCGACGCTGAATCCCCCGCACGCCAACCGTTTCGGCACCTGCGGCCCGGCCGTCCCCGGCGTGGAGTTGAAACTCGGCGACGAGAACGAGCTCCTCGTCCGCGGCGCCCTGGTGATGAAGGGCTACCGCGGCGCCGTCACCCACGCCGCCGCCTCCCTCGACGAGGACGGCTGGCTGCACACCGGCGACGTGGCGACGATGGATCCGGACGGCTACGTCCGCATCATCGACCGCAAGAAGGAACTGATCATCAACTCCAGCGGCAAGAACATGTCGCCCAGCACCATCGAGAACACCATCAAGGCCGGCTGCCCCCTCATCGGCCAGCTCGTCGTCATCGGCGACGCCCGCCCCTACAACGTCGCCCTCGTGCTCCTGGAACCCGAGGTCCTCAAGGGCTTCGCCGCCGGCCACGGCCTCGACGCCGACCTCCCCGCCCTCGCCGCCCACCCCGACGTGCGCCGGGCCGTCGCCGACGGCATCGAGGCCGGCAACCAGCGCCTCTCCCGCGTCGAACAGGTCAAGCGCTTCGCCATCCTCCCGACCTGGTGGGAGCCCGGCTGCCCCGAGCTCACCCACACCCTCAAGCTCCGCCGCGGCCCCATCGCCGAGCGCCACGCCGCCGACATCGAGCGGCTCTACGCCGACTGACGGCCCCCCTTTATGCAGGGAAGGACGCCTTACCCTCGTTGACCGCGGGTAAGGCGTCCTTCCCTGCGTCGGGTCAGCGGCTGAAGCGCAGGGTCAGCACCTGGAAGGGGCGGAGCTCGATCTCGACGCCGTTGTCCGCCAGGCAACGGTCGGCCAGGGTCCGCTCCAGCAGGTCGGTCTCGCGCACGGAGGTGGCCGCGAACGAGGGGCTGACGACGGTCTTGGCCCGGCCGCCCAAGGACTCGTAGAGGCGGACGACGATGTCGCCGGAGCGGTCGTCGGCGGCCTTGACGGCCTCGACGACGACGGCGGGATTGTCCACGGTGAACACCGGGGCGACCGGGCCGGCGCCGGGGACGCGGCGCTCGGGGAGGTTGATCCGGTAGCCCTCGCGCACGGCGTCGCCGATGGCGGCGCCGGGCACGAAGGAGTAGTTCAGCTGGTGGAAACCCTGGTCGGTCAAGGGATCCGGGAAGCGCGGGGCCCGCAGCAGCGAGAGCCGGACGGTCGTGGTGGTGCCGCCCTCGGGCCGGGCCTTGCGGGTGATGTCGTGGCCATAGGTGGAGTCATTGACCACGGCGACGCCGTAACCGGGCTCGGCCACGTGCACCCAGCGGTGGGCGCAGATCTCGAACTTGGCGGCGTCCCACGAGGTGTTGACGTGGGTCGGCCGGTGCAGGTGCCCGAACTGGATCTCCGAGGTGGAGCGGTCGGCGTGCACGTCGACGGGGAAGGCGACCTTGAGGAACTTCTCGGTCTCCTGCCAGTCGACCTCGGTCGACACGTCCAGCCGCCGCTCGCCGGCCCGCAGCCGCAGCACCTGGGTCAGGGTGGACTCGCCGAAGGCGCGGCGGACGCGGATGGCCCCGACGTCCTTGCCCTCGTCGACGGCGACGACCTCCTCGGCCTCGACCAGGTCGCGAACATTGTTGCGGTAGAAGGGATCCACGTCCCATGCGTCCCACTGGTTGGGGACGTCGACGTGCAGCTGCAACAGGTTGCCAACGGTCCCGGGGGCCAGCACCTCGCGGTCGGCCACCAGGTCGCGGATGGACGTGATCAGGCCGCGGGAGTCGAGGGCGACCCGGAGCAGACCGTTGTCCAGCACCAAACCATCGACGGAAACCGGCTGTGCGGAACCGGAATCGACGGCCCCGGCACCGAGTCCGGGCACGCCGGAGCGGGAGTGCGGGGCGGCGTTGAAGACGACGGTCTCCGAGCCCTCACCGGCCAACACCGACAGCGCCGACGAGATGATCGATTCCAGCTCGGCAGCCACCTCGGCGTACCGAGCCTCGGCCTCGCGGTGCACCCACGCGATGGAGCTGCCGGGCAGGATGTCGTGGAACTGGTGCAGCAGCACGGTTTTCCACAGCCGGTCGAGTTGCTCGTACGGGTAGTCGAAGCCCTTGAGCAACGCGGCGGTGGCCCACAGCTCGGCCTCGCGCAGCAGGTGCTCGCTGCGGCGGTTGCCCTGCTTGGTCCGGGCCTGCGTGGTGTAGGTGGCGCGGTGCTTCTCCAGGTACAGCTCGCCCGACCACACCGGGGCGTCGGCGTACTCGGCCTCGGCCGTCGCGAAGAACTTCGACGGGGCCTCGATCGTCACGCGCGGCGAGCCCTCAAGATCGGCGGACCGACGGGCGGTCTCCAGCATCTCCCGCGTGGGGCCGCCACCTCCGTCGCCATAACCGAACGGCACGAGCGAACGGGTGGCCTTGCCGTGCTCGGAGTACTGCCGGCTGGCCCGGGCCAGGTCGGCGCCCAGCAGGTCGGAGTTGTAGGTGTCGACCGGCGGGAAGTGGGTGAACACCTGCGAACCGTCGATGCCCTCCCAGTAGAAGCTGTGGTGCGGGAACCGGTTGATCTGGTTCCACGACAGCTTCTGGGTCAGGAACCAGCGCGAGCCGGACAGCTTCACCAGCTGCGGCATGGCGGCGCTGTAACCGAAGGAGTCGGGCAGCCACACCTCCTCGGTCTCGATGCCGAACTCGTCGAGGAAGAAGCGCTTGCCGTGGATGAACTGCCGGGCCATGGCCTCGCCGCCGGGCATGTTGGTGTCGGACTCCACCCACATGCCACCGACCGGCACGAACTGCCCGCCGGCGACCTTGTCCTTCACCCGCTGCCAGACGTCCGGATGGTGCTCCTTCATCCACGCGTACTGCTGGGCCTGCGAGCACGCGAACACGAACTCGGGGTAGTCCTCCATCAGCGCGGTCACGTTGGAGAACGTGCGGGCGCACTTGCGGACGGTCTCCCGCAGCGGCCACAGCCAGGCCGAGTCGATGTGGGCGTGGCCGGCCGCGGTGATCCGGTGCGCGCTGGCGTTGGCCGGCTTGGACAGCACGTCGACCAGCTCGGCCCGGGCCAGCGCGGCGGTGCCGGGGACGTCCTGGAAGTCCAGCCGGTCCAGGGCCCGGTCCAGCGAGCGCTGGATGTCCCAGCGCCGCGGCTCCCGCTCGTCCAGCTCGTTCTTGAGGCTGTTGAGGACCTCGATGTCCAGCAGCAGGTCCCAGACGTCCCGGTGGAACACGGCCAGCTCGGCCTTGACCACGTGGTAGACCGGGTCGGCGCCGGCGGTCTCCTTCAGGCCCAGCTCGGTCGGCTGGAACGGCACGATGTCCAGGATCACCGGGTTGGCCGCGGCCTCCACGTAGAACAGGACGTCCTCGCCGCCGGCCACCGACCGGCCGACGGGCAGGTGCGTGCTGCGCGGGGCCAGGCCCTTGATCGGCTTGCCCTCGGGCGTGTACGCGAGGCCCTCGCACTGGAAACCCGGGCCGGGATGGGTGAATCCCAGGTCCACCACGGCTTCCACGTGCCGGCCGGCCCACTCCGCCGGCACGGCGCCGGACATCCGGAACCAGCTCGTCGCCCACGGCGCGCCCCAGGCGTCGCCGACCTTCGCCGGCTCGTACGACGCGGCCAGCGCCTCGGCGACCGGCACCGGCTCGCCCGGCGCGTGCCAGACCTCCAGCGTCAGCGGCACGGCCGCGCCATAGACCTCCGGCCGGATGCGCTGGCGGACGGTCCTGGTCAGCCGCTCGTCGAGCAGGCTGCGATCATCGTGCATCGGTCGCTCCCCATTGTCCTAACCCTTCACGGCGCCCTCTCCGACCCCGCGGAAGAAGTACTTCTGCGCCGCCACGAACAGCAGCACCAGCGGCGCCACCGCGATCATCGTGCCAGCGGCGACGAGCCGCTGGTCGTTGACGAAGGTGCCCTGCAGGTAGCTCAGCCCGATGGTCAGCGTGTACTTGGCCGGATCGCTCAGCACGATCAGCGGCCACAGGAAGTCGTCCCAGCTGAACATGAACGAGAACACGGCGACCACGACGATGGTGCCGCGGGCCGAGGGCAGGGCGATGCGGGTGAAGCGCTGCCAGGCGTTCGCGCCGTCGATGACCGCGGCCTCGTCCACCGCGGCCGGCAGCGCCAGGAAGGCGTTGCGCATCAGCAGCACGTTCAGCGCGGCGATGGAGCCGGGCAGCACCACGGCGGCCAGGGTGTTGCTCAGGTGCAGCGAGCGCATCACCAGGAACAGGGCCACCATGATCGCCTCGAACGGGACGAGCAGGCTGGCCAGGAACACCGTCATGGCCGCACCCCGGCCGCGGAAGCTCAGGCGGGCCAGCGCGTAGCCGGCCATGCTCGCGCCGAGGCAGTTGGCCAGCACGTTGGCCGTGGCCACCAGCAGCGAGTTCAGCGCGAACGACCAGATCGGCACCGCGTCGGCCACCCGGGCGTAGTTGCCGGGCGTGGGGTGCTGCGGGAAGAGCTGAGGGGGCGTCGAGTAGATGTCCTCGGTGACGCCCTTGAGCGAGGTCGACAGCTGCCACAGGAACGGCCCGACCGTGATCGCCAGGACCAGCAGCAGCAGGGCATATCGGCCAACGGTCGCGCTCCTCACAGGTCCTCCTTGCGGTTGAGCCGGTTCGTGGCCAGCAGCAGCCCGAGCGTGAGGACGAACAGCACCACCGACAGCGCCGACGAGTAGCCGAGGTCGCCGGTCAGCCCGGTTCCGACCTGCTGGATGAGCATGACCAGCGTGGTGTCGGAGCCGCCGGGGCCGCCGGCCGGCCCGGCCAGCAGGTACACCTCGGAGAACACGCGAAAGGCCGCCACCGCGGACAGCACGGCCACCAGTACCATGGTCGGCCGCAGCGCCGGCAGCGTCACCGACCACAGCCGTCGCCACCAGCCGGCCCCGTCCACCTGCGCGGCCTCGTGCAGTTCCTTCGGCACGGCGCCCAGCGCCGCCAAGTAGATGATCATGTAGTAGCCCAGGCCCTTCCACACCGTCACGAGCATGGCGCTGGCCAGCAGCAGCCACTCGTCGGTGAGGAACGGGATCGGCCTCGTCAGCACGCCGAGTGCCCGCAGCACGTCGTTGACCAGGCCCCGGGAATCGAGCAGCCAGGTCCAGATCAGGCCGACCACGACGATCGAGGCGATCACCGGCGTGAAGAACGCGGTGCGGAAGAACGTGATGCCGGGCAGCTTGCGCTCCACCAGCAGGGCCAGCAGCAACGGCAGGATCACCAGCGGCGGCACCACGCCCACGATGTACAGGGCGCTGTTGCCGACCGCCGTCCAGAACGCCGGGTCCTGCACCAGGCGCACGAAGTTCTCCGCGCCGGTGAAGTGCCCGCCGCCCAACACCTTGGCGTCGGTGAAGGCCAGCACCACCGTGTTCAGGAACGGGAACAGGTTGAAGCCGATCACCACGGCCAGGCCGGGCAGCAGGAACAGCCAGGGCGTGAACCAGCGCTGCTGCACGATCCGCGTCGGTCGGCGGGGCTCGCCAGCATTCGGGCCGGGCGCCACTACTCCGGCCGGCCCCGGCGGCGACCCGCCGTCGGCCGTCTCCACGGCGGCCCGGCCCGCAACCGATCCCGATCCACCTCCGGCCGTTCCCACCACTAGCCGGCCAGCAACTTGTTGCACTGCGCGACGGTGTCGTCCAGTGCCTGCTTCGGCGTGGTCTTGCCCTGCATGGCGTCGGACATCTTCTGCTGCAGCAGCGTGGTCATCTGCTCGCTCCACTGCACCGGCGTGTAGTTGACCGCCGTGTCCAGCTGCTTGGCCGCCGCCACCCGGACCCGGCCCTCGTCGGTCCCGCCGTCCTGGGAGAAGTACGGGTCGCTCATCGAGCCCTTGGTGCTGGGGAAGATGGCCGTCAGCTTGGCGAAGGCCATCTGGTTCTGGGCGTTGGTGACGAACTTGGCGAAGGCCAGCGCGGTCGGCTTGTTCTTGCTGGCCGAGGGCACCGACAGGCCCTGCACGTACAGGTTGGCCTTGCCGGTGCTGGTGATCGTCTTGGTGATGCCCACGTTGGCGTACAGGCTGGGCGCGTTGGTCTTGAAGTTCTGCAGGTCGTAGGCCGAGCCGGGGGCCCAGGCGATCTGCTGGTTCATGAACTTCGTGCCGGCGCCGGTGTAGGTGGCCGACAGCGCCTCGGGGATGAGCGCGCCCGCGTCGAACAGCCGCTTGTACATCTCGACGAACTCGACGCCCTTGGCCTCGTTGAAGGTGAACTTGGAGCCGTCGTCGCTCATCACCTTGACGCCGTACAGGCCGAAGTCGGCGATCACCGGGGTCAGGCCGAGCATGGCGATCTGCTTGTTGCTGCGCTGGGCCATCACCAGCGCGGCCGCCTCCAGCTCGGCGTAGCTCGTCGGCGGGTGCTCGGCGTCCAGGCCGACCTGCCGGAACAGCGCCTTGTTGTAGAAGGTGGGGCCGGTGTTGAGGTACCACGGGAAGCCGTAGGAGCCGACCTGGCCGGGCAACGCGTAGGCGGCCCAGCCGCCGTCCAGGTAGTCCTTCCTGGCGTCCGGCATGGCCGTGTCGATGTTGAGCAGCAGCTTCTTGCGGGCCAGCGGGTAGGACAGGTCCGGCGGCACGTTGACCACGTCGGGCAGGTTGCCGGCGGCGGCGTCGGCGGTGACCTTCTGCAGGTAGCCGTCGGCCGGCTGGTCGATCCAGGTGACCTTGACGCCGTTGTGCTGCTTCTGGAACGCCGTGACCATGCCGTTGATGTAGTCGGTGTACTTCGGCTTCAGGGCCCAGGTCTGGAACTTGATCTCCCCGGTGACCTCGCCGGTGACCGGGCCGCTGTCGGCGTTGTCGTCCGTCGAGCCGCCGCCGAGGCCGCAGCCGGTGACGCCGAGCGCGGTTGTCGCCGCGACGCCGACCAGAAAACCACGCCTCGACAGGGGATTCGTCGGCATGACAACCGTCCAAGGGGTTTCGGGCTCCGCCGGGTGACGCGCACGAATTTGCCAAAGGCCTGCCATCGTTGTCAACCGTCGAATTTGTCCAGGTAGAGACCTTGACATGTCAGAGCAGCGCCCGGATCCTACGGGGGAGGTAAACCGGTTTAGCGATGAGGCTGAACCGGTTTAGCTGCTGCGCTCTCGCCGTTTGGGGTAGCCGTGAAACGACCGACGATCATGGACATCGCCCGCCGGGCGGGCGTGTCCAAGGGCGCGGTGTCGATGGCGCTCAACGGCCTGCCGGGCGTGTCCGAGGCGACCAGGGGCCGGATCCTGGAGGTCGCGCGGGAGCTGGACTGGCATCCCAACAACGCGGCCCGGGCGCTGTCGGCGGCCCGCTCCGACGCCATCGGCCTGGTGCTGGCCCGCCCGGCCCGCACGCTCGGCGCGGAGCCGTTCTTCTTCCAGCTCATCTCCGGGCTGCAGGCCGAGCTGTCGGGGCGGCGGATCGCCCTGCTGCTCCAGGTGGTCGAGGACCTGGACGCCGAGATCGCCGTCTACCGGCAGTGGTGGTCCGAGCGGCGTGTGGACGCGGTGATCCTGATCGACCTGCGCGTCCAGGATCCACGGGTCGACCTGCTGGAGGAGCTGGACCTGCCGGCGCTGGTGATAGGCGGTCCCGGCCATCACGGGCGGCTGCCCAGCGTGTGGGCCGACGACGCCAAGGCCATGACCACGATCGTCGACCACCTGGCCGGCCTCGGCCACCGTCGCATCGCGCGCATCGCCGGGCTGCCGGATCTTCTCCACACCGAGCGCCGCACCGAGGCCTTCCGCGCGGCCGTGGCCTCGCACGGCATCGACGCGGCCCCGATCCTGATGACCGACTACTCCGGCGAGCAGGGCGCGGCGGCCACCCGCCAGCTGCTCCGGTCTCCCCTGCCGCCCACGGCGATCGTCTACGACAACGACGTGATGGCCGTGGCCGGTGTGGCCGTGGCGACGGAGCTCGGCGTGGCCGTGCCGACGTCGTTGTCGGTCGTGGCCTGGGACGACTCGCCGCTGTGCCAGCTGCTGCATCCGCCGCTGACCGCGCTCACCCGCGACACGTTCGCGTTCGGCGCCTCCGCGGCACGGTCGCTGCTCCTGGTTCTCGACGGCGCGGAAGGCGCCGACGTGGAGGACCATGTGCCGGTGCTGGTCCAACGGGAAAGCACGTCGGCGCCTTCACCGCACTAACTCGCGGCGACCGCATCGCTATCCGATCAGCGGATCACTGAGCGACCGGTTGCGGAACGGCGTTGACCCGAATCTCCGTGGTTCGGCGCAACACCCGGTCGATCGACCAGACGCCGGAACCGAGGAAGGCAACCAGCAGGAAGGCCCAGCAGAACTGGATCGCCGCCTCGCCGCCATTGATCATGGGGATGAACGACTTCGGCATGTGCACGGTGAAGTAGGCATAGGCCATCGAGCCCGAGCACAGCAGCGCCGCGACCCGGGTGAACAGGCCGACCAGCACCAGCGCGCCGGCCACCAGCTGGATCGCCGCGGCCCACCAGCTCGGCCAGAGGCCGAAGGCGATCGCCTTCTTGGCCCCGAACACGCCGAAAAGGCTTGCCGCCCCGTGTGACACGAACAGCAGCCCGATGACGATGCGATACAAAGAGATCACATACTCTTTTCCCTGGTCCAGAAATCGCATGGTCGCTCCAAGCACGTAAGGGTGGGCGGCTGTGGAGATTCTGGCCAGGTCACCAGCGCCAATGGTACCCTTAACCGTTAACGTCACTCCTCGGTAACTGTGTTAAATCCACTAGGTCCTCCCACCTCAACGGGGAGATCGGCCGCCCACCTGGATGGTCTTCACATCGCTTTCAAAGGCAATTCTGAGAAACGTCGCGCGAATGCCTCACCTATTCAGACCAGTGTCCAGACGTTCGTATTAGGCCAACCGTGGCGGCAGACATCCCCGTCCGTGAGCACCTCTCGCGTTGCGGACCAGGGTCCCGACCGCGACCATGACCGCGTGGTCGAACTGATGACGCGAAACTGGTGGCTGGTGACCCTGCGGGGGGCGCTGGCCGTGATCTTCGGCATCCTCACGCTGGCCTGGCCCGGCATGACGCTGCTCGCCCTGATCTTCCTGTGGGGCTTCTACGCGCTGGTCGACGGCATCAGCTCGATCGCACTGGGCGCGGCGGTGCGCGGGCACCGCTGGTCCAACGTGCTGATCGGCGCCGTCGGCGTCATCGCCGGCCTGGTCGCCATCATGCTGCCGGGCGAGACGGCGGTGGTGCTGCTGGTGATCATCGCCATCTGGGCGATCATCGCCGGCGTGGTGCAGGTCGCCGCCGGCATCGCGCTGCGGCGGGCCATGGCCCACGCCTGGTTCCTGATCCTGACCGGCGGCCTCACGCTCGTGCTCGGCGTCGTGCTGCTGCTCAACCCCGGGGCCGGCGCGCTGGCGCTGGTCACCACCATCGCGATCTTCGCGCTGATCTGGGGGATCTCGCTGATCCTGCTGGGCCTGCGGCTACGCGGTCTCCGCGACAGCAGCGTCCAGCCGGTCTGAGGCCGGGCGCAGCCGCCCCGACCACACGGTCATCACCACCAGCACCACGATGGCCAGCCACACGTAGGCGTTGCCGATGACGTTGTTGTAGAGGTCCCAGTACTGGCCGGGGTCCCGCAGCTCGGGAGCCCGGTGGTACGGGGCCTGCCAGAACAGGTAGATCGCGAACAGGCAGAGCGCGCCCAGCAGCCAGGACCGGGCGCGCACGGCCATCGCCAGGCCCCAGACCAGGGCCAGCGCCGCCCACACCCAGTGGTGCGCCCAGGACACCGGCGACACCAGCAGCGAGAACACGCCGACGGCCAGCATGGCCGGCAGGTCCTGGCCGGCCAGCCGGGTCCGGCGCACGACCAGCCAGGCCAGCACCAGCACGCCCAGGCACAGCACGACCCAGAGCGCGCCCTCCAGGTTGGCCGGGATGCCCAGGCGGGCCACCATGCCGCGCAGCGACTGGTTGTAGCTGAAGCCGAGGTTGCCGACCCGGTTGGTGTCGAAGAAGTCCTGGAACCAGTAGCTGACCGAGTCGCCGGCGGCCAGCGCGAAGCCGACCAGGCCGAAGCCGAGGAAGCCGCCGATCATGGTCAGCGCGGGCTTCCACTCCTTCTTGGCCACGAAATAGAGCACGAAGGCGGCCGGGGTGAGCTTGATGGCGGCGGCCAGGCCGATCAGCAGGCCGCGCGGCCACCAGGGCTTGGCCACCAGGCAGTCGGCCACGATCAGGCCCAGCAGCAGGATGTTGACCTGCCCGAACGAGATCGTCTCGCTGACCGGCTCCAGCCAGGCGGCGCCGAGCGTGAGGACGAGGGCCAGGATCGGCACCGGGAACCGCCGGAGCAGCTTCGCCGGCGCCGCCCGCGTCAGCACGGCGCGAACGCACAGGAAGAGGATCACCAGCGTGGCCGTGGTGAAAATGCCGATGGCCACGGCCAACGGGAGTATCGCCAGCGCGGCGAACAGCACCGCGGCCAGCGGCGGATAGGTGAACTTCAGCAGGAAGCCGGCGAACGGCGTCGCCATTTCCGTCTGATAGAGGTCCTGCCCGTGCCGCCAGGCGTCGCCGCCGCCGAGATAGACGTACAGGTCGGTGAAATGGTGCTGGTTGTACGTCCCGATGTAGACGGTGCTGAGCACGATCAGCGTCAGCAGCACGAGCGCGGCCAGCGACCACAAGATCAACTCGAGCGGAGACCTGCGCACGGACATGGGGTTCGGCTGGTCGTCCACCGCGTCCCTTACGAGTCGGCCTGTCACAAGAAAATGAGGGTAACGGGTCGGTTCGGCGGGCATCCCCCAAGGGCATGCCGACCGATTCCCCTACGTAGAGTGGTGACACGGGTGCGGTCGGTCGAATTCGCCGGTGATTCGGGTGACACCTATCGCACGAATGCGCACGCGCAGGCTACCCTGTGCTCATGACCATGGCGTTGGAGACTGTGCTGGCCAAGGCGGGCCTTCGGGTCACCGCCGACGAGTTCCTCACCCTGGTCGAGGACGTCGCCAAGCGGCTCTCGCCACCCCACCCCGAGCCCGCGGCCTACTTCACTCCCGAGCAGCAGGTCGCGCTCACCGACGTCGGCCTCGACCTCGGCGGCCTGCGCGAGGACGACTTCGAGCCGCGGGCCCGGGCGCTGGCCGCCCAGACCGTGCTGCTCGACACCGCGCTCACCGTCACCGACGCCGCCCGCGTCCTCGACGTCGACACCAGCCGCATCCGCCACCGCCTCGCCGCCGGCCGCCTCGCCGGCTGGAAGGACCGCGGCAGCTGGCGGCTGCCGGCGTGGCAGTTCAGCGACTCCGGCGTGCTGCCCGGGCTGGAGGTCGTGCTGGCCGCCATGCCCTCCGACCAGCCGCCGCTGGTGCTGGCCGGCTTCATGACCACGCCCCAGACCGACTTCCCGCTCGGCGACGCCGCCGGCACGCCCCGGGCCTGGCTGCTGGCCGGCGGCGACCCCCGGCGCGTCGCCGCGCAGGCGGAGATGCTCGGCACCCCGGCCTGACCGCGCGGGTCACGCCCCCTGCGTGATCGACATACGGCGCGACCCGGCACCATCACAGGTCGGCCCGGCACCATCCCCGAAACGGAAACGACGTATCTGAATGGCTCGGCTCCCCCCACCGCCGGCACCCGCTGTGCTCCAGGCGCTGCTGCGTCGCGCCGAGGATGTGGTGGCGGTGCACCGCGCGACCCGGCTGGTCCGCGTCTTCACCGCCGGCGGCAGCCACCCGCAGCGGTGGAACTCGTTCCGGTACACCGGCCCGCTGCCGCACGCCCGGTTCGACCCGCACCCCGAGGGCCCGCCGGCCGACGACCCCGGCAGCGGCGTCCTCTACTTCGGGCTCTCGGTGCGGACCAGCATCGCCGAGGTCTACCAGGCCACGTCCACCGTCGACCGCAAGACGCGGCGGCCGCACCTGGTGGTGTTCCGGCCCCAGCGCACCCTGCGCCTGCTCGACCTGGCCGGCCTGTGGCCGACCAGGGCCGGGGCCTCGCAGGAGATCAGCAGCGGCCCCAAGGAGCTGACCCAGGCCTGGGCGCGGACCATCCGCGCCGCCTACCCCGAGCTGGACGGCCTCTGGTACCGGTCCTCCATGGACGCCGGCGACCCGGCCATCTGCCTGTGGGACCCGCCCGGCGGCAACGCCATGCCGGATGCTCCCGACGTGCTGTTGCCGCTGGAGCATCCGGGCCTCGACCTGCCGCTGAGCCGGATCTGCGAGGAGCTGAACTACATCATGCTGGGCTGAGCACCGCTGGGCTGAGCCCCCGGCTCAGCCGAAGGCGGGGCGGCGGAAGCCCGACGGGGGTCGTTTGCTTCGGCTTCGAGGAAGAAACCTCCCGTAGCGGACCAGGATGAGCCGGTGCTCCCCCACGACGTGGGCCTTGGACCCACCGTCATGCCGCCAGCCGTGATGGGCGTAGAAGGAACGGGTGTCCCAGTCGTCCTGGAGCACCCACAGCACCGCGTAGCGGAAGCCCTGGGCGGCCAGGTGGTCCAGGGCGGCGTCGTGCACCAGGCGACCGGCGCCGGTGCCCTGGTGCTCGGGGTCGGCGTGCACCGCCACCAGCTCGCCCGTACGCAGGTCGTCGTGCATGTCATCGTCGTCGCGGGCCTCCGCGACGACACAGTAGGAGCCTATGCGGCCCTCGTTGTCCTCGGCGACGAATATCCCGTCGGGATCGGGTAGGCACACCCATCGTCGCCAGCCGTTGAGGTGGCTCTCCGGCAGCATCCGGTCGAGCAACACGTCCGGCACCGCGCCGCGAGCGGCTTTTCGCCAGGATTCCTGATTGATCCTGGCCAGCTCGGAGGCGTCACCGGAATCGGCCCGTCGCACCGTCCATGTCATGACGGGAGCCTGCCAAATCAGGTGGTCTCGGTGCCAATGGATTCCCCGATGTGGCGTCCCCACCACTCGAGGACGGCGTCGAACCGCTGCCTCCGGTGCACCGGCCGGCCGGACCGGGTCAGCTCGTGGCCCTCGCCGGGGAATATCAGCAGCTCAGCCTCGGTGCCGTTGGTCTTGAGCGCGACGAACATGCGCTGGGCCTGCTCCAGCGGGCAGCGCCAGTCCTGCTCGGAGTGCACCACCGCGAACGGGATGGCGATCTTGTCGGCGTAGGTGAGCGGACTCACGGCCCGCTGCACGTCGGGGTCGGCGCCGCAATAAGTCTGCGCGAACCACCACCCGATGTCCGACGAGCCGACGAACGAGTCCCAGGCGTTGACCGCCCGCTCGCTCCACGCCGCCTTGAACCGGTGCCCGTGGTGGGCGGCCAGCCAGCTGGTCATGAAGCCGCCGTAGGAGCCGCCCATCACGCCCACCCGCTCGGCGTCGCACTCGGGCAGCTCCAGGGCCGCGTCGAGCAGCGCCAGCACGTCGTCGGCGTCCACGGTGCCCAGCGCGTTGACGATGGCGGCGCCGTGGTCGAGGCCGTAGCCGGCGGAGCCGCGCGGGTTGGCCAGCACGACCGCGTAGCCGGCCGAGGCGTAGACCTGGGCCTCGTCGAACAGGCCCCAGCCGTAGTACATGTACGGGCCGCCGTGGATCGACAGCACCACCGGGTGCGGGCCCTCACCCTCCGGCAGCACGACCCAGCCGTGCGCGGGATAGCCGTCCGGGGCGGCGCCGTGGATCTCCCGCAGCGGCCGGATCCCGGTTTCCCGCAGCTCGGCGCCGAAGTCGGTCTTGATGTCCGTGCCGACGAGGACCACCTCGCCCGCGCTCTCGGGCGTCGCCACGACCACGGCCACCCGGCCGGCGTCCTCGGCGAACGCCTTGATGACGACCTGGCCGCCCGCGATGACGGCGAGCTCGTCCAGCGGGGTCCGGTCGGCGTCGAGGGGGATCTGTCGGAGCTCCACCGCGCCCCGGTTGCGGACCAGGGCCAACACCCCGTCGCCGGTGACGGCGAGCCCACCGGGGACGCCCTCGCAGTCGACCGTCTTCGGGTCGGTCATCAGCCGCGGCTCCTGCGGTGACGCGGCCGGGTCGAACGCCGCGACCCACAGGCCGTCGGGCAGCGGGCGGGCGGCCAGCCCTTCGAAGGCGGAGCCGAGGAAGTAGATCCGCCCTTCGGCGGCGGCGACCAGGCTGATCATGCCCACGCCCCGGACCGCGACGAACGGCTCGCCGCCGGCCGCGGGCACGGCGTACACGTCGTCGTGCAGATTCTGCGGGCCGCCGTCCTGGCGCGCGCCCACGGCCAGCACATGCCGGCCATCCGGTGTCCACGCAGGGTTGTCGAGGTCCACAGTGCCGTCGGTGAGCTGCGTGGCCTCGGCCTCGGCCGTCACGTCGACGACAAAAAGCTGCTGGACGCGGTCGCGGAGGAAGCCGACGCCGTCCAGGCGGTACTTCAGGTCGGTGATCCGGCGCGGGGCCTCGGCCTCGGCCGCCGGCGCGCCCTCGATGCCGTAGCGGCCGTCCTCGGGCACCCGGGCCGCGAAGGCCACCCGCCGCGAGTCGGGAGCCCATACCGGCAAGCCGGCGCCGCCGGGCAGGTCGGTCACCTTGCGGGCCTCGCCGCCGTCGGCCGGGATCACGTGCAGCTGGCGGTCGCGCAGGAAGGCCACCCACCGGCCGTCCGGCGAGATCCGCGGCGCCGAGTCGCGGGCGCCCCTGGTCCAGTCCTGCGGCTCACCGTCGGTCGGAACACGGACGAGCCCGCCCCGGTAGCTGTCGGACTCCAGGTCGGGGCGGGCCACGTCGGTGAGCAGCAGATCGCCGCGCAGGGACACGGAACCGGGCACGCGCAGCAGCGCGACGTCTTGTGGGCGCACCCGGCGACGGTACCTCTAGGCCGCTTCGGGCTTGGCCTTGCCGGTCGGCTTGCCGGCGCCGCTGTCCGCCTTGGCCGTCACGTGGGTCTTGATCAGGCTGGCCACCGTGGTGATGGCCAGCACGCCGCCGATCACCGCCAGCGAGGTCCCGGTGCTGATCTCCCACACCGGCAGGCCCTCGCCGCCGTTGAGGAACGGCAGCTCGTTGTCGTGCAGGGCCTCCAGGATCAGCTTCAGCCCGATGAAGCCCAGCAGCACCGACAGCCCGATCGGCAGGTACACCAGCCGCTCCAGCAGGCCGCCGATGAGGAAGTACAGCTGGCGCAGGCCCATCAGCGCGAACGCGTTGGCCGCGAAGACCAGGTAGGGCTCCTTGGTCAGGCCGAAGATGGCCGGGATGGAGTCCAGCGCGAACAGCAGGTCGGTGGTGCCGATGGCGATCATCACGATCAGCATCGGGGTGACCATGCTGCGGCCCTTGTGCTTCACGAAGGACTTCGAGCCGTGGTAGTCCTCGGTGACCGGCAGGACCTTGCGGGAGAGCCTGATCATCAGGTTCTCCTTGTACTCGTCGTCGTGCGACTGGCCCTGCGAGCGGGCCATCTGCACCGCCGTGTAGACCAGGAACGCGCCGAACAGGTAGAACACCGCGCTGAACTGGCTGATCACCACCGCGCCGACGCCGATGAACAGGCCGCGCATGACCAGCGCCAGCACCACGCCGATCAGCAGCACCCGGTGCTGGTGGATCTTGGGCACGGAGAACGTGGTCATGATGATCACGAAGACGAACAGGTTGTCCACCGACAGCGAGTACTCGGTGAGATAGCCGGCGATGAACTCGCCCGCCGGCGCCGAGCCCGCGAAGTACCAGAGCCCGCCGGCGAAGACCAGGGCGCAGGCGACGTAGAAGACGACCCAGCGCGCCGCCTCGCCCACCTTCACCACATGCGGGTGCCGGTCGACGATCACCAGGTCGAGCGCGAGAAGTACGGCGAGTCCGCCGAGAGTGGCGATCCACAACCACAGTGGGACGATCATAGTCAACCTCCGGTCCAAGGGCGTGCGCCACCGACCGGAGGTCTCTTCCGCCGACCCCCAAGGGTGTCGACCGGCGGTACCGGGTGCTCGTCGTTGAACACCGTGCTGACGACGCCGCCGCGAGGGAATACTCCCCTCCAACACTCTCAGTGTCCCAGATCAGCACGGTAAGAAGCCAGCCGGGGGGTGAACATCACTCCCCGCAGCGAAACCCCCGCGAGTCCCGCCCGGCGTCATGGCGAACGTGTGAAACGGATTCGTGCATTCGGTGTGCCGGAGAGCGGGACTCGCCGGGGTTCGGCACAACCCGTGACCACAGGTCGGCGGGGGCATGCAACGATTCACCCCGTGATCCTCACGATCGCCGAGATCCGGGTGCGGGCCGGCTGCGGGGATGCCTTCGTCGCCGCCTCGCGCGGCGCGATCGAGCACATCCTGTCCAGCCCGGGCTGCCGGTCGGCCAAGCTGACCCGCAGCCTGGAGGACCCGTGCCGGTATCTGGTGATCACCGAGTGGGACTCGCTCGAGTCGCACACCCAGCAGTTCTACTACTCCGAGCATCTCGTCAACTGGCGCAGCGCGGTCAGCGAGTACTTCGACGACCCGCCGATGGTTGAGCACGTCAGCGAGGTGCTTGACGCCCGGGGAGAACTTTGACTGCCCGCCTATGGCCCGCGGTGGGTCTGATCGTCCTGCTGGCGCTCGCGGTGACCGGAGTGCTGTGGCTGAACCGCCCGGCCCCCGAGCCCTCGGTCACCACCCGTGACGTGCTGATCGACGTGGTCGACGGCCCGGACGACGGCAAGCAGCCCATCCAGCTCGACGCCACCTTCTACCTGCCCGAGGCCACGCCCGCGCCGTCGGTGATCGTGTCGCCGGGCTTCGGCCAGACCAAGGCCGACCTCGCCGACGACGCCGACGACCTGGCCAGGCGCGGGTTCGCGGTGCTGGCCTACTCGGCCCGCGGCTTCGGCCGCAGCACCGGCCAGATCGAGCTGAACTCGCCCGACTACGAGGTGCGCGACGCCGACCAGCTGGTGGCCTGGCTGTCGCGGCAGCCGGAAGTGCTCCAGGACAAGCCGGACGACCCCCGGGTCGGCGTGATGGGCGGCTCGTACGGCGGGGCGCTGGCGCTGATGCTGGCCGGCCTGGACAAGGACAAGCGGATCGACGCCGTCGCGTCCCTGATCACGTACAACGACCTGTCGCAGGCCCTGCTGCCCAACGCCGCCAGCACCGTCCCGGTCGACGGCGCGACCCCGGCCACGGGGATCGACGGCGCCGACGGCGTGTTCAAGAAGACCTGGGCCGGCAACCTCTTCGGCTCCGCGCTGACCGGCATCCGCGCCGGCGTGCCCAGCTCGTGCGGGCGGTTCGCGCCGGACGTGTGCGCGGCCTACACGCAGGTCGCCACCACCGGCCGGGCCGACCAGACCACCATGGACCTGCTGCGCCGCAACTCCCCGGTCAGCGTGGCCGGCGGGATCGCCGCGCCGACGCTGCTGGTGCAGGGCGAGCAGGACACGCTGTTCGGGCTGGACCAGGCCGACGCCACGGCCCGGCAGCTGGCCAAGAACAACGTGCCGGTCAAGGTCTCCTGGTACCCGGGCGGCCACGACGGCGGCGCGCCCGGCGACAGCGTCCGGTCCGAGGTCGCCGACTGGTTCGACTTCTATCTCAAGCGCGGCAACCTGCCCAACCCCGGCACCGGCTTCTCC
This sequence comes from Kutzneria sp. NPDC051319, assembly GCF_040682195.1. Taxonomy (NCBI): domain Bacteria; kingdom Bacillati; phylum Actinomycetota; class Actinomycetes; order Pseudonocardiales; family Pseudonocardiaceae; genus Kutzneria; species Kutzneria sp. NPDC051319. The sequence continues at coordinate 31,390 of NZ_JBFBAM010000015.1, read as the reverse complement.
TACGACGTCCAGGGCACGGTCCGGGCCCGCGGCGCCCCCACGCTGCGCACGATCGAGGCCCCGGGCTATCCGGGCCTGCGCAACGACCCCACGACCCGGCAGAAGGTGGCCCTGACCGGCCCACAGCAGCCGGTGATCACGCCGCCGGGCGGCAGCCCCTCGTCGGTGAGCAGCCTGCCCGGCGTCGGCACCGCCCTGCTCGGCGGCTCCGCGGCCGGCCTGGCCGGCAGCCTCGCCATCGACCTGCCCGGGCAGTCGGCCGTGTTCACGAGCGAGCCGCTGGGCTCGCCGCTGACCATCGCCGGCTCGACCCTCACCACACTGCGCATCGGCCGGCCGCCCACGCCGGCCGAGGGCGACACCGGTGACACGGTGCTGTTCGCCAAGCTCTACGACGTCGGCCCCGACGGCCGGCGGACGCTGCCCGGCTCCGCGGTGGCGCCGTTCCGCGTGCAGGTGCCGGCCGACGCGCCCGTCGACGTCAACGTCAGCCTGGCCGGCATCGTGCGGCCGGTCGCCGCCGGGCACCGGCTGCAGCTGGTCGTCACGACGACCGACCAGGCGTACGCGAACCAGACCGCCCCCACCGTCCGCACGGTCTCGCTGGCCGGGCCGATGAGCCTCCAGGTGCCGGTCGTGACCGGGGTCAGCGCCTCCGGCAGCGGCATCCCGGCCGGCCCGGTGATCGGCATCGGCGTGATCCTCGGCCTCGGCCTGCTGGCCGCCCTGGTCGCCGCCCTGCGCCGCCGCGGCGGCCGTGACCTGGATCCCGAGCTGGCCGACGTGCCGATGGTGATCACCGGGCTGACCAAGTCGTACCCGGGACGGCTGACCGCCGTGAAGGAGCTGTCGTTCCGGGTGGAGAAGGGCCAGGTCCTGGGCCTGCTCGGCCCCAACGGGGCCGGCAAGACCACCACCCTGCGCATGCTGATGGGCCTGGTCCGGCCCACCGCCGGCGAGATCCGCGTCTTCGGCCACCGGGTGCAGGCCGGCGCGCCGGTGCTGTCCCGGATCGGCTCGTTCGTGGAGGGCGCGGGCTTCCTGCCGCACCTGTCCGGCACCGCCAACCTCAGCCTGTACTGGGCCGCGACGGGGCGTCCGCTGGAGGAGGCGCACCTGGAGCAGGCCCTGGAGATCGCCGGGCTCGGTGACGCCTTGCGCCGCCGCGTCGGCACGTACAGCCAGGGCATGCGGCAGCGGCTGGCCATCGCGCAGGCCATGCTCGGCCTGCCCGACCTGCTGGTGCTCGACGAGCCGACCAACGGGCTCGACCCGCCGCAGATCCACCAGATGCGGGACGTGCTGCGGCGGTACGCGGCGACCGGTCGCACGGTTGTCGTCTCCAGCCACCTGCTGTCCGAGGTGGAGCAGTCCTGCAGCCACGTCGTGGTGATGCACCGCGGCCGCCTGGTCGCGTCCGGCGACGTGGACGACATCGTCGCCGGCGGCGGCGAGGCGACGTTCCGGGTCGACCGCGTCACCGACGCCGCCCGGATCCTGCGCGGTCTCAACGGCACCTCGTCGGTCACCTCCGATGGCCAGCTCGTGCACGCCGACCTGGGCGCCACGGCCCGGGCGGCGGCGGTCGACGCGCTGGTCCACGCCGGCATCGCCGTCGAGCAGGCCGGGCCGCGGCGACGGCTGGAGGACGCTTTCCTCAAGCTGGTCGAGAGCGGCGAACAGGAGGGGTCATGACCGACGAGCACGGGGTGCACACCGACCCGTCGGCGATCGCCGATCTGGTCGCCGTGGCCGAGAACGAGCACGCCGAGGTGGCCGGCGACGGGTCCGTCACCGGGTACCGCGGCTCGCGGACGTTGCGGCTGGGCGTGGAGCTGCGCCGCCAGCTGCGGCGCCGCCGCACGCAGTTCGCGCTGGGCTTCCTGGCCGTGCTGCCGTTCCTGCTGCTGATCGCCTTCAAGGCCGCGCCCAACCAGAGCAGCACCCGGTCCGCCTCGTCGGCGTTCGTCGACCTGGCCACCTCCAGCGGCCTCAACTTCGCGATCTTCGCCCTGTTCGCCTCGGCCAGCTTCCTGCTGGTCGTGGTGATCGCCCTGTTCTTCGGCGACACCATCGCCAGCGAGGCCTCCTGGTCCAGCCTGAAGTACCTGCTGGCCATCCCGGTCCCCCGCGGTCGGCTGCTGCGGCAGAAGGCCGTCGTCTCCGGCCTGCTGTCGGTGATCGGGCTGATCGTGCTGCCCGCGGTCGCGCTGGTGGTCGGCCTGATCTGGTACGGCGGCGGCGACCTGATCAGCACCACCGGCGAGTCCATGGCCTTCGGCACCGGCATCGCCCGCATCGCGCTGGCCGTCGCGTACCTGATCGCCTACCTGACGTGGATCGCCGGCCTGGCGCTGCTGCTGTCGGTGTCCACGGACGCGCCGCTGGGCGCGGTCGGCGGGGCCGTGCTGGTGTCGATCGTGTCGCAGATCCTGGACTCGATCACCGCGCTCGGCGACCTGCGCGACTACCTGCCGACGCACTACGCCACGGCCTGGTCCGACCTGCTCAGCGCGGACGTGGACTGGGGCGACATGGTCCGCGGCTCGTTCTCGTCGCTGGCGTACTGCGCGGTGTTCCTGGTCCTGGCCGCGCGGCGCTTCGCCCGCAAGGACATCACCTCCTAGCGTTTCCGGGCCAGGTAGGTCGCGCCGGCCGAGGCCGTGACCACGCACATGATGGCCAGCCACTGCACCGGCCGCAGGGTCTCGCCCAGGATGACCATGCCGGCCAGCGCGGCCACGGCCGGCTCCACGCTCATCAGGACGCCGAACAGGCGCGGCGGGATCTTGCGCAGCGCCTCCAGCTCCAGCGAGTACGGGATCACCGACGACAGCAGGGCCACGCCGGCCCCGACCACCAGGATCGTCGGGTCGAGCAGCGCCGAACCGGCCTCGGCCACGCCGAACGGGGCGATGACCAGCGCGCCGACGCCCATGGCGATGGCCAGGCCCGAGCCGCCCGAGGTGGCCTCGCCGAGCTTGGCGCCGAGCAGGATGTAGCTGGCCCAGCACACGGCCGCGGCCAGGGCGAACAGGATGCCGAGCAGCGAGGTGCCGCCGCCCAGGTCGGCCAGCATGACCACGCCGGCGCCGGCCAGCAGCGCCCACAGCGCGTCCAGCCAGCGCCGGGAGCCGGCCAGCGCGATCGCCAGCGGCCCGAGGAACTCGATCGTCACGGCGATGCCCAGGGGTAAGCGCTGGAGCGACTCGTAGATCGAGAGATTCATCAACCCCAGCACCGAGCCATAGCCGAGGACGACCAGCCAGGCCCGGCCCGACATCCGCAGGCTGGGCCGCCAGAAGGCCAGCAGCATGACGGCGGCGAAGCCCAGCCGCACCCCCGCCGCGCCGGCCGGCCCGACCAGCGGGAACAGGCCCTTGGCCAGGGCCGCGCCGAGCTGGACGCTGATGATGCCGCCCAGCAGCAGCCCGGTCGGCGGCGCCGAGCCCAGCAGCCGCCCGGCGACCTCGCCCAGCCCCCGTCGGGGCAACCGGCCCGAAGTGCCGTCCACGTAGACCATGACCATGCGTACAAAATAGGTGCTGGCACCGACAGTCCCCGCTCACCGGAGCCTCACCCGGCCCATGCGACGCTAGTTGCCGCACCTCCTGGCGGGGTCGACCTCAGACGAGAGCGAGGAGCAGCTTGCCGCGCCATTCCCAGTCTGGCCGGTCGCTCGGCGTGCTGGTCCCCGTCCTGATGCTGGCGGCCAGCGCCTGCGCGGTCGGCCCGTCCGTGCGCCCGGTGATCGCGGTCAACGACGGCGGCCCGGCCTCCAGCACCGGCGTGCCCACCCCGTCCGGGCAGCTGCCGCCGCTGGACACGCCGCAGAACGCGTCGATCGCCTGGTCGGACTGCACCGCCGGGACCAAGACCCGGATGGCCGAGACCACCACCACGCTGGCCTTCCAGTGCGGCCGGATCACCACCCCGCTCGACGCCCCCGGCCAGCCCGGCGTCGGCGACGTCTCGATCGCGCTGCTCAAGGCCGGCGACGGCCCGATCCCGCTCGTCGTGGTGAACGACGCCACCGGCACGCCCGGCACGCTGTACGCCGCCCAGCTGGCCTCGAAGCTGCCGGCGCCGCTGCTCAAGACGTTCTCCCTGATCGGCATGGACCGCCGCGGCACCGGCGCGTCCGACCCGGCGCAGTGCATCCCGGGCTCGGCGCGGGCCGCGATCACCGAGTACGACCCCGACAGCACCCAGCTCGACGACCTGTCGGCCGCTGCCAAGCGGGCCAGCCAGGAATGCGTGCTGGAGCTGGACGACCGGCTCCAGGCCCTGGACAGTTGGCGCACCGCCGGCGACCTGGACCAGCTGCGCGAGGCGCTGGGCGTGAGCAGGCTCAACGCCATCGGGCACGGCGAGGGCTCGCGGGTGCTGACCGTCTTCGCCGACCGCTTCGGCAGCCACACCGGGCGTCTGGTGCTGGACGGCTCACCCGACCCGATCCTGGACCCGCCGAGCGCGGCCCAGGCCGGCGCAATGGGCGCGGAGGCCACCTTCGACGCGTTCGCCGCCCTGTGCAAGGCCCGGAACTGCTCGCTGGGGCCGGATCCCAAGCAGGCGACGCTGGCGCTGCTCGACCAGCTGCGGCAGCACCCGATGACGGCCCGGCTCTCGGTCGGCGAAGCCGTGCACGCGCTGCTGATGGGGCTGGCCGACCGGGCCAGCTGGCCGGCGCTGGCGGACGCGGTCACCGCGGCCCGCGCCGGCGACATCGACGCGCTGGCCGCCTACGAGGCCCCGTTGTCCACCGCCGTCGACAACGATCCGCCGCTGCTGGACACGCAGTTGATCACCGGCTGCAACGACATGCAGATGCGGCTGCCGCCGGAGCAGATCAGCGGCATGGTGTCGGACTGGAAGGCGAAGGCCCCGCTGTTCGGCGGCCTGTTCGCGCAGCAGCTGCTGCTGTGCAGCTCATGGCCGGTGCCGGCGCAGCAGCTGCCGACGCCCAGCGGCCACAGCGCGCCGCCGATCCTCGTGCTGAGCACGGCCGACGACCCCATCACGCCGGAGGAGGGCACCCAGCGCACCGCCCGTCAGCTGGCCTCGGGCGTGCTGGTGAGTTGGGAGGGCGGCGGGCACGGCGCCCTGATTCAGTCGCCATGCGCCACCGCCGCCGTGCAGCACTTCCTGGTCGACGCTCAGGTTCCGACGGACGGCACCGCCTGCCCGCCGTGAGCGTCGCTCCCTAGCGGTGTCAGCTGCAGCTGGAGCAGCAGCCGCAGCCGGGGCCCGTGCAGCTTCCACAACAGCTGCAGCCACCCAGCTCAGGCGTCTTGTCGTCCATGAGGACCTCCCCGGAAATCGAACGGACCAGCAGGTTGACGGTATTTCCGCGCACGGTGTCGGGGACACCGCTACGCGAGCGACCCGGGCCCTCACCCGAACGCGGTCCCGATCGATTCACGCATAGCCATAGGTGACCGAAAAAAGAGTGGGGACCCCCCGAAAGGAATCCCCACTCTGTGCTAATGCCGACGAATCAGCCGGCCAGCTCCTCGAGCGCCTTCTGCGCCGCCTCGAGCTCGGCGCGCAGCTGCTCGACCTTGGCCGTCTGCTGCTCGCGGGCCTGCTCCAGGATCGCCTCGATCGACTCGGCGACGTCCGGGTGCAGCGCCTTCGCGGCCTGGCCGACGACCGCCGGGGTGACCGGCAGCGCCCGCAGGGCCTTCTTCTTGGCCGCGACCACGTCCACGGTCCAGTCGCCGTCGACGCTGCCGCTGATGGTGATGACCACGTCGGCGACGCGGGTCTTCTTCGCGGTGCTGGCCGGGCGTGGCTTCTTGGCGGTGGTGGACTCCTCCTCCACGACGGCGGTGTCGCCCGCAGCGACCTCCTCAGGCGCTTCGGTGGTGGTGTTCTCGATCTCCGACATTCTCTGCTCCATGGAGGGACGGGATACCGCTGGTACCTCTGCTGGCGAACGCTTGCGTCCCGGCCGGACGAGCGTCAGCTCGCTCGGCGAGAAGGACAGCTCATCGTGCGAGCCGGCCGGACGGACCTGGATGTAGTCGCCCTCGACCGGATCGTTCAACGCCACGACCCGGGCCGACTTACCCGTCTCGACCCCGACCGCGTCGGCCGTGAACCAGACGGTGGGCTCACGGCCCCGGACGAGCTCGTCACGAAGATGCTCGACGTCCTCGTCGGACAGCGAGCCTGGTTGCGCCATCTTGATTCTCCTCGATGCGTGCAGGGCCGGGCACCGGGGTGGCACACACCGTGACGAGGGCTGTCCGGCATGCCGCCGCCCGGCAACCTAGCAGTAGGGGCTGGCGCCCCGTGCCGGCTCCGTCCGGAAGGCGACGCAGAGATTAGCACACCTGTTCGAAGCCCTGACCCTGACCGCTACCGCCTCGACGTCACGACTCGCGGAGGCGGTACTCCCAGCCGAACTGGTCGGTGTGGTGCAGGTCGTAGTGGTGCTCGATCTTGGGGCCGTCGTGCAGGTGCACGTGGGTGATGGTCTGGCGCGGCTCGTCCATCGGCCTGCTCCAGATCTCCTCACGGCCGTCGAGCGGGCCGCCGACGAAGCGCGCCACATAGGGAATCGTCATGGCCGGCCCTCCTCCAGGCTGCTCGGGGTTTCCGCCCGCTCCATGATAAACGGCCGACACCCCGAAGCAGAGACCGATCACGTGTCCGTCTCAGTACATTTTCCCCGCAGCTCACCGGCCGGAACGGCGGCGTTCCCCACTGTCAAGAGTCGAGACGGACATGATACGCCTTCGGTGACGCATATTGTCCACAATGGAATTGCATGGCGGTGATTCAGTCGTGTCGGGCCTTGCTCGGCTGCACCCGCTTCGGTTCTCCCGCCATCTTCGGATAATCGGGCGGATACGGCATCTCGCCCCGCTCGTCGCCGGCGTACCACTCCAGCAGCCGCTCGATCCCGTACGCCTGATCGTCGATGCCGGCCAGCGCGTCCCCGTGCTCCGCCAGCCATCCCGGCGCCGTCAGCACGTCGAAGTCGTTCGGGTCGACCGTCGGCAGCTTCTCCCAGGTCAGCGGCATCGACACCGTCGCCCTCGGCGTGCCCCGCACCGACCAGGCCGAGGCGATCGTCCGGTCCCGCGCCGCCTGGTTGTAGTCCAGGAACACCCGTTCGCCGCGCTCTTCCTTCCACCACGCCGTCGTCGCCCGAGCCGGGATCCTGCGCTCGACCTCCCGCCCCAGCGCGATCACCGCGTGCCGCACGTCGATGAAGTCCCACTCCGGCCGGATCCTCGCCAGCACGTGGATCCCCCGGCCGCCCGACGTCTTCGGGAAGGACCGGATCCCCAGCTCCTCCAGCACCTCCCGCAGCGTCAGCGCCACCTCCACCGCATCCGCGAAGTCCGTGCCCGGCTGCGGATCCAGATCGATCCTCAGCTCGTCCGGCCGGTCCACATCGCTGCGCCGCACCGGCCACGGGTGGAAGTCGAACGTCCCCAGGTTCGCCGCCCACGCCAGCACCGCCGGCTCCGTCGGGCACACCTCATCCGCCGTGCGCCCCGAGGGAAACGTGATCCTCGCCGTCTGCACCCACTCCGGCGCCCCCTTCGGGATCCTCTTGGCGTAGAACGCCTCCCCCTGCACCCCGTCCACGTACCGCTTCAGCGTCGTCGGCCGCTCCCCCACCGCCCGCAGCAGCGGCTCCGCCACCCCCACGTAGTACTCCACCACCTGGCGCTTGGTGATCCCCCGCTCCGGGAAGTACACCTTGCCCGGGCTGGACACCCGAACCGTCCGCTCCCCGACCCGCAACTCGATCGCCTCAGCCACGCCAGCACCCTATGCCGACCGCCGCGCGCCCACGACTTCTTCTCGCCCCGAGCTACCGGCTGGTCGCCAGCAACCGAGCGACCAACCAGGGCTTTCACCCCCCACGCTTCCCTTCCAACCTCACCAGCAACGCCTCCAGCACCAGCTCGAAGCTGTCCTCGTCCACCTCTTCCGCGTGCTCCCGCAACAGATGCGCCTGGCTCAGGTGCGGATACCGCTCCACATACACCTGCGCGTCGTCCGAGAACCCCGCCGCGAACGAGCTGGTTGCCGCCCCGATGACGATGTACTTCACCGCGGCCCCGATCATCGTGGCCTCGCGCGGGGGCCAGCCGGCGCCGACCAGGCCGCCATGCACGGCGTCGGCCATTCGCAGCGAGGCGTCACGTCGCGCCGGGCCGCGGGCGACGAACGGGACCATGTTGGGGTGCTCGGCCAGCACGGCCCGGTAGCTCCGGGCCCAGCGGACGAGGCCGGCCCGCCAGCCGTCGTGGAAGCCGCCGACGTCGACCCGGCCGATGATGTCGTTGGCGATGTCGTGGAGCAGGTCGTCCTTGGTGGCCACGTGGCTGTACAGGGACGCGGCCTGGACGCCGAGCTCGGCGGCGAGCTTGCGCATGGACAGCGCTTCCAGGCCGTCCCGGTCGACGAGGGACAACGCCGTGGCACGGATGCGGGCGGGGCTGAGGATCGGGGTGTGCGGTCTTGGCATGGCCACCTCCTGCGCGTACATTAAAACTAACAGTGTTCGGTTTAGTCGGGAAGGGACTCGCGGTGGACTTCTCACTCAGCGACGAGCAGCGGGAGATCAGGGACTGGGTGCGCACCTTCGTGCGCAAGGAGGTCATGCCGCTGGAGCCCGAGGTGCTGCGGCGGGAGCGCGCCGGCGAGCGCGGCTTCACCGTCGAGGAGTCCCATGCCCTGCAGCAGAAGGCCAAGGAGGCCGGCTTCTGGGGCGTGCTCACCCCGCAGGAGTACGGCGGCATGGGCATGGACGCCGTCACCGCCGCCCTGATCGAGGCCGAGCTCGGCCGCTCCTTCGTGCCGTTCTACCTGGGCGGCAAGGCGGACAACATTCTGTTCCACGCCAACGAGGAGCAGCGCGAGCGCTACCTGGTCCCGACCATCGCCGGCGACCGCAGGTCGTGCTTCGCGATCACCGAGCCAGGCGCCGGCTCGGACGCCCGCAACATCCGCACCTCGGCCCGCAAGGAGGGCTCGGAGTGGGTGATCAACGGCGAGAAGACGTTCATCACCGGCGGCAACGAGGCCGACTTCACGATGGTCTTCGCCGTGACGGACAAGGAGAAAGGCGCTGACGGCGGCGTCACCTGCTTCCTCGCCGACCGTGACATGGGTTGGAAGTCCGAGTACATCGACACCATGGGCGAGTGGGGCCCGGCGTCGCTGATCTTCGAGGACGTGCGTGTGCCAGAGGAGAACATCCTCGGCGAGGTCGGCCAGGGCTTCCGGCTGGCCATGCAGTGGATCGGCCAGGGCCGCTACCTGCTGCCGGCGCGGGCCATCGGCGCCACCGAGCGGCTGGTCGAGATGGCCATCGAGCAGAGCAAGACCCGCGTCACGTTCGGCCAGCCCATCTCCGAGCGGCAGGCCATCCAGTGGATGATCGCCGACTCCGCCGTGGAGATCGAGGCTTTGCGCTGGCTGGTGCTGCACGCCGCGTGGCAGGTCGACCAGGGCGTCGACTCCCGGCAGGCGCAGTCCATGGCCAAGCTGTACGGCGGCGTGAAGGCCAACGAGATCGTCGACCGGGTGCTGCAGATCCACGGCGGCATGGGCTACACGCGGGAGCTGCCGGTCGAGCGGTGGTACCGGGAGCTGCGGCTGCTGCGCATCTACGAGGGCACCGACGAGATCCAGCGGCGCACCATCGCCCGCAACCTGCTCAAGGGGCACGCCAAGGTCGGCGGCTACCTCGGGTGATCGACTTCGGCATCCTGGGCGTCGTCGAGGGTCCTTGGCGCAAGTCGTGGACCTCCGACGACGCCCTGCGCTACGCCGTCGGCGTCGGCGCCTCCGAACTCCCCTTCACAACCGAGAACTCCTCGGGTGTCACCCAGCAGGCCTTGCCCACCATGGCATTAGCGCTGACCCACTTCACCGAGCCAGCTCAGGTTTTCGGCGACATCGACAACACCCGGGTCCTGCACGCCGAGCAGTCCTTGGCGCTGCACCGGCCGTTCCCGGTCGCCGGCTCCATCGAGGTCCGCCGCCAGGTCACCGACATCTTCGACAAGGGCTCCGGCGCCCTCATCGTCAGCCGCGTCGACGCCGTCGACGACACCGGGCCGCTGTTCTCCGCCGTGTCCTCGGCTTTCCTCCTCGGCGAGGGCGGCTTCGGCGGCCCCCGCGGCGCCTCTTCCCGCGCCGCCGTGCCCTCTCACACCCCCGACCGTCGCCTGGAGTTCGCCACCGCGCCCAACCAGGCCCTCATCTACCGCCTGTCCGGCGACCGCAACCCCCTGCACAGCGACCCCGTCTTCGCCGCCCGTGGCGGCCTCATGCGGCCCATCCTGCACGGCTTGTGCACCTACGGCATCACCTGCCGCCTGCTCATCGGCGCCTTCGCCGACGGCGACGCCCACCGCGTCACCGCCATCACCGGCCGCTTCACCGCCCCCGTCGTTCCCGGCGATGTCCTGCTGGTCGACGCATGGCTGGACGGTGACGGCATCGCCTTCCGCACCAGCACCTCCGCCGGCCTGGTGGTCATCGACGGCGGCCGTCTCACGCTCACCCGGTGAGGTTCGTCTCGTATCTGCGCGCCACCTCGCCGTTCCCCTTTTGAGGGCGGCCTACCCGGGTGATTTCGGACCCGTGCCCGTATGCGGACCGCTACCATCGAACCGCGCTGCGTCACTGCCAAGGGGAACGGATCGGCGGTGGGCGGCGTCGGAGTGTGGGTGGCCGGCGAGTCGTCGCCACCGTCAACTCCGCAGGGTGCCGCGGGCACGAGGGGAAGAGGGCACGAGACGCCATGGGCGACCAGGCAACCGGGCAGGCGCAGACGCCGCCGAACGTGGTGAAGGGCTTCACCCGCAGCGAGGCGATCCAGGACCTCGCCCAGCACGTCTTCGGCGGCCTGCCGCCGACGGGCGGCAAGTTCACCATGGACCCAGACGAACTCAACGACGCCATCAAGCAGTGGAACGACCTACTCGCTGAGCTGACGGAAGACGCCGCTGCTGGCCGAAAAATGGTGGGCCTCACCGCCGCCGGAAGCCCGCTCGACCAGGCCGGCCAGGCCTTCGTCGATGCGGCGAACGCGTCCGGCACGGCCTACCTGAAAGCCAACAAGGCGCAGCAGGCCTTCGTCACCGAATACATCACCAAGTTGACGGCCGTACGAGACGGTCATGTGGAAGCCGACCAGACCGGCGCTGACCACCTCAAGAAGGCGTGAGGAATTGCCAGTGCGTCACCACAGCTTGAAGATCGGCCTCCTCGCCGTGGCACTCGCGGCGGTCACCGCCGGATGCTCGACGCCGCCGGTCGTCGGCACCCCGGGACCGCAGTCCAACGGTGTGGCCGCCGATGGAAAGTTGCCGTCCGGCGCCCCGCACGTGGCAAATCCGCTGGACACGACGCGAGGGCAGTCGGCGCCGTGCAACGTGTTGACCCAGGCACAGATCTCGTCGCTCGGTATTGTCGCGACCGGAAAACCGAGCACCGATCCAACCGGCCCGGGCTGCAATTGGTCGGACACTTCGACGATCCCGTTGCTCATGACCATCGGCACCGGTTTCATCACGGCAAGCAAGGGCGGCCTGAGCTCGCTGTACGTTCAGGCGGAATCACTCAAAAAGGCCGGCGGCTACTTCGAGCCGGTCGATCCGATCCAGGGGTTTCCGGCCGTCCTGTACGGCCAGCTCGATGACCGGAAAGACAAAACGAACCCCGGATGCGGCCTCGCGGTTGGTGTCAGCGACACGCTTCAGTTCACCGTCAGCGTCGACACCACCACCGCACACCAGCAGTTCGATCCCTGTGCGATTGCCAAGAAGGTCGCCGACTTTGTGATGACCAATCTGAAGGCAGGTTCGTGATGGGCAGGCTTGGACCGGGGGACATCCACCATGCCCTGACGCAGGGGCCTGGCACGGGCAGCCTTCAGGACGCACGGGCGGCGTCGACCTCGCTGGCGCAGACGCATGAGCAGCGGGAGAGCCAGGCCATGGCGCTGGTGATGAAGATGGGGTCGGCCTGGACGGGGGATGCGTCGGAGGCGGCGCAGGCGGGGGCGGCGCCGTTGCTGAGGGCGTTTCGGGACGGGCAGCGGGCGCTGAGCACGCATCAGGATCTGATGGGGCGGCAGACGGAGTCGTTCGGGGTGGCGAAGACGAGCGTGCACGACGTGCCGAACGAGCCGCCGTCGGCGTCGTTCGGGGACATGCTCAGCGATGCCAGCGGGGTCAGCATGTTCACCGGGGGCGGCTACCTGAACAAGGTGCAGGACTGGTCGGAGAAGGCCAACGCGAACGTGGCGGCGTACAACGGGTACGCGAACGCCAGCTCGTACAACCGAAGCAACCTGCCGAACGAGTACGGCGACCCGAGCGGGTCGGGGTCGGACATCGCGCTGGCGCCGACGCAGCCGGGGCCGGGCGGCCACGGGCCGGACGGCTCGGGTGGGATCGACGGGCCGGGTGGCCAAGGCGGCGCGAACCACATGGCCTCCCACTACGGACCCGGCCCGTCGTCCGCGTGGACACCGCCCGGCGGCGGCACACCGGGTCCGGGAACCGGCGGCATCCCGGTCCAAGGAACAGGGCCAGGCCAAGGTGCGCCGGGCTCCGGGACGGGATCGACGACGACGCAGGGCTGGCCCGGCGGCCCGTCCTCGCCCGGCACAGGACCCGGCACGGGACCCGGCGGCGGCTGGCCCACGGCACCCGGTGGCGGTCAGGGCTGGGGCTCCGGCGGCGAAGGCAGCTTCCCCGGTGGCACGCCGTTCGGCGCACCCGGCGGCGGATTCGGAAGCGGCGCAGGCGGCACGGCCGGCGGAGGCAGCGCGGGCGGAGCCAAGGGCTTCCGAACGGGCGGCATGCCCGGCGTGAACGCGGCGGAAGGCCAAGCGGGCCCTGGTGCCCGGGCCGGCGCGGGCGCCCCGGGCGCGAACGCCGCGGTTGTCACGGGAAGGCCGGGCGCGGCGGGAGCCCCGGGCAACGGCGGCATGGCTGCCGGGGCCGGACGCGGCGGGAAGAAGGAAGAGGACCAGGAGCACAAGTCGGCGGCCTATCTCGAAGACGACTACGCCGACGAGCTCATCGGCGAACTCCCCCGCACCGCGCCGACGGTCATCGGCCTGGACTGACAACAGAAGCGAACCGACTTCGGGTCGGCCAGTGTTGAGACGGGGACGAACCGACCGGGGCCGGCCAGTGTGAGACAGGGACGAACCAACCGCGGGCCGGCCCGTGTGAGACGGGGACGAGCCGGCCGGGGGTCGGCGGGTGCTGAGAACAGGGATCGAACCGACTGGGGGTCGGCGGGGTGCTGAGAGAGCGCGTCGAGTTGTCCATGGACGCGGTGCGGGCGTTCTGGCGCTGGGAAGGCCACGACCGCGTGCCGTCCGTGCTGGTGTCCACTGTGGAGTGGATGGACGACGACACCCGCCGCGAGGCGGACCGGCAGGTGCTGGCCGAGCTGGCCGGGCGGGGACTGCTGGCCGGCGGCGGGGTGCCGGCGCAGATGCGGGCGACCTTCCACGTGCTGGCCCGGCCCGACGTCGAGGTGTTCGGCTGGATCAGCACCCCGCAGCGCACGCTGGGAGTGCTGGCCGCGGCCGGCGGCGGAGAAGCGGCGCTGGTGGTCCGCGAGGGCGATGCGGCCTGGCTGTCGCCGGTGAAGCCCGACGACGTGGCCGAGGCGGTGGTCGCGCAGCTGCCGGCCCGGCCGCCGGCACAGGGGAGATCGATCAACGTGTGCGAGGCGGACTTCGCGCGCCCCCAAGGCGAAGAGGCCTGGAACGGCTTCCGTCCCACGACCGAGCCGCACGACGTGCGCGCCCTGAAGGCGCTGCTCGGCGAACCGGTGCTGGGCATCAGCCAGCTGTGGGTGGCCGCCCGCGGCGCGGACGGACGGCTCCACCAGGCCGAAAACCCGGTCACCGTGCGGGATACCGCCGAAGGCCGCTGGCTCACGCAGACCACGGCGTCGGCCGCCGGACGCTGGGTGAGCGCGACCCCGGCCGGCCCGCAGCTGGTGACCAGCAAGCTGCACGAGAAGCTGCGCAGGCTGGGCTAACGCCGCCACCACCGGCGGCGCGGCGGCGTGAGATGTCCCTGTGCCACCAACCACTCCCCGAACCGGTCGGCGTCCTGACGCGCCCGCACGTCGGTGGTCTTCGGATGACCTGAGGCATACTCGGCGAACAACGGGCCGAAGCGCTCGCCGAGATCGTCGGCCAGATCGGGCCGCAGGTGCCAGGTGACGCGACGACGCTTGGACAACAGGGCGTGAGCCTGAGCCTGAACGCGAGACGAATCAAACCCGGGAGGCGTTGGCGCGCCGGCCAACAAGGAGCGCAGCAGCTCGGCCTGCTGAGCGGCCAGCCGGTCGCGGCTCACGCCAGGACGGCGCGGATGGCCGCGAGCTCCGCGGCGAGCTCCTCGTCGGGCGGATAGTCGTCGTCGCGTTCGAGCAGCACGCCGGGCGGATCGACGCGGGCACAGAGGTCGCCGAGCAGATCCAGCACGGCATCGGGCATCGCATGGGCATGGGTGTCGTGATAGAGCCCCTCGCGCTCCACACCACCGGCGACATGCACGTAAGCCAAGCGCTCCAAGGGAAGCGTGGCGAGGAACTCGGCGGGATCGGTGCCGATGTTGCGGGCGTTGGCATACAGGTTGGCCACGTCGACCAGCAGCCGGCAGTCGGTGCGCTCGACGAGCTCGGCCAGGAACTGGCCCTCGGTCATCTCGGCGTCGGGCCAGTCGATGAGCGCGGCGACGTTCTCCAGCGCCAGCGGCACGGGCAACACCCGCTGGGCCTCAAGAACGTTGGCCACCAACACATCCATGGCCTCACGGGTGCGAGGCAACGGCATGAGGTGACCGGCGTCGAGACCACCGGCCCGAACGAAGCACACGTGGTCGCTGACCATCGGCGCCGCCAACGCCTCGGCCACGGCGGCCAGGTGCTCGACGCGGGCCATCTCCAGGGGCTCGGCCCCGCCCAGCGACAGGGACACGGCGTGCGGAAGGACCGGCACGCCGCGTTCCCGGAGCAGTCGCAACGACTCGGGCAGCTCGCCATGACCGAGGTTCTCGGCGACGACCTCGACGAAGTCGACATCGGGGAGCCGCTCGACCGTCAGGTCGATCTCCGGTCGCCACCCGATGCCGACGCCAAGCCGGGGAAAGGAGTTCTTCCCCTCATCCGCCGCAGCCACCGCCGCCGCCTCCTCCACCGCCTCCGCAGCCACCGCCCCCACCACCGCATCCTCCCCCACCGCCGCCGCCACAGCTGCTGCCGCCTCCGCCGCCCCAGAAGAAGCCGCCGCCGGAGGCCGCCCCCACGGCCGCGGCCGTGCGCCGCCGGGCCGGCGGCTCGATCGACTTCTGCAGGGCCGCGGCGACCCGGGCGTCCGGGTACTTCCCGACGCCGCCGAGGGCCACCGCCGTCGCGGCGTCGTGCAGGCCGGCACGACGCAGCTCCCGCAGGGCCCGGTCGCCGGCGACGGTGCGCTGGTGCCGCTTGCGCTGGAAGTTCAGCACGACGAAGAACAGCACGATCGTCCCGGCCAGCGCCGCGGTCAGGAAACCGATCGGCCGGCCGAGGGCGAAGCCGTTGCACCAGCGGATGAAACCGACGACGAAAACGGCCAGCAGCGGCACGGTCGAGGCGTAGCGGAAGCGCGAGGCGACGTGTGCCGGCACGAGCAGCCCGAGGTCGGCCAGGTCGTGGCCGACATTCCACAGCGCGGACCGCTTGCGCAGGTGGCGGGTGATGTCCGGCAGCAGGTGGCTGGACGCGGCACGGGTCAGGAACTGCGCGGCGAGCGGGCTGGACGGCACGGTCGATCCGGTGAGCCGGACCCGGCCGGTGCTCTGGGCCCGCAGCGCGCCGGCCGCCAGCAGGTCCGCGGCGACGGCCTGGACGGCGCGGTCGGGGCCGGCGGCGAGAAAACCGGTCATTTCGGCGCTGGGCCGGAAGACCTGGCCGCCGCGGCCGAGGAATTTCGGCAGGAATCTGATCACGAGGGCCAGCACGAGAGCGCAGCCGACACCGATGAAATACCAATCGAGGAACTGTTCTCCGGACAGTCCCCACGGTTCCGAACCCATTTCCCCACCCCCGTCCGGTCGCACCCGACCTTCCCCTGGACGCAACGCGTCTCGTCAGGAGAAACACGCTGAACACCGAGGTCACCGGGCGCCGCGGCCGACCCCCAGCCAGTCGCGGCGCCCGGCGACACCCCCGGTCCCGCCGGCTCCTCCCCAGGTGCCGGCGGCGTTGATGTCGTTGCCCCTTCGCCGTTTTTCGGCTCCGGGTAGCGCATATCGTGGGCGCGTGGAAAAGCGCGGGCAAGGCCTCTTGAGGAAGCCTTAGGGTGGCGCGGTCAGGCTTCGTCCGTCTGGGGGACGAGCCGCAGGGAAATGCTGTTGATGCAATAGCGCTGGTCCGTCGGCGTGGGGTAGCCCTCGCCCTCGAACACGTGCCCGAGGTGGCTGTGGCAGGTCGCGCACAGCACCTCGACGCGGACCATGCCCAGGTCCCGGTCCTCGCGCAGGATCACGCTGTCGCCGGCCAGCGGCGAGAAGAACGAGGGCCAGCCGCAGTGCGAGTCGAACTTGGTGTCGCTGCGGAACAGCTCGGCGCCGCAGGCCCGGCACTCGTAGACGCCGGTGGTCTTGGTGTCGGTGTACTCGCCGACGAAGGGCCGCTCGGTCCCGGCCTGGCGCAGCACGGCGAACTCCTGCGGGCTGAGCTGGGCCCGCCACTCCTGCTCCGACTTGACGACCTTGGGGGTGGTGCCGACAACGGGTTCCATGCTGGAAAGTTTATGGATCCGCGCGAACGTTTGCTCAGGCCACAGCCATTACGAAAGCGGGACGTACCTCACCGACGCGCTGCCCGTGCCCCAGCACCGGGACGTCGGCGACGGCCTCCACCGCCCGGACGTCCACGCCGAGCCGGCGCAGCGCCGCGACCAGCACCACGGGCCGGGCCCGGTTGGAGCCGTCGGCGATCTTGATGGCGACGGCCGAGCCGTCGGGCAGGCCGATCGCGTAGACGCCCTCGGCCCCGTCCTTGGCCACCGCGCCGGGCAGGCCGCGCATGAAGTCCGTGACGTCGCGGCCGGTGCCGCCGACCCACTCGGGATGCCGGCTCATCGCGCGGGCGACGCGATGCTCGGGAGTGCCGGCGGGGGCGGCGGCGAGCCGGCCGAACGCGCGGGCCAGTCCGGTCAGCGTGATCGCGAACACCGGGGCCCCGCAGCCGTCGACACCGATCGCGCCGACGGTCTCGCCGGCCAGTTCTTCCAGGGCGGCGCGGGCGGCCAACTGGAGGGGATGGTCGGCATCCAGGTAGTTCGAGGTCGGCCAGCCGTTGGCCACGCAGGTCGCGAGCATGGCGGCGTGTTTGCCGGAGCAGTTCATGTAGATCGGGGCGGCGTGCCCGCCGGCGGCCAGGTGGTCAGCCTTGGCCTGCTCGCCCAGGGGCAGGTCGGCGGTGCACTGGAGCGCGTCCTCCGTGAGGCCGGCGGCGGCGAGGATGCGGCGCACGCCGTCGATGTGGAAGGGCTCGCCGGAGTGGCTCGCGCTGGCCAGCGCCAGCAACTCGCCGTCGAGGTCCAGGCCGCTGCGCACCATGGCCAGCGCCTGGAAGGGCTTGTTGGACGAGCGCGGGTACGACAGCTCCGCCGGCTGGCCCACGCCGAACACCACGCGGCCGTCGCCGTCCACCGCGACCACCGACCCGTGGTGCACCGATTCGAGGAAGTCGCCTCGCCACACCTCTGCGACAAGCTCGTGCATACCGGCCTCCTCGACTCGACGGGTGATTCTGCCAACTGTCGACAGTTAACAACTTGCTCGCGGACGTTGTAAAGGCGGATGTTCGTCACATGAGCGTCGACCTGGTGCACACCGGCTTGGCCGGGCAGACCGTGGCCGTGTTGCGGGAGCTGGTGCTCACCGGCGAGATCGCCGCCGGCGAGCGGATCAACGAGGTCGGTCTGGCCCAGCGGCTCGGCATCAGCCGCGGGCCGCTGCGCGAGGCCATCCGGCACCTGGCCAGCGAGGGCCTGCTGGTCCTCACCCCCAACCGCGGCGCGCACGTCCCCGTCGCCGACAACACCGGCGTGCACGCCCTGTTCGAGCTCCGCTCCGCCCTCGAATGCGCCGCCGCCCGCCTGGCCGCCGCCCGCCGCACCGACGCCGACCTGACCCGGATGCGTGAGGTCAGCGCCGCCTCACGGGCGGCGTTCACCACCGGCGAGTTCCCCTACCGGCTCGACCTGGCCTTCCACGGCGCCCTGTTGGAGGCCGCCCGCAGCCCCCTGGTCGCCGAGCAGGTCCGCCTGGCCCAGCAACGCGTCGTGCTGCTCCGCGCGGCCAAGGAGCTCACCTTCTCGCACGAGCAGGCGTCCATCGACGAGCACGACGTCCTGATCGAGGCCATCGGCGACCAGGACGCCGATCGCGCGGCCGCGGTCATGGCCACCCACCTCGACCGCGTCCGCGACCAGCTGCTCACGTGAGTGGCTCAGTTACGTTCCAAGGCCCCACGTGAGTGGCTCAGGTGGCGATAGATGCGAAATGAGCCACTCACGTAGCTAGACGTCCGGGGTGATCCGCATGGCCACGGACGGCTTGGGATCGGCGCCGTCGACGAAGGTCTCGCCGCAGCGCAGCCACGCGTCGGCGCCGTCGAGGAGCTGGGCGGTGGCGGCGGCGGCTTCGGCGGACCACGCCTCGTGGTGGCCGGGGCCGACGGCCCCGCCGGCGGCGAGCCAGGCGTGGTACTCGGCGGTGTAGGCCTCGCGCATGCTGATGTGGCCGTCGTCGGGGGCCACGAGATTGCGCTGGAGCATGCGCATGGCGATCAGGTACCGCTCGACCCAGTGCTTCTGGAAGTCGAAGTCGATCAGCGACCGGCCCGCGGCGGCACCCTTGGCGTCGATGGACGAGATGGTCTGCGGCGGCATCGTGAGGTTGAAGCCGCCCTCGCCGTCGGTGAGCCGGATGGCCCGCACGCGGTCGCTGAAGCCGGGCAGCCGGGCCTGCAACGTGTCGTGCCAGTTCAAGCCGGCGCTCAGGATGCCGCCGAGATAGCTGAGCAGGCTGGGCCGCTCCGCGACGCGCTCGGGGTCGACCGGCGGCTGCTCGCCCTGGGCCGACGGCACCTTGGGCCCGAAGTAGAGGCCGAAGGTGGGCCGGGTCGGCAGCCACGCGTCGAAGAACTGGATGGGGAAGTTGCTGGAGATGCCGCCGTCGGCGAACCAGTGCCGGGACACGGTCTTCCCGTCGACCGTCCACAGTGGAACGGCCGAGAGCAGGACCGGGAAGGTCAGGCTCATCCGGGTGGCGACCAACACCGGCAGGTCGTCGGTGGGCAGCGCCCGCAGCTCGCCGGCGCCCGGATAGACCACGGCGCTGATCCGGCCCAGGTGGTCGAGCACCTCGGCCGGGAACAGCGGCCGCCACTCGTCCAGGCTGAACAGGTAGCTGACGTCCGAGTACTGCTCGTTGGGCAGCCGCACCGGCCGCCCGCCGGTCACGTCGGTGGTCATCAGCTGGAGGTTGATGCCCTGGGACCTGAGGTCGCCGAAGGTCAGCGGATCGGCGACGTCCTTGCCGGCCACGATCTGGATCTGCTGGTAGAGCCAGTCGGCCAGCGCGTCCGGGTCCTGCGGTCGCTGCTTGGCGCCGAGGCACATGCCGTAGTAGTTCTTCGGCAGGTCCCGCACCAGCCGCACCATCGACCACACCAGGGCCAGCGTCAGGCCGAGCCCGCCGGTGATCACCATGCCGAGGGCGAAGACGACCCAGCCGACGATCCCGATGCCGCCGAGCGTGCCGCCGGCGCTGGCCACCAGCAGCCAGCCGAGGCCGAACGCGACGGCGGCCGACAGCAGCAACGGCAGGAACAGCCAGCGCAGCAGCCCCCACGAGTAGCTGATGGCCCGCGCGCCGGTGGTGCGCTTCGCCTGCGCCGCAAGCAGGATCCGGAACAGCGGCTTGGCCCGCTTG
Source organism: Kutzneria sp. NPDC051319 (assembly GCF_040682195.1). Taxonomy (NCBI): domain Bacteria; kingdom Bacillati; phylum Actinomycetota; class Actinomycetes; order Pseudonocardiales; family Pseudonocardiaceae; genus Kutzneria; species Kutzneria sp. NPDC051319. The sequence continues at coordinate 11,387 of NZ_JBFBAM010000015.1, read as the reverse complement.
CTCGGCCGGAACTGCCGGACGATCAGCCCGGGCTCCTGCAGCTGCTTGCGTAACGTCTGCAGGCGGTCGAAACCGCCGCTGTCACGGGCATATTCGGCGGCGGCCGTCACCGCGGCCGCCATGGCGCCCGCCGACGCGCCGCCGATCGAGCGGAACCGGAACTGCTTGTACAGCTCCAGAACCGCCGCGGGATAGGCGACGCCGCTGGTGATTCCGCCCTGCATCACCAGGTCGCACTCGGTAGGGCGAGCCGGGATCCCCCCGGGGTTGGTCATGGCCGACACCTCGCTAAGCCGTTCGCACCAAGGCTAGTGATCTTGCGCGTCGGACAGAAGAGGTCACCGGCGTCGGGCTGGATACCGGGGGTAGTCGGTATCCAGCCCCATTCGTTACGGCAGGTTGGCGACGAGCTCGGCCGGCGGCACCCGCGTGCCGGTGTAGAACGGGATCTCCACGCGGACGTGCCGGCGGGCCTCGGTCTCGCGCAGGTGGCGCATCAGATCGACGATCCGGTGCAGCTCATCGGCCTCGAAGGCCAGGATCCACTCGTAGTCGCCCAGCGCGAACGAGGCGACGGTGTTGGCCCGGACGTCCGGGTAGTCCCGGGCCTCCTTGCCGTGGTCGGCCAGCATCTTGCGGCGCTCGTCGTCGGGCAGCAGGTACCACTCGTAGGACCGCACGAAGGGGTACACGCAGAGGTAGTTCTTGGGCTCCTCGCCGGCCAGGAAGGCCGGGACGTGGCTCTTGTTGAACTCGGCCGGCCGGTGCAGCGCGACCTGGCTCCACACGGGCGTCGACGCGCGGCCGACGGCGGTGCCGCGGCGGAAGTTCGCGTACGCCGCCTGCACCTGCTCGATCTCCTCGGAATGCCACCAGACCATGTAGTCGGCGTCGGCCCGCAGGCCGGACACGTCGTACACGCCGCGCACCACGACGCCCTTGCTCTCCAGGGAGTCGAAGTACTCCTGGGCCTCGGCCGCCGCCGGCCCGCGGTCCTCGCCGAGGCGTCCGGGCTCGGCGCGGAACACCGACCACATGGTGTAGCGGATGGTGTCGTTCAACTCGTTGTAGTTCAAGCGGGCCATGAGCCCATCGTCCCACCGGTCCCACGGTGTCGCCCCAAGAGGTGGGCAGCCACACGTGCCGCGGCTTCCTGAGAGGTCGCGATGCACGCCGGCACGCCGACGCCGTGCAGGCTCGCGCCGGCCACGGCCAGCCCCGGCAGATCGGCCACGGCCGTCTCGATCGCGGTGACGCGGCTGAGGTGCCCGACGCCGTACTGCGGCAGACCGCCGCCCCACCGCGTGACGCCCGCGTCGATGGGCGCGGTGGTGATGCCGGTGAGTTCGGCCAGGTCGGCCCGGACCCCGCGGATCAGGTCCTCGTCGTCGACCTGGAGCACGGCCGCTTCGCCGGCCTTGCCGACCGACCCCCGGATGACCAGGGTGTCCTCGCCGGCCAGGTGGGCCCACTTGCGGCTGGAGTACGTGAAGGCCTTGGCGGTGAACCGGGTGCCGTCGGCCCAGCTGTCGTCGCCGGCGATCAGCACGCCGGAGTTCTGCGGCAGCGCCACGTCGGCCGGCAGCACGAGCGAGATGACGGCCATCGACGCCAGCTCGATGCCGCCGAAAGCGGCGGCCGCGACCGGCGCGATGTCGGCCAGCAGCTTGGCCGCGGCCGGGGCCGGCACGGCCAGCACGATGCCGTCGACGTCCAGGGAGTGCTCGCCGAACTCGACGGTCCAGCCGGTCTCCCGCCGACGCAGCCGACGGACCGGGTGCCCGAACTCGATGGTGGCGTCGGAGAGCTTGGCCAGCCGGTCGGTGAGCGAGCCGAGGCCGTCCTTGAGCGTGCCGAACACCGCCGGCCGCTTGGCACCCTGCTGCGGCGGGGCCGGCACCAGCGCAGACGCCGCGGCGACCAGCGAGCCGGCGCCACGGTCCAACGCCCCGGCCAGCGGCGCCATCGTCGCGCGCAGGCTCAGGCCGTCGGCGTGACCGGCGTAGACGCCGCCGAGCAGCGGGTCGACCAGCCGGTTGGTCACCTCGGGCCCGAACCGCTCCCGCAGCAGCTTGCCGACGGAGACGTCCTCGCCGTCCAGATGGATCGGCGGCAGGGCCGGCTCGTGGGCCACCCGCGCCACCGCCGCGTCGGACAGCACACCGCGCACGGCGTCGGCCGAGGCCGGCACGCCCTGGAAGGTGTGCCCGGGCAGCGGGTTGATCCGCCCGCCGGCCCGGACGGTGGCCCGGGCGTCGGTCGGATGCACCAGGTCGTCGGCCATGCCGATCTCGGTGATCAGCTCGATGGCCTCGGCGCGCCGGGCCAGGAAGGCCTCCGCGCCGACGTCGTAGGAACGGCCGCCCAGCTCGACCGTGCGCAGCTTGCCGCCGACCCGGTCCGTCTGCTCGATGACGGTGATCGTGGCCAGCGGTCCGAGCAGCCTGCGCAGCCGGAAGGCGGCCGCGAGGCCGGACACGCCGCCACCGACGACGGCGACATGGGGCTCGGTCATGACAGTGAATGCACCAGCTCTGTCACTCGGGTGACGACCGCGGGATCGGTCTCCGGCAGCACGCCGTGACCGAGGTTGAAGATGTGCCCGGCGGCCGCCCTGCCCTCGGCGAGGATCCGGCGGACCTCCTTCTCCAGCACGCTCCACTCGGCGAACAGCAGCGCCGGGTCGAGATTGCCCTGCACGACCGGCGCGGGCCCGTCGGGACGGGCCGCGGTCAGCCGCCGCACCGCCTCGTCCAGCGGAATCCGCCAGTCCACGCCCACGACGTCGGCCCCGGCGTCGCGCATGGCCACCAGCAGCTCGCCCGTGCCGACGCCGAAGTGGATCCGCGGCACGCCCGCGCCGTCGAGACTGTCGAACACCCGGGTCGAGTGCGGCAGCACGAACTCGCGGTAGTCGCGCTCGGACAACGCGCCGGCCCACGAGTCGAACAGCTGTACGGCGTCAACCCCGGCCTCGACCTGCACCCGGAGGAACTCCGCGGCGATGCCGGCCAGCTTGGCCAGCAGCGCGTGCCACACGTCCGGGGAGCTGTGCATGAGCGCCTTGGTGCGCTCGTGGTTCTTGCTGGGACCGCCCTCGACCAGGTACGACGCCAGCGTGAACGGCGCGCCGGCGAAGCCGATCAGCGGCGTGTCGCCCAGCGCGGCGGTCAGCAGCCGGATCGTCTCCGCGACCGGCGCGACCTGCTCGGCGTCCAGGTCGGGCAGCGCGTCCACGTCGGCCTTGGTGCGCACCGGATTGGCCACCACCGGGCCCGTGCCGGGCACGATGTCCACGCCGATGCCCGCTGCGTAGAGCGGGACGACGATGTCGCTGTACAGGATGGCCGCGTCCACGCCGTGCCGGCGGACCGGCTGCAGCGTGATCTCGGCGGCCAGGTCCGGTGTGAGACAGGACTCCAGCATCGCGGTGCCCTCGCGCACCTTCTTGTACTCGGGCAGCGAGCGGCCGGCCTGCCGCATGAACCAGACCGGGGTCCGGGACGGCTCGCCGCCCCGGGCCGCGACCAGCAGGGGAGCGTCTGAGAGGTCGCGGCGCGCCGAGACCGGAGCAGTGTTCGTCATGGCCGTTCCATGGTGCCACGCGGCCGGAATCGTGTGTCACGGAGTCGTCTCGGGCAAACGGAATCCGTCGTGTCGTGCGGGACTTCGGCGCGGATGAGCCCGTAAGGTCACCTGATGTGACCGGGATGTCGGAGGAGCCAGCGCTGTTCCGGCAGGCAGTGGAAGCGCTCAGGTCGGTGCGCCCTCGTCCGGAGGTCGAGCTGACGGAGGTCCGTGCGCCGCAGCGATTGGCGCCGTGGTCGTTCGCCTACAGCGCGGAAGCCGACGGGCCTGCCGACGTGTTGGCGACGGGGCGTTTGGTGCTGCTGCACGACCCGGAGGGCGAGGAGGCGTGGGGCGGGGTGCTCCGCGTGGTCGCCTTCGTCCGGGCCGAGCTGGACGCCGAGCTGGCGGTGGATCCACTGCTGCCGGCGGTCGCGTGGTCGTGGCTGACCGACGCGCTGGAGGGCTCCTCGGCCAAGTGGACCGCGCTCGGCGGCACCGTCACCCAGAACTCCTCGGCCCGCTTCGGCGACATCTCGGGCCCGGCCCGCACCGACGACCTGGAGCTGCGGGCGTCGTGGACGGCGCTGGACTCGGAGCTGACCACCCATGGCGAGGCCTTCTGCGAGCTGCTGTCCAGCACCGTGGGCCTGCCCCCGGTCGGGGTCACCCTGTTCAGTCAGCGCCAGAACAGCCTGTAACCACCACTTCATGCAGGGAAGGACGCCTTACCCTCGTTCAACGCGGGTAAGGCGTCCTTCCCTGCATCCCCTCGCGTGCACGTGCAGCGGGCACGAACCCCTAAGGACCCGTGCCCGTCCGTTCTCGCCCCTAGGTGATCACACGATCGGGTGAAGTTTGCGCGACCCGCTCGGCCTCCCGCAGCACGCGGAGCGTGTTCGCGCCGGCGAGCTTCGTGCAGTCCACCTCGCTCCAGCCCCGCTCCAGCAGCTCGGTGAACAGCCGCGGATAACAGGAGACGTCCTCGAGGCCGACGGGCAGCTGGGCGACGCCGTCGTAGTCGCCGCCGAGTCCGATGTGGTCGATGCCGGCGACCTCACGGGCGTGCTCAAGGTGCCTGACCACGTCGTTCACGGTGACCTCGGGCTTCGGGCCGCCGCCGGTCCAGGTCTGCGAGAAGGTGTGCCGCTGCTCCAGGTCGCGATGGTCGGCGCCCGCCGCGGTCATGGCCTCCCGCAGCCGCGCGTCCCACTCGGCATAGGCCTGCGACACGAAGCTCGGGACGAATGTGACCATGCACACACCGCCCTGGGCGGCCAGCTCGACCAGCACGTCGTCGGGCACGTTGCGGGGATGGTCGGCCACCGCGCGGCAGGAGGAGTGGCTGAAGATGGCCGGCGCCTCGCTCACCGCGAGCGCGTCGCGCATCGTTGCCGGTGCGACGTGCGAGAGATCGACGAGCATGCCGAGGCGGTTCATCTCACGAACCACATCACGGCCGAAATCGGTAAGGCCGTTGTGCACTGGCTCATCGGTCGCCGAGTCGGCCCATTCGGTGTTGTTGTTGTGCGTGAGCGTCATGTAGCGAACACCGAGTCGATACAGCGAACGCAGGGCTCCGAGCGAGTTGGCGATGCTGTGGCCGCCCTCGGCGCCCAGCAGCGAGGCGATGCGCCCGGACGCGAACGCGGCTTCCGCCTCGTCAACCGTGCGCGCCAGCGCAAGATGGTCCGGATAGCGGTTGACCAGCTCGTACACGACTTCGATCTGCTCCAGCGTGGCCGTGACCGCGCTGTGACCTTCCAGCCGGCAGGGCACGTAGACCGACCAGAACTGCATGGTCAGTGCGCCTTTTCGGAGTCGGACGAGGTCCGTGTGCAGATCTGTCCGGACAGTGGTCAGATCGGCCGCCGCCCAGTCGGCCGGCGAGCCCGCTCCGCCGGCCAGTTCGCGCAGGGCCCACGGCAGGTCGTTGTGCCCATCCGCCAGTTGGACCCGCCGCAGTAGGGCGTTTGCACGTGCAGAAGCACGGCCATCTGCGTGTTCCGGACCGTCCGTCACGACCGCAACTCCTTCATGTCGTTATGAAGCCTTCTCGCGTTAGCCACCTCGGCAGGAGTCCCTCGATCGTGCGACAAACCTGGCCTCCGGTGACAACTCGATCGGGACAGATACCCATTTGATCGTCCCGCTGACCCGCTTGGGCGGCTACGCTCCTCCCGTCGACACCACTTTCGGTCGATCAGTGGCGCGGCTGATTGGACGAAAGTCCCGGTGCCGGTCGGGGGGCACGACCGACTCCAGGGAGGTAGTGACGTGGCTGCCGTCGGCTTAGGTCAGGCCGTTCGTACCACGCCAGCCGGCTCGTTGCCGGCAAACATGGTCCCGCACCCGCGGGAAGAGCTGTTTTCAGTGTTGGTGGTTGACGACCACCCACTGTTGAGGGAGGCGATAGCGGCTCGGCTGACCCAGATGGGTGCCGGCACAGTGCATGAGGCCGCATCGGTGGCCGAGGCGAGGGCGCGAGCCCTGGCCACGGGGCCGTGCGACCTGGCGATCCTTGATCTCGGGCTGCCTGACGGTAGCGGCATCGACCTGGTCACGGAACTCCGTGCTCAGGGCTGGCCGCGCATCGTGGTGCTCGCGTCCTCCGACGACCCCTATGCGGTTCGCTCGGCCTTCCAGGCAGGCGCTCAGGCGTACCTGCTGAAGTCCGCGTCGCCGATGGTGGTCACCGACGGAGTGCGTCGAGTTCTCGACGGTGGCGTCTACGCGGACCCGAGCGTGGCCCCGGTCCTCGCTGCGGGAACCCGGGTCCCCGGAACCGACAACACGCCGCGGGAACTGTCCGCGCGTGAGGTCGAGGTGCTCCAGCTGGTCGCCGATGGCCAGTCCAACAAGGAGATCGGCGAGGCTCTGAACCTGTCCGCGCTCACGGTGAAGTCTCACCTGTCGCGGATCGGCCGGAAGCTGGGCACCGGGGATCGCGCTCAGATGGTTGCGTTGGCCATGCGGGCCGGCGTGATCCGCTGAGAAACGGTTATGGATGGACGACGCGAGGACCGAGCAGAACGTGATCCACGCCCGCGCGGGGCGTGGAGGACGTAGGGTCTTCCGCCGTGGATGCACCCTGCTCTGAACCGAAGGATCCGACCGGAGAAACCCCGGTGCTGCTGACCGAACCCGCTGAGGGGGTTCCGCCAGTGGTGTCCGATCCGGCAACGCTGCGGCGCGCGGCCGCAACGCTGGCGGAGGGGACGGGTCCGGTGGCGGTGGACACCGAAAGGGCATCGGGCTACCGCTATTCGCAGCGCGCCTACCTGGTGCAGCTGCGACGAGAGCAGGCAGGCACCGTGCTGGTCGATCCGGTCGCTTTGGGCGGCCGGATCGACCCGCTGGTGGATGCCTTGGCCAACACCGAGTGGGTGTTGCACGCGGCGTCCCAGGACCTGCCGTGCCTGGCCGAGCTGGGCCTGCGGCCGGCGGTCCTGTTCGACACCGAACTGGCCGGACGGCTCGCCGGCTTCGACCGGGTCGCGCTCGGCTCGATGGTGGAACGCCTGCTCGGCTACCACCTGGAGAAGGGCCACGGCGCCGCCGACTGGTCACGTCGCCCGCTGCCGCAGGACTGGTTGACCTACGCGGCCCTCGACGTCGAACTGCTGGTCCCGCTGCGCAACGTGCTCGAGGACGAGCTGCGTGAGCAGGGCAAGCTCGACTGGGCCCTGGAGGAGTTCGAGGCAGTGCGCACGGCGCCCGCGCCCAAGCCGCGGGCCGAGCCGTGGCGTCGCACCTCCGGCATTCACCGCCTGCGCAATCCCCGCCAGCTCGCCGCCGTGCGGGCGCTGTGGGAGGCCCGGGACGGGCTGGCCCGCCAGCGGGACATCGCGCCGGGCCGGGTGCTGCCGGACAGCGCGATCATCGACGCCGCCGTGACCGATCCGGCGACCGAGGCCGACCTGCTGGCGCTGCCGGTGTTCCGCGGCCGTTCCCAGCGCCGGACCGTGAAGGTGTGGGGCGACGCCCTGGCCAAGGCCCGGGCGCTGCAGCGCAAGGAGCTGCCCGAGGTCTCCCCCGCTCACGACGGCCCGCCGCCGCCCAACCGCTGGTCCGACCGCGATCCCGACGCCGCCGCCCGGCTGGCCGCCGTCCGGGCCACGCTGACGTCCATCGCCGAGAGCCTGAAGCTGCCGGTGGAGAACCTGCTGCTGCCGGACCTGGTGCGGCGCACCTGCTGGGAGCCGCCGGCCGATCTCGACCCGTCCACGGTGGCCGAGGTGCTGCGGGCCGGCCATGCCCGGTCGTGGCAGATCGAGCTCACCGCGGAGCCACTCAGCAAGTCGCTCAAGGCTGCGGCAGCATGAGTTCAGCCACCCTGCTGGTTACCGGCCAGTAACTCAGACTAGAGTTCGGGTTACCGGCCGGTAATGGACGGCCGACCCGCACTCGAAGCTGAGGAGGAGCACGCCGTGGCCGCACCAGTAGCGCCGATGACGGAACGGGCCGTGCGCAACGTGGTCTTCGTCGACGGCGTGCGCACGCCGTTCGGCAAGGCCGGGCCCAAGGGCATCTACGCCGAGACCCGTGCCGACGACCTCGTCGTGAAGGTGATCCGCGAGCTCCTGCGCCGACACCCCGAGCTCCCGCCGGAGCGGGTGGACGAGGTCGCCATCGCGGCCACCACCCAGATCGGCGACCAGGGCCTGACCATCGGGCGCACCGCCGCCCTGCTGGCCGGCCTGCCCAAGTCGGTGCCCGGCTACGCGGTCGACCGCATGTGCGCCGGCGCCATGACCGCGGTGACCACCGCGGCCAGCGGCATCGCCTTCGGCGCCTACGACGTCGTGATCGCCGGCGGTGTCGAGCACATGGGCCACCACCCGATGGGCGAGGGCGTCGACCCCAACCCGCGGTTCCTGGCCGACCGCCTCGTGGACACCTCCGCGCTGGTCATGGGCCAGACCGCGGAGAACCTGCACGACCGGTTCCCGGGCATCACCAAGGACCGGGCGGACGCGTTCGCCGCCGCCTCCCAGGCCAAGTACGACGCCGCGGTGAAGGCCGGCAAGATCGGCCCCGAGTTCGTCACCGTGGCCACCCGGTCCGCCGACAAGGGCTGGGGCCTGGCCACCGCCGACGAGCCGCCGCGCCCCGGCACCACCGTGCAGGACCTGGCGTCGCTCAAGACGCCGTTCCGCCCGCACGGCCGGGTGACCGCCGGCAACGCCGCCGGTCTCAACGACGGTGCCACCGGCTGCCTGCTGGCCGATGAGGCCACCGCCCACGAGCTGGGCCTGCCCGTCGGCATGCGCCTGGTGGGCTACTCGTTCGCCGGCGTCGAGCCCGAGGTCATGGGCGTCGGTCCCGTGCCGGCGACCGAGAAGGCGCTGGCCCGCACCGGCCTGAGCATCTCCGACATCGGCCTGTTCGAGGTCAACGAGGCGTTCGCCGTGCAGGTGCTGGCCTTCCTCGACCACTTCGGCATCGCCGACGACGACCCGCGGGTCAACCAGTGGGGCGGCGCGATCGCGACCGGCCACCCGCTGGCCTCCTCCGGCGTGCGGCTGATGACCCAGCTGTCGCACCAGTTCGCCGAGCGGCCGGACGTGCGCTACGGCATCACCACCATGTGCATCGGCATCGGCATGGGCGGCACCGTGATCTGGGAGAACCCGCACTTCGAGGGGGACAAGTGACCATCTCCGCTGAGCAGGCGAAGGCCGCTTTCCCCGACGAGGTCGTGACCAAGGCCGTCACGCGCGTGATTCCGGTGCCCGGGCTGTCCAAGCCCGTCGCGCTGATCACCATCGACAACGGCTTCGACCACACGCGGCCGTCCACCTTCGGGCCGCAGAGCCTGGTGTCGCTCAACGCCGCCGTGGACGAGGCGCTGGCCGCCTCCCCGGCGGCGATCGCCGTCACCGGCAAGCCGTTCGTGTTCGCCGTCGGCGCCGACCTGTCCGGTGTGGAGCAGCTGTCGTCGCCGGAGCTGGCGCGGCAGATCGCGCAGACCGGGCACGACGTGTTCCGCCGGTTCACCGAGTCGTCGATCCCGACCTTCGCCTTCGTCAACGGCGCGGTCATGGGCGGCGGCCTGGAGCTGGCGCTGTCCTGCCACTACCGGACGCTGGTCTCCAACGCCGCCGCGATCGCCTTCCCCGAGGTGTTCCTGGGCCTGTTCCCGGGCTGGGGCGGCACGCAGCTGCTGCCCAACCTCATCGGGGCCGACGCCGCGGTGACCGTGATCATCGAGAACGCGTTGAACCAGAACAAGATGCTCAAGCCGGCGGAGGCCGCCGGGCTGGGCATCGTCGACGTGGTCTTCGACTCCGCCGACTACCTGGAGCAGTCGCTGGCGTGGTTGGTCAAGGTCGTCAACGGCGAGGTTTCGGTCCCCCGCAAGGAGATCGACCGCGGCGAGGGCTGGGACGCCGCCCTGGCTCGTGGCCGCGCCTTCGTCGAGGCCAAGACCCACGGCGCCTCTCCGGGCGCGACCAAGGCCCTTGAGCTGCTGGAGCTGGCCCGGGGCAACGACCTCGACGCCGGTTACGCCGCCGAGACCGACGGCCTGGCCTCGCTGCTCATGACCGACGAGCTGCGGTCCGGGCTGTACTCGTTCAACCTGGTGCAGAAGCGGGCCCGCAAGCCCGCGGGCGCGCCCGACAAGTCGCTGGCCCGTCCCGTCACCAAGGTCGGCATCGTCGGCGCCGGCCTGATGGCCAGCCAGCTCGCGCTGTTGTTCGTACGCCAGCTCAAGGTGCCGGTCGTGATGACCGACATCGACCAGGCTCGCGTCGACAAGGGCGTCGGCTACGTGCACGGCGAGATCGACAAGCTGCTCGGCAAGAAGCGCCTGTCCCCCGACGCCGCGAACCGGTTGAAGGCACTGGTCTCCGGCTCGCTGGACAAGGCCGCTTTCTCGGACGCCGACTTCGTCATCGAGGCCGTGTTCGAGGAGCTGTCGGTCAAGCAGCAGGTGTTCGCCGAGGTCGAGGAGCACGTCTCGGCCGAGTGCGTGCTGGCCACCAACACCTCGTCGCTGTCCATCACCGAGATGGCCGCCAAGCTGTCGCACCCCGAGCGGATCGTCGGCTTCCACTTCTTCAACCCGGTCGCCGTCCTGCCGCTGCTGGAGATCGTCCGCGGCGACCAGACCGACGACGCCACGCTGGCCACCGCCTTCTCGGTCAGCAAGCAGCTGAAGAAGTCCAGCGTGCTGGTCAAGGACGCCCCGGCGTTCGTCGTCAACCGGCTGCTCACGCGCTTCCTGGGCGAGGTCATCCGGGCCGTCGACGAGGGCACCCCGTTCGAGGTCGCCGACAAGGCGCTGGACCCGCTGGGCCTGCCCATGAGCCCGCTGATCCTGCTCCAGCTCGTCGGCCCCGCCGTCGCGCTGCACGTCGCCGAGACCATGCACCAGGCCTTCCCGGACCGCTTCGGCGTCAGCGAGAACATGAAGCGCTTCGTCGCCGCCGGCAAGACCGCCGTCTACACCTGGGACGCCACCGGCAAGCCCCAGGTCGACCCCGAGGTCGCCGCCCTCTGGCAGCCCGGCACGTCGCCGCTGACCGCCGAGGAGCTCCGCACCCGGGCCGAGGACGCGCTGGCCCAGGAGATCCGCCTCATGCTCGACGAAGGCGTCGTCGCCGAGGCCCAGGACATCGACCTGTGTCTCATCCTCGGCGCCGGCTGGCCCTTCTGGCTCGGCGGCATCACGCCGTACCTGGACCGGGCCGGCGTCTCCGAGCGCGTCACCGGCCGGCGTTTCCTGGCCCAGGGCGTGGCTTCCGTCCCCGCCTGATCGTCGCTCGCCCCGGCTGGGCGGACCCCCCCCGGGGCCGCGCGCCCGAAAGCCGGTC
>NZ_JBFBAM010000014.1:0-213558 GCF_040682195.1 Kutzneria sp. NPDC051319 | reverse complement strand
GCTGTTTTTTTAAGCGCCCCCCCCCGGTTTGGGCGGCCTTTTTTTCCGTGCCCCTTGGGGTGCGGCGGCCCCCCCGCCCCTGCGCGCGCGGCGGGGGCCCCCCCCCCGCCACCGCCATGGCGGCGGTCCATTTCGTCGCGTGCCAGTGCGGTTGCGGCGGTCGTCAGCCTTGGAAGTAGGCGCCCGAGAAGTCGACTGCCGATCCAGGGGCCGGCTGGATCAGGTCCTCCTGCGGTTCGGTGGTCAGGTACCCGATCACCGGGCAGTCGATCAACGCCTTGACGCTGCCGTAGGGCGCACCGCCGGGTGCGGTGAGGAGATCGGGGTGTTCGGCGGCGAGCTTGAGGATCTGGAACTCGTCGGTCTGCCGGGTGTTCAGTTTCTGCTGGACCGCCTTCGGCGTCCACTCGCCGAACTGCGCCTCCCACAGCGGGCTGTAGGCGTCACGACGGTTGTTCTGCTTGAGGGTGGGGAAGTCACCCTGGACGTTGAGCGCGTCACCATCGTGGCTCAGCGCCTGCAGCAGCGCCTTGTCGCCCAGCGAGGCGTCTTCGCCGGCGTGGCCGTCCAGGATGAGGTGCGACAAACCCTGGGCCTGCGGGTTGTTCGCGCCGGTCTGCCCGTTGACGAAGGGGAAGATGCGCTCGCGGGCACTGCCGAGGAAGTCGTCGCCGCCGGGGAAGGCGACATTGTTGAGCGCCGGGACGTAGGTCGCGCGCTCCAGCACCGCCGTCGTCGCGTCACTGGCGTCGGTGGAGATGTAGATGATCGACTTGCCGGAGTCGAACCCCCGGATGAACAACAGGTCGACGGACGCGCCGTGGAACTGTGCCGGGCCGGTGTCCTTGGCGGCCGGATGCACCGCGAGTACGCGGTCGGCGGTGTTGGTGTGGTGGTCCACGTCGAACGGGCCGTCGCCGACGGCGACGATCGGCGCGTTGTAGACGATCGGGGAGCCCGCGACGCGGATGAAGGGGCTGTAGCCGGGGCCGCCGACGGCGCCGGGCGTGGCCTGGCTGGGCGGGAACCCGGTCGGCCCTGCCGTCAGCACCCGGCTCGGGCTGAAGTCGGGGACGCCGGCGAAGTGGATGGTGGCCTCGTTGAAGATGGCGCTCGCACCGCCGGTGAGGGTGACGTCCTGGACGCAGCTCGGGCAGCCGACCGAGGCGTTGGCGAGTTTCGGCGCGTAGTTCAGCCCGAGGTCGTCAGCGGCGCCCTGGTCCGAGGCCTCGGTCAGCACGTACCAGACCGTCCGGCCTTTGTAGTCCCCCTTGTGCAGCGGCAACCGGACGTACTCGCTCTGCAGGTCGACCTTGATCGCGCTCGGCAGGATGGTCTTGCTGACCGGCAGGGTTCCTGTCGTGGCCCCGGTGCCGGCGTCGGACGGGTGGTCGCCGCCGGTTGCCGAGGCAGCGGCCTGGGGGACGACAGAGGCGAGGACCGATGCCACCGCCAACCCCACAGCGGACAACATGATCGCGCGGCGCCGATCGCGAATTCTCACGAAACACTCCTTGCCGTTACGGGAAAAGCACGACACGCGAGCCGAACATGGCGCTGTGGCAGGGGAAACGCGGAGTGTTCGAGCTCGACGGCGGTGACGCTACGCCCCACCGTGCCGATTGCTCCTTACAGAAGACTTATCGGCTCATTACGTCGACCGACCCCAAGCGGTGCAAGCCAATCCGCGCCGCGGGCAGCCTGAGGTCCGCGGGTAGGCCGGACGAGAAGTCGCCCGGGTGACGGGGGTTCTTCCGATCGCGCGCCGGCGGGAGATCGTGACAACTCAGGCAGAGTTACGCCGCCTTCTCACCAGTTCTTCAAGTGGATGCACGCAGATGAAGAGATTGACGAGTCACCGTCGAAAGCCCCTGCGGGGGAGCCGACTCAGCGGTCCGTGACAGGAACGAAGCCGGCCGCGGCGTTGGACCTTGGGGCAGAGCCCACACCGCAGCATGTGATGACCAACGCAATGGCCATCCCGGACAGCAAGGAAACGCCGTGCAGGTCAGCGGCGACCGTCAGTGCCACAGCGCAGGCAACCGACCCGACCAACGCGAGTCCCCGAGCGCGAACAACGCACAACACCAGAACAGCGGCAACGGCAGCCACTGCGGCGGCCCGGATCCCGCCGAAGCCCCAGCCCGTCAACGCGGCGATGTAGCACACCACAGCCCCCACCGCCCACCGGCTCGCGTCCCGCCGGTCTGTCAGCAACCAGACCACCACCCCGCCCGCGAGCCCGCAGATCGCGATCGAATCGCCACCACCGGGTTCCCCCCAGGCATACGCGGCGATCTGGCCGCGGATCGTTCCGGCGGTGAACAGCACCGCCCATCGCCAGCGGCCGAACAGCCGCTCGGCGACCACGCCCACAACCGCCAACGTGACCAGGTTCGTCACCACCTGGTACCAGCCCAAGGTCTGCACGAACAGCGGTGTCACCAACCGCCACCACTGACCGGCCTCCAGCGCGCCCGGCTCACGCTCCAACACCGGCACCGCCAAAGGCACCGCATACTGCACAACCGCCGCGACCGCGGCAACGCCGACCGCCGTGGCCGCGATGATCGGCTTCCGCTCCGCTGTCTCCACATTCTCAGGACGGATGATCCACCGCACCGGTTGCATTGGACGGCACTTCGGTCGGGTCGGCGTGGAAAGCGTTGCGGGCGGGGGACATCTCAGTCATTGATGTGTCAATCGGGTGGTGTCAGGTCGGCGCCGGCTCGGGCCGGGGTGGCCTAGGCGGGGGACCGGATCAACCCAGGAAGTAGCTTGGTGGCTGCTGGCGCAGGGTGGTCGCCGCCCTCGCCAGGTCGCTTTCGGGGATTGCCGCTGACCCCGTGCTGATCTGGATGACCCGGTCGCCTCTGCGGGCGAGGTAGAGCGACTCCCACCCGTTGGCGGGTTTGGAGACTCGCCAGACGTCGGGGCCGGCCGTGACGCACGGCACGGCGACCTTGCTATCGCTGCCCAGGTTGGGGATCACGCAATCGGCCGGGGGGTTGAACCCTGCGGTCGCAGGCGTCTGGAACACCGCGATGTTCAGCGAGCCGTCGGCCGCCGACAGCCTGGAGGGCCCGTCCGACTGCTGGCGCGCCGACTGGGGCCGCAGCCAGAAGGCGAAGGAGGACCCGGAGTCGTCGACGTGGTACTCGATGATCGTGTAGCCGGGCAGGTCCGGGGCGAACAGCGGATGCGGGAAAGCCGCCAGCTGGGCGGCTCTGTCGGTGGCCTCGTTTGCGTCGCGGGCGGCCTGCTGGATCGGATCCACCACCATCGCTGCGGGGATCAGCGCAACCACCATCACCGCCACGATGACCCGCCACCGCGGCCGGGCGCCCGGCCCGCCGACGAACGCGGCTGCTGCGTAGCCGCCGGCCGCCACCACGGCCACAGCGATCACCGTGGCCGCCTGCTGCCACTGGCCAAGGACTGAGGCATAGGGGGCGAGCATGGACAGGCCCCGCGTCAGCGCCACCAGCGCCACTGGGGCCAGCAGGGCTGTCAGCCGGGGCCGCCTCACTCGTACGATCAGCAGCAGCGGCCAGGACAGCGCCCAGGCTGCCAGCACAGCGACCGCCAACTCGCCCAGCGCCTCCAGTTCCTTGTTGCGCATGGTGAAGGCGTACGCGGTCACCGCCAGGCCGAGCGCACTGCCGACAGCCGCAGCCCGAGCGCATTGCCCCGCCAGCCCCCGAGCGGGAAGGGCCTGTTCGGCCGACACGGCCGGTCGCTTGTGCACAGCGGGAATCCTCGGGCCTGCTCCCAGGCCTGGCATCCGGGCAACTACTCAATTCCCAGCCACGCCCCATCAAGTCCGCACGGCCAGCCAGCACCGCCGACACAGGCTGAACGGCGCCGGACCCGCCGGGCCGGCCACGCGGCCGACCCCGAACGGCGAGAATCGCTGATGGACCGCCTGCGGGCTGGCGCCCAGAGGTCCAGTAGACCATCCGCATCTGCCGATGTGCGTTTGTCCGGAGCCGGCCGGAGATCAGGTGTCGGGCACGGCGATGCTGCGCCGCTGGGCGCGGTGGGCGAGCGCATCGAGGATCCGCTGCCACGCCGGTGATGCCTCGGTGACCAGGGAAGAAACCACGGTGCTGCTCCCTGGCCGGCTGAGGTCGCCTTCGTGTTCGAGTTCCCAGGCGTCCAGGTCGTCGATGAGCCGGTCCACCCGTGGATCGTGCGGATCCCAGTCAACTGCTTGATCACAGGCCAGGTACAGGCGCGTCCGGTCGGGGTCGGCGAAGCCGGCGTTCTTGTCCTGTATCCACTGCGAGGTGGCGCGCGGGTCCACTGCGTGTATCAAGATCCGCGCGTCCCGCTCCAGCCGCACCGTCCGTTCGCTGACCCCGATGCCGCGCATCCGGTCCAGGATGGCGACCACCTCGGGCGGCAGGACCAACCGTTCACCGCTGGCCAGTTCGGCGATCCGGTGCCGGTGCTCGGCGAGCCGGTCGATCTTGCGCCGCAGGTCGGCGTCGATGTCGGTGATGGCCGCGGCGAATTCGGTCGGCTGGGCGTGCAGCAGCGCGTCGATGCGGGCCAGCGGCACCCCGGCATCGGCCAGGGTCCTGATCCGGATGAGGTCCACCGCTGCTTGCGCGTTGTAGCGGCGGTAGCCGGAGGCGTCGCGGTCGGCTCGGCCAACAGACCGACGCGGTGGTAGTGGCGGACGGTGCGTACGGTCACGCCGGCGCTCGCCGCGAGTTGGCTGATCGTGAGCACCGTCCTCCTCCGCCTGTCGTGTCGACTTTAGACGCGCGCCACGACGTCGCGGATCGCCTGGACCACGACATCAGGACGCTGGAAGCAGAGCTGGCTGTGGCCGACGCCGGAGACGGTGCGTTGTTCCCCGTGCGAGACCGCGCTCACCAGGGCGGCGATCATCCTCTGCTTGCCCTCACCTACCTCCCGCAGCGTCCGCTGCGCTATCCGCAGCCGCGTTTGCTGCGAGGTCAGCGCGTGCTGGGCGGGGTCGACGCCCTCCGCGGTGAGCGCGATCAGCGGAACGTCGGGGATGTCCGGTCCGGCCCGTAGTTCCTCGGCGAGTGCGACGAGGTTGCCGCGCTCGGCGAAGCCGGCCTGGAGCCATTCATCGCTCGTGTGGGCATCGATCAGCGGCAGCCGCAGGTGTTCCGGGTAGTCCGCCACCAGCTCGGTGTACATCTCGCGCAGGGCTGGGCGCATCTGCTGGATCTGCGCGGGATCAGGCGCCATCCGCTCGCCCGCGGCCAGGGCCGCCTCGGCGGGCATGAAGTCGTCCCAGTCGCGATGGAACGCGTCCAACCAGACCAGCCCGGCTACCTCGCGTGGGTGCAGCTGCGCGAACCGGTGCGTGTAGGCGCCGCCGAGGGAGTGCGCCACCATAACGTAGGGGGCGGCGATGTCCTGGGCGTGCAGCAGCTCGTGCAGTTCCGTGGCGACCGCGGCGGCGGTGCGTGGCAGTGGCAGCGGATCGCTGTAGCCCGTGCCGCCGCGGTCGTACACAACGGCGGTGGTGAACTGGGACACCTGTTGCTGGACAAGGAAGTAGTCCAGACCGACCGAGCTGGCGCCGGGCAGGAAGACGACGGCCGGTCCGTCGCTGCCCGTCCGACGCACGAACACGCGGCGGCCGTCGATCTCCTGGAACCCACCGGTCGGCGGAGCGGGCCGAGCCGCGGAAGTGATGTTCTCCGTCATGGGGCAAGGCTCGAACCCTGACGCACGGTCAGGGTCAAGCCCGTCGGCCGCTCCCCGGAAGGGCAATGCGCGCCGGTGCCGCACCTCCGGCTGTCAGCCCGGCGAGTGGATCAGGACTTCGGCGAACCGGTCCGCGGCGGTGGCGTCGGCGAACGGCAGGAACAGCGACGGCTCGATCAGCTCGACCTCCAGCACGCAGTAGCGGCCGTTGTCATCACGGACGAGGTCCACGCGGGCGTAGGTCGGCGTGCCCAGCCGACGCGCGACGGACTCCAATGCCTTGGTGGCAACGGAGATCTGGTCGGGCGACGCGCTGTGCTCGGCGTTGGCCTCGGCCGCGAACAGCGCCTCCACCGCCCCGGCCCGGGGCAGAGTGACCCGTTTGCTGGCGGCGTGGCTGAACGTTCCGCCGAAGAACACCATCGGCCATTCACCGTCCTGGGCGACCGACGCCAACAGCGGCTGGATCAGGACAGTCAGGCCAGCGGCGTGCAGGCGGGCGACGTGCGCGGTCGCGCTGTGATGCTCGTCGGGTCCGTACCAGGCAGCGTCGCGGCTGCCCGCGCCCACGGCCGGCTTCACCACGAATCTGCCGTCCGGGAACCGCGCGGTCGCGCCGGGATGCACGAACACCGTCGGGGTGATCGACACGCCGTCCTCCGCCAGTTCGGCGAGGTACTGCTTGTCCAGGTTCCATCGCACGGTCGCGGGTGGGTTCACCAGTTCACTGACGGTGTCCACGTCTTCTACCCAGTTCAGGAACTCGGGCAGGTGTTGCGGGTAGTCCCAGGCCGAGCGCAGCACCACCCGGTCATAGCTGGACCAGGCCACGCCGGGGTCGTTCCAGTCCACGACATCGACCGCCACACCGGTTCGCTTCAGTGCGGTCAGGGCGATCGACTCGTCCTCGTCCAGTCCCCGCGCTTCCCGCGCCGTCACCCACGCCAACCGCTCGATCATCAACGGATAATAGGTGAGCTGCTCCGGATTTGGTGGAGACCGTGATGTGCCCCGAGTTTCGTGGAGCCGGCTCGCTGGACTTCATTGATGTGCCCCGGGAGCCGGTCCCGGTCCAGTCCTTCGCCGATACGTCCCCATTGCGTGATTTCGGCCTGCGCCGCTGCGTGTGACCGGGCCGTCCGGACGTCCGCCATGATGTCGATGCCCTTCACTTCGGGTGAGCCGGCGGTGGTTATGCCTGCTCGTTGATGAGGCCGGCGTAGTGGCCCGGGTTCGCTCGATCTCCTCGAGACCGATCTCGGCGATGGCCTTCCCGAGCTGCGGCACCCGCGCCTGGATCCCGGCCAGGCGACCGATCCGGCGAACTCCGTCCAGGACCTTGGCGCCTCGATGGAGCAGATCGCCGAGGCGGCCGGCCTGACCAGGATCACCGTGCACCACCGCTTCGCCAACCGACAGGCACTCCTGGAGGCCCTCGCCGCCGCGCCGGCTGGTCTTCCTCACCGAGGGCTGATGCAACGTTGCGCCTGTGGTGGACAGGGCCCACCACAGGCATGGACTCCGCTTACTGGTGCGGGTTCAGGTGCAGGCCGTAGGTGCTGGACGAGTTGAGGACATCCGGCGCAAAAGCGGGGCGGGACACCGACCGGCGCCCCGCCCCCGTAGTGCAGAAAAGCGTTTCAGCTCAACGTGAGGGCCGTGTCGTCGAGCACGAAGGACGTCTGGAGTGAGGAGTCCTCAGCCCCGCTGAACGAGACGGTGACGGTCTGGCCGGCCAGCGACGAGACGTCGTACGAATGCTGAACGTAACCGGTCACGGCGTTGAGGTTGGAGAACGTGGCCACGGTGGTCGAGCCGACCTTCACAGTCAGCTTGTCGTACTGCGTGGTCTTCGTGGTTTCCGCGGTGTCGATGTGCAGCCAGAACGACAGCGTCGCGTGGCAGCCCGTCGGAATGGCGGCCGACTGAGTGACCGAGTCGGTGTGCGTGGTGCCGTAGCCATCCAGCCAGGCGTAGTACGTGCCGGAGTGCGAGGTCTCACCGGCGCCGTTGGCGTTGACCACGCCGGAGGTGGTGGTCCACGGCGTGGTGCCCGACTCGAAGCCGGCGTTGCCGAGCTTCTGGCCCGAGCAGCCGCCGCCACCCTGCGGGTTGACGGTCCACGAGAACGTGGCGCTGCCGGACTTTCCGGCGGTATCGGTCACCGTGGCGGTCACCGAGTACGAGCCGGCGGTGGTCGGCGTGCCGGAGATGAGACCCGACGAGGAGATCGACAAGCCGGCCGGCAGCCCGGTGGCGCTCCACGTGTACGGCGCGGTGCCGCCGGTGGCGGACAGCTGCAGGCTGGCTGCGGTGCCGACGGTGCCGGACTGGCTGCCCGGGCTGGTGACACTCGGCGAGCCGGGCGGCGGCGGGGTACCGCCGGCGGTGAAGGCCGCGGTGCCGTTGGGCGTGCCGAGACCGGTCGGGCCGTCCCAGCCGGCGCCGGCGTTGCACTGCACCGACGGCGAGCAGCTGCCGTTGCTGCCGGAGGTCACGTCGTACAGCGAGCCGGTGTTGGCGTACGGGTACGACGCCGGTCGGTCGCTGGAGCCGGGGGTGCCGGCCAGGGCGTACACGGAGGCGATGATCGGCGAGGAGGCGCTGGTGCCGCCGTAGACAGCCCAGCCGCTGCCACCATAGGTCTGGTAGACGGCAAGGCCGGTGTTCGGGTCCGCGACCGCGGACACGTCGGCGTCGGCGCGCTTGGCGCAGCCGGTGTTCACGCTGCTCTGGAACGAGGGCTTCGCCACATCACTGGAGCAGCCGGAACCCGCGCCGTTCCAGGCGGTCTCGGACCAGCCACGGGTGTTGCTGGCGTGGCTGAGCGAGGTGCCGCCGACCGCCGTCACGTACGCGGAGGATGACGGGTAGCTGATGCCGTAGCCGCTGTCACCGGTGCTGGCGGTGATCGCCACGCCCGGGTGGTTGAAGTAGCTGGAGTCGGAGGAGTTCTCGGTGCCGTCCTCCGAGCCGCCGTAGCTGTTGGACACGTACTTCGCGCCCATGCTCACCGCGGTGTTGACGGCCGTGCCGAGGTCGGCCATGGACGGCTGGTTGGCCTCGACGAGCAGGATGTGGCAGCCGGGGCAGATCGCCGAGACCATGTCCACGTCCAGCGAGATCTCGCCGGCCCAGCCGGTGTCGCCGGACGGCAGCGGGCTGGTCTGCCCGTTCTCGTTCACCTTCTTGAAACATCCGTTGGCGGTGGTGCACGCCGGCAGGCCGTAGGTGGACCGGTAGGTGGCCAGGTCCGACTCGGCGTTCGGATCGTCGTTGGAGTCGACGATGGCGACGGTTGCCGCCGCGCTGCCCGACGCCGTCAGGTTGTACGCGCTGCGGAGGTCGCTCGGGCCGTAGCCGCTGGGCAGCGCCGGCGTGTTCGGCGACGCGGTGACATCCGTTCTGCGCAGCGCGAAGCAGGCCGCGAAGCCCGGCTTCGGATTCTGGTTGCAGACGTGGGTCACGGGGTGGGCGGTGGCGGTCGCGGGCAGGGGCGTCGCTGACGCCATCGCAGAGCCCGCGGTCAGGGCCAGTGCCGCCATTCCGGTGAGTGCGGCCAACCATCGTCGGGGAGTGCGCACAGTTCCTCCATGGCAGGGGTAGAGGGAAGCCGTGCTCCGATGTGTACTCCGCCACGGCCTCAATCGGTGGCGCACCGGTGTCACTGGCACTAATGTGCCGAAACGCACGCCAGCCCAGGGAGAAGCCATGGTTTCGGCGGACACCGGCCACCTCGTCACGCTCGGACTGGGCGAACGGGCCGCCAGCACCTACCTCGCGCTCGTCTCGCTCGGAACGTCCACATCGGACGAGCTGGCGGCGATCGTCGGCCACCGGCCGGAGCAGATCCGTTGCAGCGTCGAGGAACTGCTCCACGTGGGGCTGGCCGGGCGGGCGGGTCCCGACCGCGAGCACCTGGTCGCGATGCCGCCGGGGCCGGCGCTGGACCTGCTGACGCGCCGAAGAGAGGCGGAGCTGGCGGCGGCCAGGGTGGCCGCCGCGGACACCTACCGGGCGCTGCGCCGGGACGCCGTCGAGGGGCTCGAAAATCTACTCGAAATCATCAAGGGACCTGCGGTGCAGGATCGGATCCGGCAGCTCGAGCAGTCGGTGCGGGCCGAGGTCAGGGGCCTGGACTCGCCGCCGTACTACACCGGGGCGGACGTCAACCAGACGGAACTGGACAATCTCGCCGACGGCATCCGCTATCGCGCCGTGTACGCGAAGACTGCGCTGGAGCGTTCGGAGTACTTGGCGGACAACGTGGTTGTGTGCGTGAAGGCCGGCGAGGAGGCGCGCACCCTGCCGGACGTGCCCGTGAAACTGTTGATATTCGACACGGACTGCGCCCTGGTCTCGTTGGCCGACATGGACAACGGCATCGGCTCCGCGTTGCTGATCCGACCGTCCAGCTTGCTGTCCGCGCTGACCGGGCTGTTCGAGGTGTGCTGGCAGGCCGCGCTGCCGCTGGCACTCGGTGAGCAGGGCAGCGGCCCCTTCCTGCAACCGAGTGAACGTCGCCTGCTGGGCCTGCTGGCCGCCGGTCTGGGCGACGAGCAGGTCGCGCGCGCTCTCGGCATCAGCCGCCGGACGCTGTTCCGCCATCTGGAAGGCCTGATGTCCCGCACCGGCGCGGCGAACCGCTTCCAGTTGGCGCTGCACGCCAAGCGCAACGGCTGGCTCTAGACGTCCTTGGCCGTCACGTTGGTGACGGCGTGCGGGTGATGGGCGGGTGTCCATCGAGTGCGGTGTCAGCCCGTTCAGTGTTGTAGTGATTCAGCCAGGGCACCAGCGCGGGCGGCGTTGTCGGGGAAGACCTCTCGGTAGGCCCACTCGGTCTGCGCGGTGCGGTTGAACCGCTCGACTTTGCCGTCCTGCCAGGAAACAGTGGGGCTTGATCGTCGTATGGTGGGCACTGATCGCGTGCTTCCTTGGCGCGGGCGTCGCTGCGGGCATGGAGGACGACCGCGTGTCCGGGATACGGGCGTTCGCCGGGTCGATCCGATCCGCCCGGCCGCGGTTCCGCCGGCCTCAGTCTGACGTGGACTCGGTCAGCAGGGCGGTCTCGATCGCCGCGACCGCCCGGACCACGGCGGCGCGGTGCTCGGCTAGACGTTGGTCGGCGTCGTCCTCGCGCGGGTTGCGGATCCCGGCGGCGGTGGTGTTCCAGGTCATGGCCGCGCCCAGCACGATCATCATGACGTCGGTCGCGGCGGGCAGTTCGACGTTGTGGTGCCTGGCGATCGCGGCGGCCTTAGGATGCGCAGCCGGTCGGCCGGCACGGCCTCGAAGCGGCCTTCCTTGGAGCCGAAGCAGGCGTAGATGGCCTGCTTGTTGGCCGATGCGGCGGCCGCGATCCGGTCGACCTGGGCCCCCGATTCGACGGCATCACCGAGCCGTGGTTCGACAGCATCGAGGACCTGCAGGAGGCCGTCACGTCCGAGCTACCTGCGCGACGTCCGCCCGGACGAGCAGCGGTTCATCGCCCGACGGATCCTGACCCACTTGGCTACCGGCCCAGCAAGAACGGCGCGACGCCCCATACGACGGATGGGATGATCGGCGGTATGCGGACTTGGTGACACGTGGTCAGCTTGAGGATACTTGCCTTGATGGGGATTGAGGTATGGAAATGATGGTAAAACGTCGTTCCGTCACGCTCGCCGCAAGTGCAATGCTAGTTCTGGCCTCGGTGACAACGGGCCCGTCGGCGGCAGCGAGCGTGCGCGGTTCGCATTTATCGAGCGCGATCGACGTGGACGTGAACGCGCCGAATTTCGGAACGGTGCCCGACACTCGACCGGCCGAGGTCGAGCAGCCACGTCCCACCGACCTGAATCATGCGACGTGGGGGCTGGAGCCGAATACCGGCGCAGGTCAGGACGGAATGATCTCACTTCACACCGTGTACCCGAACCTGGGGATCGGCACTGAACACGGCGAATTTCTGTACGCACCGACGATGAAGCCCGCACACTCTTGCATCGAGATGACAACCGTCTACGGTCAGTCGGCCGGCGCCTCACTGTGGGCTTGGGACTGGTGCCGGTCCACTCCTGGGCCCGCCAGGACGGCAGTGGTGGCGGACTCGTCGTTCCTCCCGGTCTACACCAAACCGGCGCCGACCGGGAACGGTCGTGCTTACCTGGTGCGAATCCAGCGCACCAATCCCGCCGCGAACACGTGGACGGCATCGCTTTTCAACTACAAGACGGCCGTGTGGAACCTTTTCTACACCAGCTCCGGCACGCCCGATGCCAACGGAAATCCCGATCTGGGTTGGGACATATTTGAAGCCTACTCGACCGTCGGCCCGCAGACCGGCGACGGATATTATTGCGCGTCGCTCGCCAACACGCGGTTCGACAGCACCAACATCAGACTGCTGGACGGCGCCGGTAACAGTGCCGCGACAGCATCGAACTCGTCGTACCTGTCGACAGGAGGTTCTTTCTTCTGTCCGAGGTTGAGTTTCACCGTGGCCGATTCCTATAATTCTTGGACGGTATACGGAGGGGCTTGATTGCTGAGGGTGCAGATCGGCGGGGCGGTCGCCAAGGTGAGCGGCACGGCGCAGGCGGCCGGCTTCGCACCGGGCATGCCGAGCGGCGTCGGCGGGTGCGGCACCGCCACCGCCGACTCTTGACGACCGTTCCGACAGCCACGGTAGGGATGCGCGAAACTGCTCGATTCGGTTCTTGAACGCTCATTATCGAGCGTCTAGGGTCGTGGTCATGCTGCGGATCGGGGTCGTCGGCGTGGGGCAGCGGGCGCGCATGGCCACCCTGGCGAACCAGATCGGCGTGGCCGAGGTCGTGGCCTGTGCGGACATCGACCCGCGAGGACGGTCGGACGCGCGCGAGCTGTTCGGGCCCGACGTCGAGGTCCGGGAGCGGTACGAGGACTTGGCCACGGACGGGCTGGACGCGGTGTTCGTGTTGACACCGGACCATCTGCATGCCCGGCCGGCGCTGCACTTCCTCGACGCCGGAGTCGCGGTGTTCGTGGACAAGCCGCTGGCCATCAGCCTGGCGGACTGCGACGAGGTGTTGGCGGCGGCGGCCCGCACCGGCAGCCGGCTGTACGTGGGGCACAACCTGCGGCACCTGCCGATGCTGCGCCGGATGCGGGAGTTGATCGACGATGGGGCGATCGGCCGGGTGCAGTCGGTGTGGTGCCGGCACTTCGTCGGGCACGGCGGTGACTTCTACTTCAAGGACTGGCATGCCGAGCGGGCCAAGACCACCGGGTTGCTGCTGCAGAAGGGCGCGCACGACATCGACGTGATCCACTGGTTGGCCGGCGGCTACTCACGTGACGTCGTCGCGATGGGCGGGCTGCGGGTGTACGGGGACAATCCGCACCGGCGGGTGGACGACCCGGCCGGCCGGCGGATGGGGGACTGGTTCGACCCGGCGGTCTGGCCGCCGTCGCGGCTGCGGGACCTGCACCCCGTCATCGACGTCGAGGATCTGAGCATGATGCTGGCCCGGCTGGACAACGGAGTCCTCACGAGCTACCAGCAGTGCCACTTCACGCCCGACTACTGGCGCAACTACACGGTGATCGGCGACGAGGGCCGGCTGGAGAACTTCGGCGACGGGCTCGACGGAGACCCGGCGGTGATCAACGTCTGGAACCGGCGACGGTCCGGCTACCGGCGGGACGCTGACCTGTCGATCCCGATACCGCAACAGGACCTGCACGGCGGCGCCGACCGGGCACTGGTCACGGAGTTCCTTCGGTTCGCCGCCGCCGGCGGGCCGACCGAGACCTCGCCGATCGCGGCCCGGGAGGCGGTGGCCGCGGCCGTCGCCGCGACGACGTCGCTGCGTTCGGGTGGGACGCCGACGGCGGTGCCGGGACTCGACCCTGCGCTCGTCCGCCACTTCGAGGGGCGTCAGGGCACGGAGGAAACGTCATGACCGGACGATTCTCGTTGCGACGCTTGACAGACACGCGGCCAGGCCCTTTACTCGGGTGCACCCCGACGGGCCGCGGCCCTCGGTGGCAGATGGCACGCCCAGCCGGTATGCATTGTGCGAGCCCGGACTGAGTCGCCAGGGCGCTTCGGCGTCCGAGGCGGGGACGTGTCCGCCAGCAGTCGGAGTTCGACGATGGCCCTGACTTCCCTGCGAGTTCTGCCGTCCCTCGGCGCGATCGTGACGTTGGCCGGCGGCCTGCTGCTGCCGTCCACTTCGGACGGACACGCGGTGACCGCGCCGCCCGTGCACGCCGGCTTCGACTACCAGATCGGCAGCCCCTACTCGCCGCCGTCCGGGGTGCGCGTGGTCAGCCGCGACCACGACGCCGGCCCGGCGGCCGGCCTCTACAACGTCTGCTATGTCAACGCTTTCCAGGCGCAGACCGGCGCCGAGGGGAGCTGGGACGCCGATCTGCTGCTGCGGGATG
Organism: Kutzneria sp. NPDC051319; assembly: GCF_040682195.1. Taxonomy (NCBI): domain Bacteria; kingdom Bacillati; phylum Actinomycetota; class Actinomycetes; order Pseudonocardiales; family Pseudonocardiaceae; genus Kutzneria; species Kutzneria sp. NPDC051319. The sequence continues at coordinate 199,449 of NZ_JBFBAM010000014.1, read as the reverse complement.
CCAACGGCAACGTGGTCAAGGATCCCGACTGGAACGAGGCGCTGCTCGACCTGCGCACCGCGGACAAACGCGGTCGGGTCGCCGCGAAGGTCGAGACCTGGATCGACCAGTGCGCCGGCAAGGGCTTCAACGGCGTCGAGCCGGACAACTACGACAGCTACACCCGGTCGAAGAACCTGCTGACCGCCGACCAGGCGCAGTCCTACATCCGACTGCTCTCGGCCCACGCGCACGGCCGCGGGCTCGCGATCGCGCAGAAGAACACCGCCGAGCTGGCCGGCAACGCCAAGGCCAACGGCCTGGACTTCGCCGTCGCCGAGGAATGCGCCGAATACGACGAGTGCGGCGACTACGCGTCGGCGTTCGCCAACCACGTCGAGGTCATCGAGTACACCGACAGCGGCCTGAGCAAGGCGTGCTCGAAGTGGGGGAGCACGCTGAGCGTCGTGGAGCGCTATGTCGACGTGACGGCGCCCGGCAGTGGCAGCTACGTCCGCCGCACCTGCTGAGCCGCAAGGGAATGGACATGGGCGCGCACTTGTCCCGCCGCGACGTGCTCCGCGGCCTCGGCGTCACGGCGCTGGCCGGGGCGATCTCCGGTTGCGCGGGCACGGGCGACGGCGTCGGGCCGGACGGCCGGGTGACGATCGAGCTGTGGCACGGTCAGAACGACAACGGCCGCAAGGTGATCGAGGCGCTGATCGGCGACTTCCAGCGCAGCCACCCGGACATCGTGGTGGACACCAGCGGCGGCGCACTCGCCGATGGCCTGCTGGAGAAGGTGATGACGGCGCTGGCCTCGGGCTCGCATCCCGACATCGCCTACATCTTCGGCGCCGACCTGCCGAGTGTGGCGCGCAGCCCACAGGTGGTGGACATGACCGACGAGGTGCACTCCTGGGCGGTGCCGTGGACCGACTACTGGCAGCCGGCGCGGGACGCCGTCACGGTCAACGGACGCGTGCGTGCGGTGCCGGCGGTCGTTGACACGCTTGCCGTGGTGTGCAACAAGTCCCTGTTCGACCAGGCCGGTCTTGAGCTGCCCGAGCCGGGCTGGGCCTGGTCGAAGTTCCTGGCCACGGCCAAGAAGCTGACCGACCCGGCCGCCGGCGTTTTCGGCACCGGCTGGCCGGGCGCCGGCGACGAGGACACCGTCTGGCGGTTGTGGCCGCTGGTGTGGAACCTCGGCGGCGAGATCATCGACTCGGACGGCACCGGCATCGGCTTCCGGCAGGTGGGGGCGCGGGCACTGGGGGTGGTGCGGCAACTGGCCTCGGACCGGAGCGTCTACATCGACCCCAAGACCGGCAGCGAGCAGATGTACCAGGTGTTCGACGCGGGACGGATGGGCATGCTGCTCACCGGACCGTGGCAGCTGCCGGACATCCAACAGTCCGGTGTGGATTATCACGTGGTGCCCATGCCGACGTTCGACGGCCGGCCGGCGACCATCTCCGGGCCTGACGCCTGGACGTTGTTCGACAACGGCCCGGCCCGGGTGCGCGCCGCCCGCACGTTCGTGCGCTGGCTGACGCAGCCGGCCCAGGACGTGCGGTGGGACGTTGGCGCCGGTAGCCTGCCGCTGAGCAAGGACGCGGAGAACCTCAAGGAATGGAAAGACAACTCCGCGCAAAGTGAGGGACTGTCGATTTTTGTCGACGCGCTGGCTTCGGCCCGAGTCCGGCCGGCCCATCCCGCGTATCCGCAGGTCTCCCAGGCTGTCGGCACGGCGATCGTGTCCATGTTGCTCGGCCGGAGCACGCCGGCGCAGGCGATGGCGGCCTGTGCCGACGAGGCCGACGCGGCGCTGATCATTCCCCGATGAGGAGGTGAGGTCATGCCTCGGCGCCTGCCGACCCCGATCACGCTCGCGACCCGGCGCAGGCACGGCGAGACCGCGACCGCGTGGACCTATCTGTCCCCGTCGGTGGTGGTGATCATCGGGCTGAGCGTCGTGCCGGTGGTCTGGTCGCTGCTGTTGTCGTTCCAGGCCAACGATCTCGTGACGCCGAGCCGCTTCGTCGGCCTGGACAACTACGCCGCCCTGGCCAAGGATCCGCACTTCGCCCAGTCGGTCGGCAACACGCTGCTCTACACGGTCTGCTACGTGCCGCTGAGCATCGTGCTCGGGCTGGCGCTGGCGCTGGCCCTGAACCGGCGGATCCGGTTCGTCGGCCTGTACCGGACGATGTTCGTGGTGCCGTTCGTCATCTCCGCGACCGCCCAGGGCGTGCTGTTCTCGTTCGTGCTCGACCCCCAGTTCGGCGTGGCCAACTCGGTGCTGCACCACCTCGGCGTCTCGCCACAGGGTTTCCTCACCGATCCGGCGCAGGCGCTGCTGGTGCTGGTGGCCATCACGTTGTGGAGCGGCACCGGGTTCTGTGTGGTGATCTTCCTGGCCGCGTTGCAGGACGTGCCGGCAACGCTGATCGAGGCCGGCCGGCTGGACGGGGCCGGCCGGTGGCAGCTGCTGCGGCACATCACGCTGCCGGCGATCGCGCCGGTGACGGTCTTCCTGGTGCTGTGGCAGACCATCAACTCGTTGCAGGTGTTCGACCTGGTCTACGTGACGACCAGGGGCGGCCCGCTCGGCTCGACGACCGTGATCGTCTACTTCATCTGGGAGCAGGCGTTCAGGAACTTCACCGCCGGCTACGGCGCCGCGGCGGCCTATGTCCTCGCGGTCGTGCTGCTGGCCGTGGCCGTTGTCCTGCGCCTGGCCCGGCGCCGCAGCGTCCAAGGAGCTCCGCGATGACCGCAACGATCGCCGTGACGACGGTCGACGCCAAGGTGAAACGCCCGTGGCGGCTGCCGTTCAGCCCGTGGCACCTGCTGCTGGTGCCGCTGGCGTTGCTGTTCGTGATCCCGTTGCTGTGGCTGGTGCTCAGCTCGGTCATGAGCGACGCGGAGATCAACCGGTTCCCGCCCGCGCTGTGGCCGTCGGCCGTCGACCTCGGCGGCTTCCGTTACGTGCTGGCCAATGCCCTGTTCCCGACCTGGTTCATGAACTCGCTGATCGTGTCGGCGGTGACCGTGCTGGCCAACCTGCTGTTCGGCGCGCTCGGCGGCTACGCGTTCGCCCGGATGCGGTTCGCCGGCTCGCGGGCGCTGCTGGTGGCGATGGTGGCGACCATGGCGATCCCCTTCCAGCTCACCATGATCCCGACCTTCCTGGTGATGAAGTGGCTGGGCCTGATCGACTCGCTCGGCGCGTTGATCGTGCCGTCGCTGGTCACGCCGCTGTCGGTGTTCCTGCTGCGGCAGTTCTTCCTGTCGCTGCCGCGCGAGCTGGAGGAGGCGGCCTGGATCGACGGCTGCTCCCGGCTGCGGGTGCTGTTCCAGATCGTGCTGCCGCTGTCCCGGCCGGCGCTGAGCACCGTGGCCGTGCTGACGTTCCTGAGCACGTGGAACGATCTGACCTGGCCGCTGATCGCGATCAACCACGACAACCGGTACACGCTCCAGCTCGGCCTGACCACGTTCCAGGGCCTGCACCACACCCAGTGGTCCGCGGTGATGGCCGGCAACCTGATCACCGTGCTGCCGGTGCTGCTGGCGTTCCTCGGCGCCCAGCGGGCGTTCATCCGGTCCATCACCTCCAGCGGCCTCAAGGGGTGAGCCATGCCCCACGATTTCGACCTGCTGGTCGTCGGCGACGCCAACCCGGACGTCGTGCTCGGCCCGGTGCCCGATCCGATCGAGTTCGGCCAGCGCGAGGTTCTCGTGCCGACCGGCGCGATCGTGCTCGGTGGGTCCGGCGCCATCACGGCGCGGGGCGCGGCCCGACTCGGGTTGCGCGTGGCGTTCGCCGGACGGGTCGGCCGCGACCACGCCGGCGCCATGGTCCGCGACCTCCTCACCTCCTCCGGTGTGGCCTGCTTTCTGCGGTTGGACGACGACGCGAACACACCCGTGACGACGGTGCTGACCCGGGGGAGCGACCGTGCGATCCTGACCGCGTCCGGCACGCTCGCCCGCACCGAGGCCGCCGACGTGCCGGCGGAGCTTCTGGCGGCCAGCCGGCATGTGCACGCGTCGTCGTACTTCCTCATGCCCCGGTTGGCGGTGCCGGAGCTGTTCCGCGAGGCGCGCCGGCACGGTGCCACGACTTCCTTGGACACCAACGACGATCCGTCCGGGCGATGGGACGTCGGCGCCGTGCTGGCGGAGACGGATGTCGTGCTGCCCAACGCCGCCGAGGCGATCAAGCTCACCGGGCGCGCCACCGTCCGCGCGGCCGCGGCGGCGCTCGCCGTGGACGGCCGGCTCGTCGCCGTGAAGAACGGCGCCGACGGGGCCTTGTCCCACGACGGAACCGACATCGTCGAGTGCCCGACCGCCAAAGTGTCCACTGTGGACGCAGTCGGCGCCGGAGACAGTTTCAATGCCGGCTTCATCACCGGTCTGCTGCACGACATGCCGCCGCGCCAACGACTTGCGTTGGCCGTCGCCTGCGGCGCACTGTCCACAAGGGCCGCCGGCGGCACTGCCGCCCAGCCCACCCTCGCCGAGGCGCTCGGCCATCTTCCAAGCTACCGAACGGACCAATCATGAAGATCGCCTTCGTCGGCGCCGGCAGTGTGGTGTTCACCCAGGGACTGCTCGCCGACCTGTTGGCCTTCCCCGAGTTCGCCGACGTGCACATCGCGCTGCACGACATCGATCAGGACCGGCTGGCCACCGCGCTCGCCGCGGCACGACACATCGCGCAGGTCCGCGGGGCCACACCGGCGATCACCGCGCACCTGGAGCGCCGGCCGGCGCTCGACGGCGCCGACTTCGTGATCAACATCGTGCAGGTCGGCATGGGCGAGGCGACCCGCACGGACTTCGAGGTGCCGGCCCGCCACGGGCTGCGTCAGACCATCGGCGACACCCTCGGCATCGGCGGCATCTTCCGCGCGCTGCGGACCTTTCCGCTGCTGCGGGGCCTCGGCGCGGACATGGCCGAGGTGTGTCCGCGGGCGTGGCTGCTCAACTACACCAACCCGATGGCCATGAACGTGCAGTACCTGGCCGAGGCCACCGGGCTGACCAGGGTCGTCGGCCTGTGCCACTCGGTGTACTGGACCATGCGCGGCCTGGCCGACCTGGTCGGCGTGCCGTACGAGGAGATCGTCTACCGCTCGGCCGGCGTCAACCACCAGGCGTGGATCCTGCGCTTCGAGCACGAGGGCGTCGATCTCTATCCACGGCTGGCCGAACTCGCCGAGCGGGACCCCGAGCTGCGGCGCCGGGTGCGGTTCGACATGTTCCGGCGCCTGGGCTTCTACCCGACGGAGACCAGCGAGCACTCCTGCGAGTACGTGCCGTGGTATCTGCGCCACGACAGCGAGATCGAGCGGCTGCGCGTGCCGATCGGGGACTACCTGGGCATCGTCGCCGCGAACGAGGCCGACTACGAGCGGACGCGGTCCGCGCTCGCCATGGGGGAGCCGCCCGCGGTCGAAGGCACGATGGAGTATGCGCCGCAGGTCATCCACAGCATCGCCACCGGCGTGCCCAGAACCGTGTACGGCAACGTGCCCAACCACGGACTGATCCCCAACCTGCCCGCCACCGGCGCCGTCGAGGTGCCCTGCCTCGTCGACGCCACCGGCGTGCAACCCACCCGCGCCGACCCGCTGCCGCCGCAACTCGCCGCGCTCAACCGCGCGTATCTGAGCGTGACCGACCTGGTGGTGCGCGCCGCCGTCGAGGACGAGCCCCGGCACATCCGGCACGCCGCCATGGCCGATCCGGCCACGGCCGCGGCGCTGCCGGTGGAGGCGATCTGGCGGCTGTGCGACGACATGGTGATCGCCCACGCCGACCGCCTCCAGCCCGGCCTGCGGGCGGTTCTGGCGTCCGAGGTTCGCCCCGGGTAGTGGACACCGCGCCGGACACGGGAACACCGGCCACCGGACCGAAACCCGATAGCCGGGCGTCAGCGGGTGCAGGCGAAGCTCGAGGCGCGGTCCGGATCACCGGCTCGGTACCTGGGCCATTCCGGGTACTGGCACAGCGGACGATCGCGATTGTGGATCGCGTCGGCCACGATCGGATTCGTCGGCGGCTGTCCCCGTTCGACCCAGTGCTCGAGCGCGGAGAGCGAATCCCAGCTGGCGGCGAACGCCGGCGTGCCGAAGTTGGCGTGGTTGGCCCCGGGCACCACGTAGTAACGCAGGAACGCGCCGGTCGACCGGGGGCCGACCGTGTCGAGCACTCGGTGGTAGTAGTCGCTCGTCGAACGGGCGGAGACCAGCTCGTCCGCGGCGCCGTGGAGCAGGATCAGCTTGCCGCCGGCGCGAGCGAACGGCCGAAGATCCGCGTTGTTGCGATCCTCGATGGTGGACAGGTGACTGATTCGGTCGAGCCACTGCCCAGGATGCCGGGGATCCACGTCGAGAGGGTTGTGGCCGGGGTCGCGCGTCAGGAAGTACTTGACCCACTGGTCCCAGTACTGCATCCCGTAGCCGCTCGTCACCGGCATGGGGTCGGCCGGTGCGGTGGCGCCGAAGCCGAGGAACGGGGTCCTCATGTCGGCCCCCGAGAGGAACGGGAAGCCCGGGTACTCGGTCTCGCCGCTGGCGAGCCGATACGGCCATCTGAAGCTGCCGGACATCGCCGTCACGGCCTCGATCTGCGCATCCGACAGGCAGGTCGGACCGGCGTCGACACCGCCGGGGCAGCGAACCGTGTCGAGATCGAAGTGACAGGCCCGCGGATTCGAGATGATCATGTCCTTGACGCCGTCCAGACCGTCGCACGCGGCGATGACGCTGGTGTGGAGGAGCGTCTGCTTGTCGGGTCCGGGGAAAGCGCCGGGGCGGGACAGGACCTGCGCCAGGTAGCCCAGATCCAGGATCTCGCTGAGGTTGTTCCAGGCGGGAAAGGCGGAGATCACCCCGTCGAACGCGGTCGGCCACCGCTGGGCGACGTCGAGGGCTTCGCGGCCGCCGGTCGAGCCGCCGGCGAAGTAGACCTCGGCCGGCATCGTCCGGTAGGCGTGCTGGATGAGGAACAGGCTTGCGTCGCGCGTCTTCTTGAGTGCGTCGCCGGCCGCGAAGTTGTCGAGGGCCTCGTCGTTCACGCCGAACGAGCCGTCCAAGGTCGGAACGGCCGTCGGGCTCTGTTGGTGGCCGGAGTCGCTGGCGAACACCGCGTATCGCCGGGCCAGGGGCGCCGGCCGGTCGACGGGGCCGAACGGCACGTTCCCGGCCAGATCGGGAATGGTGCCGTTGTAGCCGCCACCGCCGAACATCATCGCCTTGCGATTCCAGCCGTACGGCAGGGCGACCCGCATCCTGATGTCGGGCGCGGCCGGATCGACGGCGAAGATGTCGGCGTCGACCTGGCAGTACTCGATGGCTTCCCCACCGACCACGATGGTCGTCACCGCGGTCGACTCGACCCGGCCGCCGGTCGTCGGCAGGCTCATCACCGACGCCGGGATCGCCATCCGATCCAGGCCGCCGCAGTCTGGCGCGGTCGTCGCGGTGGCGGTCGCGGCGCCGGCGAACTGGGGCGCGCCGGCGATCAGCGCCACGGCCGCCAGCACCAGGAGCCGCCGATTCCGGATGCCCGTTGCCGATGTCCTGCTCACGCTGGCCTCTTCTCGGAATCTCAGCGGTAGAGATGCGTTCCCGGGATGGCATGCGGGTCCGCTCGGACCTCGGCGGTGTTCGTCTCGGGCAGGAACCACGCGCTGGCGAAGGTGATCAGTCCCATGACCGTGATGTAGCCGGCGACCGGCAGGGTGCTCCCGGTCGCGGCGATGAGCGCCGTCATGAGGAACGGCGTGGCGCCGCTGACCAGGACGGCGGAGAGCTGGTAGGCCAGCGACGCGCCCGAGTAGCGGACGCCGGGCGCGAACAGCTCGCCGAGGAAGCTGGCGATCGGGCCGTAGGTGAGGCACTGGAACACGAAACCCACCACCACCGCGACGAAGATCAGCGGCAGCGACGCCGTGTCGACGAGCCGGAAGTACGGGAAGGCCCAGACGGCGACGCCGAGGCCGCCGATCAGGATCAGCGGCCGACGGCCCACCCGGTCCGAGATGTGACCGGACCAGGGCAGGACCACCACCATCGCCACGGAACTGGCCAGCACGACCGCGAGCAGTGGGCCGCGCTCCAGCCGGAGGGAGCCGGTGCCGTAGCTCAGGAGTCCGGAGATGCTGACGTAGAACAGGCTGTTGGTGGCGGAGAGCAGCCCGCAGCCGAGCAGGATGGTTCCCCACTTGTCGCGGACGACCTGGGCCAGCGGAGCCCGGACCACCGCACGCTCCGGCCGCGACACCTGTCGTTGCAGCTCGCGGAACTCCGGCGTGTCCTCCACCTTGGCCTGGATGTAGCTGACCACTGCGAACATCACGACGCTGACCAGGAAGGGAATGCGCCAACCCCAGCTGAGGAAGGCGTCGTCGGGCATCAGGCCGCTGGCCGCCACGAAGATCAGGTTCGAGATGATCACGGCGATGGGGACGCTGGTCTGCCCGAAGGTGCCGGCGAAACCGCGCCGCTTGGGGCCGGCGGATTCGGTGAGCAGCAGCACGATGCCGCCCCACTGGCCACCCGCCGCGAGCCCCTGCACGAAACGCAGCGCGACCAGCAGCGTCGGAGCCAGTGCGCCGACCGAGGCCGCGCCGGGGAGGCAGCCGATCAGGAAGGTCGCCGCCCCCATGACCGCCAGGCAGGCCACGACGACCGGTTTGCGTCCATACCTGTCACCGAGATGGCCGGCGAGCACCCCGCCGATCGGACGCGCGACGAAGCCCGCCCAGAACGTGCTGAAGGCGAGCAGCGTTCCGGTCAGCGCCGAGGAGTTCGGAAAGAACACGTGGGGGAACACCAGCGCGGCCGCGGTGCCGTAGAGGAAGAAGTCGTACCACTCGATCGAGCTGCCGGTGAGTCCCGCGGCCAGCAGCTTGCGGAAGGCTCGGCGTCGAATCGGGGACGAGCCGGCGCCGAGAAAGCCGGAGTGTCCGCCGGGTTGGGCGATCGGGGTAACCATGCGGGCCGCCTTCATCGATAGCGCAGGCATGTGATGGCGGTCATATTAAGGTGCCGCTACCCTGTGGTTCAGGTGTGCTTCCTCCACACCTCGCGCCGGTTCGGTGGGCGTTTCTCCCACCCGTTGCCGAGGAGGATGGCGCTGTGGCCGGTGATCCCGGCGAGGCGGAGTCGTACTCGCTCGTGCGGCGACAGCGCGAACTGGCGTCGTTGTACGCCACCGCCAAATCGCTTACCGCGCTCGGCACGCTCGACGAGGTGCTGCAGTCGATCGTCCACCATGCGCACGATCTGATCGGCACGGACTTCACCTACCTCTCGCTGGTCGGCGCGGACGGCAGGCTGTCGGCCCGAGCGTCGGAGGGAACGATCTCCGCCTCCTTTCTCGCGGCGGCGATACCACCCGATGTCGGTCTCGGTGGCAAGGTGCTGGCCGCCCGGAGCCCGTACTGGGTGCGCGACTACGCCGCCTGCACCCTGATCGACCACGACCCGGACTTCGACCGCCTCGGCGCTGCCGAGGGACTCGTCGCGCTGCTCGGTGTGCCGCTGGTCATCCGGGGTGAGGCGGTGGGCGCGCTGTTCGCCGCGGACCGCTCCGAGCGGTCGTTCCAGGCCGACGAGATCGCGCTGCTGACCGCGTTCGCCGATCATGCCGCGGTCGCCCTCGACAACGCCCGGCTGTACGAGGCCAGCCGGACTGCCCTGCGGGAGCTGCAGATCGCGTACCGGAAGATCGAGAAACACATGGGCGTCATGGAGCGTGCGCAAGCGATCCACGAAGCCCTGACCGGTGTTGTGCTCGGCGGCGGATCGCCCGGCGAGGTCGCCGAGCTCCTCGCCGATCAACTGGGCGGCAGCGTCACACTCCTCGAGCGGACCGGCGCCGCCGTCGTTCGCCGGGACTCGGCATCGAGCCCGCGCCGGACCGCACCGGAGACCGACCTGGCCGACGCCATGGGGAACGCGCGCCGAACCGGTCGCTGCACGACCTCGGTCGACACCACAGGAGTCGCACTCAGCGTGGCTTCGATCCAGGCGGGCGACACCTATCTCGGCGCGCTGGCGTGGAGCCGGGAACCAGTGGCCGATCACGGTGCGCCGGACGACATGGACCTGCGCACCCTCGAACGGGCCACGCACATCATGGGACTGCTCATCCTCAAGGAGCGGGCGGTCGCCGAGGCCAGCGAGCGGTTGAGCGGAGAGCTCCTGACCGAACTCATGGTCGGCAGCCCGGGGATCAGCGCGGCCCAGCGCGCTCGCGCCCGGGCCCGCAACCTCGACCCCGACCGCCTGGATCTGGTCCTCGTCGCGGACTCCCTCGTGTTGTCGCCGACCGAGTTGTCGCGCCACCTGCACGACATCGCCCGCGACTGCTCCGGACTGGCCGGCGAACATCTGGGCCGGGCCACCCTGATCCAGCACAGTGTTGACGACGACCAGACCGTCGAGCAGGTCCATCGTCGGCTGAGTCGCACGGTGGGCGGCCCGGTGGTCGTGGTCGGAGAACGCGCGGTCAACCACGACTGGGCCCGCGCCTTCTCGCTGGCCAGTCGCTGCGGCGCCGTCATGCGAGCGATCGGACACGACGACCTTGGCGCCACCACGGGTAGATACGCCCTCTACGCCATGGTCTTCGACACCGAGCGCGTCCACGAACTCGGCCGTTTCATCTCCGACTCCATCGGTGCGCTCCTCGACCACGACCGGCGACGCGGCACCGATCTGGTCGGCACCCTCAGTGCCTACTACGTCCACCACACCAACGTCGCGGCGACCGCCCGCGCATTGCACGTGCATGTCAACACGTTGCTGAAGCGACTGGACCGGGCCGGCGACGTCCTCGGCCCCGACTGGCGCCACCAGAACGACCTGGAACTGCGGCTCGGACTCCAGTTGCACCATCTCAGCGCGGCCGCGATGGTCGGGCCGCCACCACTCAGCTCCACGTCACTGTGAACTCGGGTGCACAGCGAGAGGCGGCCTGATGGTGTCGCGGCGAGTGGTGCTGATCAGCGGCGAGTTCGGCGCGGACGGGCCGCGGGTCAACCAGCACGAGCCGCGATCATGCCGATGACGACCGGTCACACGCCGATGCTTGTCGACTTGCGTGGACGTGGTTCTCGGCACGCACAGGTTCGGAAAACCGCAGGTTAGTGGGTGGAGTGACACAAACGACGGTTTCGACGCTGAAGGAGATGAGACAGGAGCGCGTCGTCGACTCTTCGACCGGCGTGGCGCCGGGGGGCTGACCCCGCGCACCCCCGCCCGGGGGGGGCGGGGGGCCCCAGACCCGCTCCCCCGGCACCACCCAGACCCCCGCAACCCCCCGCGGTTTTCCTCCCTCTCTCTCTCCCCCCCGGCGCCGGTCCCCCCCTCTCCCGCGGGGGCGCGGGGGCGCCGGCCCCCCCGCCCCCCCCCGGCCGGTGGCGGTCGTGCGCCGAACGACCTGCTCCCGGTCCACCACGAGGACCCGGGCAACCCACCGTCCCGCCGACCCAGCACGCGCACGACCACAACCCCAGCCGTACGACCCAGCCCACACGAACACCACAACCCGCCAGCCGGCGGCGGCCCGATTTCCATTGCCTCAGGCCGCCGCTCGGGGACGGGCGGCGGTCTGACCCCCAGCACTCCGCCGCCCGTCCCGCCCGCGCCCGGGGCGCTCAGCCGCGCACCGAACGGTCGACTCGGAAAGTCGGCACAGCAAGGGAATCTCACCGTGTCCCGGGCGAAATCGCTGCTGGCGCTGCCGTTGCAGCAGTTCGTGTACCGGCAGTTGATGTACCCGGTGGTGCAGTCGGTGATGACGGCAGTGGCCGGCGCGCGGTTGCCGTGGCACAAGCTGACGCGCACCGGGATCTCGGTGCCCGCGGCCGGCACCTCGGATATCCCCGCCGGCCAGGCGCGGTGACGGCTTCTGCCAGTCGGCGGTGTACCGGTCCTCGACTCCGGCGATAGTGTCCGCCGACGCGTTCACGGGTGCACCGCCTGGGAGGAAAGTCATGCGGAGTGTGCTGGTGGCGGCTGTGTTCTCCTTGTCCACGGCCATCACGCCGCCGCAGTCGGTCACGATCGACCTGCTCACCGTCAGCGGATCGGGGTGCCTCGCGACCACCACGGCAGTGGCGATCTCGCCCGACAACACCGCGTTCACCGTGACCTACAGCAACTTCGTCGTGCAGGGGCACGGACAGGCGGCGCACAAGGATTGCACGTTGACGCTGCGGGTGAACCACCCAGACGGTGTCACCTACGGTGTCGACGAGACGGACTACCGCGGCTTCGCCCACCTGGACCCGGGCGCTCGCGGTGTGGAGGCGGCGACCTATCACTTCACCGGCCTACCAACGAGGCGCAGCTCGCAGACGTTCGCCGGCCCGATGGACGACGACTGGCAGGTCAGCGACCAGCCGGACGCGGGATCGGTCGTGCACGGTCCGTGCAACGACAGACGTCCGCTCACCATCACCGCCGATCTTCAGCTCAACGGCACATCCGCCGCGAGTTTCATGAGCATGGACTCCACCGACGCCAGCGTGAGCGCACGATTCCACTTGTCCTGGTTGAAATGTTGACCACTGCACGCGGAAGGGCGGTGGTGCCGGCGGAGGCACCACCGCCCTTCCAGGAGCGGCGCCGGGTGGGAGGCCCAGGCGCCGCAGTCCGGTGATCAGTGGCTGGGATGCGTGGTCGGTGGCCCCGAACGGTGGTTGGTGTTCGGGCCGGGATGGCTTGTCGGCGAACCATTGCCGCTGTGCCCATGGCCCTCGTCGGCACCGGGCGGCCGAGCGGTCGTGACGGTGACGCCGCCTTGCCCCGGCCGGTGGGGGAGCAGTGTGGCGCAGTACCCGTCGACCTTGTCCTTGCCCCCGGCAGCCGTGATCAGCGCACCGAATGCCGGGCTGTCCAAGGCTTTGCCGTGCTCTGAGCCCGCGCCGGCGGTGTAGGCGTCGCACAGACCGGTCAGGGACGGGTATGGCGACGGGGAGCCAGAAGACCCTGGGGCGTCGTGATTGTCACGGTCACCGGCGTCGGCTGAGGACGGTCGAGCCGAGCTGGTGGGAGCGCTGGAACGGACGGGCGCGACGGTGGAATCCCCACCCAGCGGTGAGGGTAGGTAGCCGGTTGCGGCGGCGGCCACGACGCCGCCGGCTACCACGGTCAAGGCGGCGGCGACGGCCGCGATCTTGGCGGTGATCAGCTTGGCCAGCAAGGCTTTGAGCATCGACGGTCGCCGGGGCACAAGGGCAGTTTCGAGACGGGCGGCACGGAACGCCATGACCGCTGCGTGCTCACCGGCCAGCTCGCCGTCACGGGCCGGGGCGGCCGCGTGGGCGAGCAGGTCGGTCAGCGGATCGCCACTTGTGACCAGGGCACCGTTCAACATCTGCTCGGCGGTGCGCCGGTCGAGGTGGCGGCGGTGTGTGCTCATCTCACCTCCTTCAGCGTCGGCGGCCTCGTTTGTGTCACCACTCGTTGACCTGCGGATTTCCGGCTCGGTGTCGACGAGGTCGGCGAGCTTGCGCAGCCCGCGGTGGGCCGCGGTGCGCACGGCGCCGGCGCGCTTGCCGAGCACCCGGGCTGCTGCTGCGGCGTCCAGCCCCATGACTACCCGGAGCAGGACCGCTTCGGCCTGGTCACGGGGCAGTGTCGCGATCAACGCCAGCGCCTCGTCGGTCCCGATCGCGTTCACCGCGGATTCGGCGGTGTCCTCGCGGGCGGGCACCTCGGCCAACTGCTCGTCCTGCTCCGAACTGACCGGACGTCTTCGCTGGTGGCGAAGGTGGTCCAGGGCGCGGTTGCGGGCGATGGTCGCCGCCCAGCCGCGAAATCCGTCCAGATCACCGCGGAACGTCGCCAGGTCCCGCGCGATGTGCAGCCACGCCTCCGACGCGACGTCCTCGGCGTCGTCGCCGACCAGAACACTCAGGTAGCGCAGCAGATTGGGCTGGACGGCGCGATACAGCACCCGAAACGCATCCTCGTCGCCGTCCTCCTGCGCAGCCCGCAACGCCGCCGACGGGTCGTCCGGCGTGCCCGGCCCGTTGTCTCCTGGGCGGACCGACACCAGTGCCCTCACCACCATTCTGCGACATGTCGACGACCGCGACATCATGGTCCAGCCCGTGCCGTTAGGGAACCCCTCCGTGGCCGGCCGCCTCGGCGACGTCGACGCGCGCGCCGCATTTGGCCAGTCGCCCGCGGTAACTAACAAAGAGCTAACGACACTGTCCATTCGGGAGCGCACAGCGCATGATCTCGCGGCATCATGGCGTCGGGTGTGGCGGCCGCGGCGACGGACACCCCGCCACCGTCGGGAGACGATCGGGCGATCGTTTACTCGGGCAACGCCGTCACCTGCGACCAGGCGCACCTGGCCGGTGGCATCGTCCAGGTCACCGTCCACCATCAGGCTCCGCAGGTAACTCGCGCCCCATCGTCGCTGGTCCTTGCGCTGCGACAAGACAGACATCTCGCTGCGAACGACTCCAGCTCGTCACGTGGGCGGTCGACATGATCAAGCTTCACGCGGTGATCAACGGCGCGGACTTGCTGCAACATAAGCGGGTTCACCCGACTCAACGATGTGCTACTAGGACGGTACCGGGGGAGTGCCGTGGGTGTGGAACGACTCGATGGTCTTCAATCCCCATGCCTGGCCCTTGGCGCGTTCGTCCTGGGTCCAGCTGATCGGCCGCCAGTCGGGGGCCAACACGAGCCGGGTCAACGGGTTGCACAGCTCGATGCGGTTGCCGCCGGGCTCGTAGACGTACAGGAAAAACGTCTGCTGGATGGCGTGTTTGTGCGGGCCGGTCTCGATGAACACGCCGTTGTCGAGGAAGATGTCGGCGCCGCGGAGGATGTCCTCGCGGGTGTCCGTGGCGAACGCGATGTGGTGCAGTCGGCCGGTACTGCCGGTCCAGTCATTGGTGTAGACGATGTCGTACGACTTGTTGCCAAAGTGGAGCCATTGCGCGGCAACGGATCCGTCGTCCTGCACGATCTGCTCGGTGACCTCGCCGCCGAGGCCGTCCGACACGAAGCGTCCATTGGCCGGCACGTCGACGGCCAGGAAGTTGACGTGGTCGAGCCGGCGAACGGAGACACCACGCCCCGGATACGCCTGCGGCTGGTTCTTCAACGACGGCCGCGACTCCGGCGGCGCCTCGAACCACGTGGTCTCCCAGTAGAGCTGGATCTCGTGCCCGTCAGGATCGGTGCACAGGTAGCTGGGACCGATGCCGGCCCCCGCCGCCAACCAACGGCCACCGGAATTCAAGGACACCAACCGGTCCAGCGCCTCCCGGCTGGATGCACGCAGGGCGGTGCGGCGTATTCCGGACGTGTCGTTGGCGGTGAGCACGAGGCTGTACTGCTCGTAGTCGTCCCACGTGCGCAGGAACACCGAATCACCGTCGCGGCCGTTTTCGGTGAGCCCCATCAGCTCGGTGAAGAACCACAGGCTGCGCTCGGGTTCCGGGGTGAGCAGCTCGACGTGTCCGAGGTGCGCGACGTCGTGCCGGGGAGCCATGCGATCTCCTTGTCAGCGGGGGAAAACCTTGCCGTCGAACAGCTTCCGGGCCGTGCGCACGACCCCGCTGCGCCGGACGCGGCCGTCGGAGTCCAGCTCGACCTCCACCTGGAGATGGCCGGTCGGATGCTCGACGTCCACTCTGGACGATCCACTGAACAGCTCGTTGCCGACGGCGCCGTCCATCATCAGCGCGGTGGCGACGCTGACCGCGCCGAGCACGCCGATGGATGTGTGCAGCTTCAAGGGAATGAACGTGCGGGTGCAGATCGAGCCGCCGTCGACCGCCGGGGCCACCACCGTGGTCTTGGGCACCGAAGTAGTGTTGTCGAGCCCCATCAGCTTGGCCGCGGACAAGCGGAGTTCTTGCACACGATCGCGCAGGGAAACATCTTCGGCCAACTCGGCGACCGGCTCGTAGCCGGTGATACCGAGACTCGCGGCCCGGGCGACGACAACCGGCATGCCGTTGTCGACGCAGGTCACCGGCACGCCGCCGATCACGTCGACGAGATTGCCCGTCGGCAGCACGCCGTTCGCACCCTCGGTGTCCTCGAAGTCCAACACCACGCCGGGTGCGGTGCCGGGAACGCCGGAGATGGCGACGCCCTCGGTGGGAAACCGGGCCGTGGCAACGCTGTCGGAGTTGACCATCCGGATCCGCACCGGGCGGCCCGCCGGCGCCAGCCCGCGCTCCACGGCGAACGGGCCGACGCCCGCCAGGAGATTCCCGCAGTTCTGCCGGTCGGAGACGGTCGCCTCCTCCACGCCCAGTTGCAGGAACAGATAGTCGACGTCGACGTCCGGGTTGGAGCTCGGCGACACGACGGCGACCTTGCTGGTCAACGGGTTCGCGCCGCCGATGCCGTCGATCTGACGCGGATCCCCGCTACCCATGATCCGGATCAGCAGGTCGTCCCGGGCGGCCGGATCCGACGGCAGGTCCGCGGCGAGGAAGTAGGCGCCCTTGGAGGTGCCGCCCCGCATCAGCACGCACGGCACGCCGGTCATCATCGGGCCCCGTACTCCGCGGCGGTCGCGTATCGCACGCCCAATTCCGCCAGCTTGTCCCGCAATCCGTACCGGTCGAGGCCGAGTTGCCCGGCGCGGAACGCCTCTCGCGCCGCCTCTTCCTTCTCCACCCGAGCCTGGGCAAGCTCGATCGCCCGCGGCACCGCGCCCTGGGCAACGCAGAGCACGCCGTCGTCATCGGCGAGGATCACGTCGCCGGGCCGGATCGCCTGCCCGCCCACGACAATCGGCACGTTCACCGCGCCGGCGGTCGACTTGACGGTGCCCTGCGCGCTGATCGCCTTGGACCACACCGGAAATCCGAGGTGGTGCAACTCGGCCACGTCCCGCACCCCGGCGTCGATGACCAGCCCGCGAACTCCCCGTTCCTGCAATGAGGTCCCGAGCAGCTCGCCGAACATGCCGTCCGTGCAGGGAGAGGTGGTGGTGACGACCAGGACGTCGCCGGCCTGGCACTGCTCGACCGCGGCGTGGATCATCAGGTTGTCGCCGGGCCAGCACAACACCGTGACGGCCGAGCCGCCGATCCGGCTGCCCAGGTGCGTCGGCCGGTGCCCGGTGCCGACATAACCGATGCGCCCCAACGCCTCGTGCACCGTTGCCACCCCGTATCCGGCCAGCCGGTCGATCGAGGCCAGCGGCGCGCGCGGGACGTCCGTCACCACAACCGTGTCCATGCCTACTCCGTCTCCCTGAGCGCGGTGATCACGCTCCGCAGATGGTCGCGAGCCGCCTGCTCGGCGGCGTTCGGATCGTGGCGGGCGATCGCGTCGATGATCGCCAGATGCTCCGGCAGCGACACGTGCGTGCGGCCGTCCCGCATGGCCAGCCGGAACTGGTGCCGCACGATCTGGCCGTGCAGCCGCTCCAGCAGCTCACTCGCCACCGGCTGGTCGGCGATCTCGCGGACCAGCCGGTGCAGTTCCCGGTTCAGCGCCGAGTACTTCATCGGCTCCCCGTCCGCCACCGCCGCCCGCATCCGCTCGCCGACCCGCGCCAGCGCGTCGATCTGATCGTCGGTGGCCTTCACCGCGGCCTTGGCCGCGCACAACCCCTCCAGCACCATGCGGCACTCGGTGATCGCCACGGCCTCGTCGACGGTGACGACTCGGACCCTGGCCCCCCGATTCGGGATGCGCTCGACCAGCCCCTCGGCGGTGAGGTCGATCAACGCCGCGCGCACGCTGGCCCGGGTCACCCCGAACGTGTCGGCCAGCTCCGCCTCGACCAGGCGCTGGCCCGGCACGACGTCCCCGGCCAGCAGGGCCGCGCGCAGCGCCGCCACCGTGGCCTGCCTGCCTGCCTCGCCCTCCTGAGGCGCGCTGGACATGGGTGCTCCCTTCCTCGACAACGGACGCTAAGCATCTCACACAAGATTGTCAACAATCCTGTCGACAACTCTTGTGACGATCACGTCGACAGAGCTACGGTTCGTGGCCATCGACCCGAGGGAGGGTTCATGTCCAGCAGCGCGCAAGTGCCGACGCGGGACCGGGCCGCCGTGCTGGCCAGGCTGGACCGGCTGCCGCGACAGGCCGTCAGCCACGCCGCCACCGGCATCGTCGGCTTCGCGATGTTCGTGATCTTCTACTGCAACTTCGACATCAACGTCTCGTTTCTCCAGACGTGCGGCCAGATCGTGCCGGCCTGCACCCCGGCCGTCGCGCAGTCCTGGCTGCCGCTGCCGGTCTGCGCCTACCTCGCCGGCTACGTCGTCGGATGCCTGCTGATCGCCCCGCTGTCCGACCGCCTCGGCCGCCGGCCGGTGCTCGCGGGCTCGGTGGGTTTTGCCGCGCTGGGCTCGCTGATCGCCGCGGTCGCCGGCGACTACGGCACGTTCACCATCGGCCGTGCCATCACCGGCATCGCGATGGGTGCCGTACTCGCCGTCGGCAACACCTACATCGGCGAACTCGCCCCGCACGGTGCCCGAGCCCGGTACACCGCAACGACTTTCGTGCTGTGCACGCTGGGCGCGATGGTGGGCATCGGACTCGGGCTGGTGCTCACCACGGAGGCCGCGCCGTTCCCCGAGGGCATGCCGGTCGCGTTCGGACTGGCCAGCGGCTGGCGCTGGATCCATTGGGTGGCGGTCATTCTGGGCGCGCTCGCCGTAGCCGCCGCGTCAAGACTGCCCGAATCCCCGCGCTGGCTGGTCGAACATCGCCGGATCGACGACGCGGCAGCGGTCGTCGCGAGGCTGGAGACCAGGGCGAAGGGCCCGCTGTCCGAGCCCGATACGTCGACGGTGCCGCCGCCCGCCGAGCACGCGCGGCACGCCTACCGCGAGCTGTTCGTGGACCGCCGCTACCGAAACCGGGCGCTGCTGCTGGTCGCGATGTGGTTCACCGGCTACGCGACGGTCTTCTCCTACTCGACCGGCTCCACGGTCGTGCTGACCAGTCTGCATTTCACGCCGCCGGTGGCCGGCATGATCTCCGCCGCCGGCGGCGTCGGGTTCTTCGTGCAGGGCCTGTTCTCGGCCCGGTACTCCGAGGTGCTGGAGCGCCGCTACTGGCTGCCCGTGGGCGCGGCGATGACCGTGCTGGGCGCCGTGATCATCGCATTGCTCGGCGCCGACATCGGCTGGGCGCTGGCCGGCTCGTTCCTCGTGTTCTTCGGCTTCAACGTGTGGGTGCCGCCGACGTTCGCGCTGTCCGCGGAGAGTTTTCCGACCCGGGTCCGGTCCGCCGGCTTCGGCCTGGTGGACGGCATCGGCGTACTCGGCGGGGCGATGGGCGTGCTGGTGATCGCCCCGTTGGTGCCGTTGCTCGCACCGCTGCCGGCGCTGCTGCTGGTGTCGAGCTTCCTGGTGGTCGCCGCGGTGTTGGCCCAGTTCACGCCGCGTACCCGCAACCGCGCACTGGAGGAGCTGTCCCCGTGATCATCGACTGCCATGGCCATTACACGACCGCGCCGGCCGCGCATACGGCCTGGCGGGAGCACCAACTCGCCGGCGACGCACGGAAGTACCCGACCATCACGGACGACGAGATCCGCGAGTCGGTGCAGGGCCAGTTGCGGGTCATGGACGAGCGCGGCATCGACCTGACCATCTTCTCGCCGCGCGCCTCCGCCATGGCCCACCACCTCGGCGACGAATCGACCAGCGCCGCCTGGGCTCGCGCGTGCAACGACCTCGTGCACCGCGTGGTCACGCTCCACCCGGGCCGGTTCGCGGGCGTCGGCCAGATGCCGCAGTCGCCGGGTGTGCCGATCGAACGGTCCATCGGCGAGCTCCGCCGCTGCGTCGAGGAACTGGGCTTTGTCGGCTGCAACGTGAATCCCGACCCCAGTGGCGGGTACTGGACCGCGCCGCCGCTGACCGACTGCGGCTGGTATCCGTTCTACGAGGCGATGATCGAGCTGGACGTGCCGGCGATGGTGCACGTGTCCGCGTCCGCGAACCCCGTCTTCCACGCCACCGGCGCGCACTACCTCAACGCCGACACGACCGCGTTCATGCAGCTGCTGCAGGGCGACCTGTTCGCCGACCTGCCCGAGCTACGGCTGGTGATCCCGCACGGCGGCGGCGCGGTCCCGTACCACTGGGGCCGCTACCGCGGGCTCGCGGACATGCTGGCCCGGCCGGAGCCGGCCGAGCACGTGCTGGCGAACGTGTCCTTCGACACCTGCGTCTACCACCAGCCTGGCATCGATCTGCTGTTCGAGGTGATCGGCGCGGACGCCGTGCTGTTCGGCTCGGAGACGCTCGGCGCGGTCCGCGGCGTGGACAGTCGGACCGGCCACCACTTCGACGACACCCGTCGGTACGTGGACGCGGCCGGTCTGTCCGAAGTGGACCGTGCCAAGGTCTACGAGCACAATGCCCGCCGGGTATACCCGCGCCTGAAGACGGTCCCATCCCGGCTGTGAGCGACGACCGACCGCTGCCGCCCGCTCGGTGCCGGGCTCATGACATGCGCAGCACCGGTTTGAGCACCGCGCCGGAGTGCGCGGCGGCGAATGCCTCTTCAATGCGCTCGAACGGAAAATGGGTGACCAGCTCGTCGAACGGGAAGCGGCCCTGGCGGTGCAGCTCGATCAAGGTGGTGATCAGCGGGATGCTCCGCCCCTCGCCACCGAGGATGCCAATGATCCGCTTGCCCCACAAGGTGCTCAGGTGGTCCAGCTCGATCGTGGCGCCGGCCGGCGCGCCGCCGACGAGCGCACAGACCCCGCGCATGCCGACCGAGTCCGCGGCCTGGCGGCAGACGGCGACGACGCCGGTGCACTCCAGGCTGAAGTCGGCCGGCCCGCCGCAGATCTCGTGCACCGCGGCGACAGGGTCGGTGCCGGTGGCCTCGATCGTGTCGGTGGCGCCGAACCGGCTGGCCAGCGAAAGCCGCGAGGCGTGCCGGTCGACGGCGATGACCCGCGTGGCGCCGGTGTTGCGGGCCGCCATGATCGCGGCGAGCCCGACCGAGCCCGCGCCGTAGACGACAAGCGCGGAGCCGGCGTGCGGACGCAGCACGTTGAGCACCGCGCCCGCGCCGGTCGACAGCCCGCAGGCGAGCGGCCCGAGCAGGTCGAGCGGGAGGTCCGGGGCAACTGGGACCAGCCCGCGGGCCGGCACAACCGCCCGGGTGGCAAACGAGGACTGGCCGAAGAAGTGGCTCGACAACGGCGTCCCGTCGAGGTCGCGCAGCGCGGTCGACCCGTCTGGACGGCGACCGCCGACCAGCAGGTCCGTCAGCCGCAGGCAGTAGCGCGGCTGACCGTCGAGGCAGTTGCGGCAGGCCCCGCACCACGGCCAGCCCAGCACCACGTGGTCGCCCACCTGGACGTGGTCGACGCCGGGCCCGAGCGCTTCCACCACGCCGGCACCCTCGTGCCCGAGCACGCCGGGCAGCGGGAACGGCAGATCGCCGTGGCGGGTGATCGAGTCGGTGTGGCAGATCCCGGTCGCGGCGACCCGGACCAGCACCTCGCCCGGCCGGGGTTCGTCGAGCAGCACATCACGCAGGCCGAACGAGCCGTGCAGTTCGTCCACCACCGCGGCGGTGATCTTCATGTCCTCGCCTTTCGGTAGGTGCTGGCGAGATCCGCCAGCAACCCGGTGGCCTCCCTCGGCACGGCGAGGGCGCGGCCTTCCAGGTCCGGCGGCACCTCGGGGTGTGCGGTGTTGATCCGGACCAGCCGAGCTCCCGGCACGAGCCGGGTCGCCGCCTCGACCGGCCAGCGAACCACCGACGGGGTGCTGAGTCCGGCGCCGATCTCGACCACCAGCGGGCGCGCGCCGGCGGGCAGGCCTCGCCACCAGCCGGCGAGCTCTCGTCCGGTGGCGTCGTACGGTTCGCCGATGAACTCGGGTCCCTTGTGGACATTGAGGAAGACGGCTCCGCCGCAGTTCGGGCAGGCCGGAATGGCGTCGTCGGCGACCGCGCCGGTGGCCGGGTCGTAGGCGGCCAACGCGGCCTCGATGATCGGCCGGCTCGGCCAGGTCTCGCCGCTGCACGGGAGTTCGCACTGGTAGCGGGCGTAGTCGCCCTGCGGGGTCCAGACCCGCTCCGGTGCGAAGCCGTTGCGGTCAAACAGTCCGTCCACATTGGACGTCCAGACGAAGTGGTCCCGCTCGCCGACCAGCTCGCGCAGCTGTTCGTACACCGTGGCGGTCCCCGGGCCGAAGCGGATGTCGTCGACGTGCACCGCCCAGTAGCCCCACAGCAGGTGCGGCGGCAGCGGCAGGCCGATCAGCTGGTAGCGGGCACGCAGTCCGAGCCGGCGCAGGACCGGAAACAGCTCGGCGAACCGGCCGGTGTCGGCGTAGTCGTAACCTGCGGCGGCCGAGAGGCCTGCGCCCGCCGCCACCAGCACGTGGTCGGCCTCGTCGAACCAGCGGGACAGCGTGCGGGTCAGATCGTCCATGTGGCTAGGTGCTCCTGGTATGCGGCGTCGTCGTCCGAGGCGAAAGTGGTGAAAACGACGCGGTCGAACCGGGTGGGACGCGTGCCGAGCCAGTCGGCGACGGCGTCGAGGGCGATCCGGGCGGCACGAGCCTTCGGGAAGCCGAACACGCCGGTGCTGATGCCGCAGAACGCGACCGTGCGGATGTCCTCGACCTCCGCGGCCAAATCGAGGCAGGCTCGGTACGACCGGGTCAGTGCCTGTTCGTGCCACGGCTCGAGCGGGCCGTCGACGATCGGCCCCACCGTGTGCACCACGTAGCGGGCGGGCAGATGGTACCCGCGGGTGATCTTCGCGGCGCCGGTCGCCTCCGGCGCCCCTTGCGCAGTCGCAATCGTGTGGCAGTCCTCGCGCAGCCACGGCCCGGCGGCGGCGTGGACAGCGTTGTCCACGCAGTTGTGCATCGGCCGGAAGCAACCGAGCAGTGCACGGTTGGCGGCGTTGACGACCGCGTCGGCCCGCAGCATCGTGATGTCGCCACGCCACAGCGCCGTCAGATCGGCGGCCGGATATCGGGTCGCCGGCCAGATCTCCGCCACCGTGGGCACGGCCAGCGCGTCCGCTGCCATGCGCAGTGCGCGTTCCCCGCCCAGCAACGCGTCCAGTAGCAATGCGACGTGCGGCTCCAACGGCTCCGGCATCCGGACCGTGAGCACCGCGCGCAACACCTGGCGGGGCGTGAGCCCCGTGTTCCGCCACGTGCTCGCCCCATGGCCGAGCGCCCGCACCGCGGCTTCCGCGATGCCGTCGAGCAGCTCCGGCGAGGCGGGCGGGGCCGTGGGCTGAAACGGCCGGTCGAGGAGGATGGCTTCGCGGTACGCGCCCAGGGGCAAGCTGACGCGGAGGTCGCTGGCCGGCCTGCCCGGGTGGGGATTGACGTTCTCGGTGGTGCGCCGGCCCGCGGCGGAAACGCTCTGCCCGCCGATGACGGCCCCTCGCTCGATGACCATGATGGTTCGCTTTCGTGCCAGTCGTTTCGCCCGCCGGCTCAGAACAGGCCGTTGCGGTGCGGCAGCTCCGCCGGGACCGGCGCGATGACGTCCCAGTGCTCGACGATCTTGCCGCCGTCGACCCGGAACAGGTCCCAGTAGGCGACCGCCTGGCCGAACTCGCCCTCCGACTGGAGCAGCACGAGATCGCCTTCGGCCACGACCCGGTGCACGGTCTTGTAGGCCAGGTTCTTGCCATCAGCCGCCCAGCGCGCGGCGGCGGCGCCGAAACCGTCCAGGCCGTCGGCCGCCTCGGGGTTGTGCTGGAGGTAGGTCTCGGTCGAGATGTAGTCGGTGAGCACGGAGTAATCGGCGTCGATGAGCACGCGCTGCGCGAACTCGGCGACAACCGCGCGGCTCCCCTCGGTGTCCGCCAACGCGGCGGGCGCGGCGGCGCCGTCGGTCTGCGACCGACCGCTGGCGGTCTTGCCGACCACCGGCGTCAGCGCGTCCCAGTGCTCGGCGAGCTTGCCGTTCTCCACTCGGAACAGGTCGAACGCGACCAGAGGCTCGGGGCCGAAGCCGTGGTAGATGCCGTGCAGGGCGACGAGGTCGCCGTCGGCGATCACCCGGGCGAGCTCGTAGCGGAAGCCGTCGGGCAGCCCGGCCACCAAGTCGCGCAGCGCCTCTGGGCCATCCGCGGCCAACGAGCTGTGCTGCCGGTAGCCGGGCGCGACCCACCGGTCGACCGCCGTCGTGTCCCGCTCGCCGAACAGCTCGCCCGCGGCCTTGAGCACCAGTTCTTTGTTGTCCACCGTCGGTCTCCCTCGTCTGGTCCGCGGGCCCGTTCACCCGCCGTGACCAATCTGCCCGGGCAAGGGCGGCGGTACGAGGTAGATTCAGGAATCGTGGTGGTCAAAAGTGGACACGTCACGCCGCGGGATCCGGTCGTCCAATCCGGCTTCAGCAACTCCGAAAGGCCTCACCTCGGACTCGAGGTGGTCGTTTTCCGCACTCTGCGCGCCAGATTGTCGCCCGAGTCGGTGGCCGCAGTGCACCGCACCGATCTCCAACAGGTGTTCCTGTTCACCGGCGATGCCGGCTTCACGATGGTCGATTTCGGCGAGCACCCCTGCACCCACCCGGCACACTGGCCGGCGCATCCGCATTCTTGGCGCCACCGCGCACCCCCACGAATGCGGACCCGGTGCGACGGCGACGCAGGGGTGGGCGGCGCAGCCACGTTGCCCAGCGCCAGAGCCACTCCACGGGTCCGTAGTGGCAGCGGCGCAGCCACAGGGTTGACCAGAGCCACTGGATGGCGAGGATGCCGCCGGCGATGCCCACGACGGCGCCGGCGGTCCAGGCCTCGGGGTGGCCGCCGATCAGGCGGCCGATGACGAGCACCAAGACGGTGGCGGTGAGGTAGTTGGTCAGGGCCATTCGGCCGAGCGGCGCGAACACGGTCACGAGCACGGGCCCAAAGCGGGTGCGGAGCAGGAGAAGCATCAAGCAGATGTAGAACCCGGCCAGCAGGAGGCCGGCCAGGGCCAGGGCCAGCGGGAAGTGGCGGTCGGTGGACGAGAGACCGGACTGCCACCACAGGGCCGGCACGGCCGCGACGGCCAGCACCGGGGCCGCCAGGCGCACACCCCGGACGGAGTGGTCGATGACGTCGTACCGGACCAGGGCGGAGCCGAGCAGGAACAGGCCGGCGACGTAGGTGAAGCGGCCGTCGCCGGTGAGCAGTGATGTGGCGAGGAAGGTGGCGCCGAGCGGGGCGACGGCGGCGCGAGGCAGCCAGGTGGAAGGCAGCAGCACGAGCAAGCCCATGACGGCGTAGGTAGACAGGATGTCGCCGTGCCACAGGAACACGAAGTGCGCCACACCGACGACTAGCAACGCCAGCAACCGGCGCAGCAGAAGCAGTCGAGGGCTGGGGGTGCGGCCGGCGGCGGCGCGCAGCAGGAGCGAGAAGCCGACACCGAACAGCAGCGAGAAGATCGGCATGAAGCGCTGTTCCACGAACAGCCCGAACCCGGCGGGATCCACCACCGGTCCCGAGGTGGCGGCGAACCCTCCCTCGGCGGCTATCGGCTGCACATTGGCAAGCAGGATCCCGCACAGTGCGAACCCGCGGACGACGTCGAGGGCCACGATTCGACCGCGGTCGACCGGAGCATCTTGGGTGGACATGGCCGTTGATCCTGGCCAGCCGGACCGACCGTCGACATCAGGGCAAAGCACGATTGACGGGCCCGCGTTCGTACTTTCGGCCAGTGCTCCGCCCCGGGCACGACTCCGTAGCCTGGCCGCGTGAACGTGTGGGGGCGGCTGGCGAGGACCGCTGCAGATGTCGTGTTCGGGGTGGTGTTCACTGCCGCGCTCGGCTTTGAGGCTGTGCGCATCGCGACGAGTTGGGGCGCGGGTTACTGGCAGTTCGACCTGGCCGTTGGGGCCGTGGTGTGCGGCATCGCATTGTTGGGACGGCGTGAGCCGGCCCGTCCGGCGGTCGCGGCGCTGGCCGTGGCCGCGGTTGCCGTTGCCGTCGCGGGATTCACCGGCTGGCCGGGAGAACCAGGGCCCGCCATGGCCCTGGCGCTTTCGGTGTTGGTGGCCGCCGCGGTCCGGACGCTGCCGCCGCTACCGGTGACCGGCGTCGCGGTCGGCGGTCTCGCGGTGGCCGCGGGCAGTCTGCTCACCGCGCATGGTTCGCCCCTGCACTCGGGTGTGGTCCTGGCCAATGGGCTGGGCTGGCTGCTGGCCGTCGCCACGGGCCTCGCGCTGAGGCTGCGCCGGATCCGCCGGCTGGCCGTGATCGACCAGGTTCGCCGCGACGAACGTCTGGAGTTGGCGCGGGAACTGCACGATGTCGTCGCCCACCACATCACCGGCGTTGTCGTGCAGGCGCAGGCCGCCAGGATCGCCCGCCGCAGGCATCCGGAGCAGCTCGACGAGGCGTTGGCCGACATCGAGACGGCCAGCTCCGAGGCGCTGATCGCGATGCGCCGGGTCGTGGGTCTGCTGCGTCAGGCCGACGACGCCGCGCCGGCCGGGACCGAGCACCTTGCCGATCTCGTGGGCCGCTTCGCCCGGCACGGGCCCGCCGTGAGCCTGCAGCTGCCCGTAGACCAGTCGGAGTGGCCGTACGAGATCACCAGCACCGTCCACCGGGTCGTGCGGGAGGCGTTGACCAACGTCGTCCGGCACGCCCCGAACGCCGGTCGCGCCACCGTGCAGGTGAGCCAGGAACCGGGGCATGTCGCCGTCGAGGTCGCCGACGACGCCCCGGCGCCGGCCATGCGACACCGCGGCGGCTACGGACTGATCGGACTCCGCGAACGCGTCGAAGCCCTCGGCGGCACGCTCACCGCCGGTCCGGGTCCAGAACGCGGCTGGTCCGTGGTCGCCCGGCTGCCCGTTCCGGCGGGCCGACGCTGATGGGCATCACCGTGCTGCTGGCCGACGACCAGGCGATGATCCGCCGCGGGTTGCGGCTGATCCTGGAGGACCAGCCCGACATCACCGTGATCGGCGAGGCCGCCGACGGCCTCGAAGCTGTCGCCCTGGCCCGACGCCTGCGCCCCGACGTGTGCCTGGTCGACATCCGCATGCCTCGCGTCGACGGCATCCAGGTGACCCGCGCCCTGGCCGGTCCGGGCGTCGTGGATCCGTTGCGGGTGGTCGTGGTCACCACCTTCGACCTGGACGAGTACGTCTACGGCGCCCTACACGGCGGTGCCGCCGGCTTCGTCCTCAAGGACGCCGGTCCCGCCCTGCTGGTCGAAGCCGTGCGCGCCGCCCATGCCGGCGACGCCCTCGTCTCGCCTTCGATCACCGTCCGCCTGCTGCGCCATCTCACCGCCATCACCACCTCCCGCAGCGGCGCGCCCCGCGCCCTGTCCGACCGCGAGACCGAGGTCGCCCGTGCCGTCGCCCGTGGCCGCACCAACCAGGAGATCGCCGCCGAGCTGTTCATCTCGCTGAGCACCGTCAAGAGCCACGTCGCCGGCGTCCAGCACAAGCTGGGCCTGCGCAATCGCGTCGAGATCGCCGTATGGGCCTGGGAGAACGGCCTGTTGCGCGCCACCTGACGGCCGTCGCGGAACCACTTCCTCCGCCCGGCATGAGCGGATGCGCGCGGAAACGGTCTGCAGCGGCAGTGGTGCCGTCATCAATCCGTGGGACGGGTGGCACCTGCGTAGTCATCGCCCGGCTACAGGGCAGCAGCAACGCTGGGCCGTGCCTGAAGGTCAAGGCCTGCGGCCTCTTACGGACTCGAGTCCTCGCCGGAGTCGTCAGCGACGATCGATACGTGGCCTGAGCTGTAGCGACGACTTTTCGAGCCCCGCAGGGTCCGCGCGGCGGTAGCCGAATGAACGGGGAGATCTCGCGTGCTCTTGACCGCTGGCCGTTGCGGATCTTACTGTCGACGCGGCGGCGTTGTGTTAGCGCTAACAACTTGTCCGGCGGCGTCGGAGCGGGCAGAAGGAACTCGCCGGCCCCTGGACCGAACCAGCGAGGAGTTCGTCTGATGGCCCGCTTCACGGCGACGGCGCCCGAACTCAGCCGGGAGTTCTTCGGACGGGTCGGGGACACCGACGTCCATCGGTACGTTCTGGCGTGGCCCGGCGGGCTCACCGTGCGCGTTCTCGACTACGGCGGGGTGATCCAGTCGCTGGAGGCGCCGGATCGCGACGGGCTGCCGGGCAATGTGGTGCTTGGGTTCGCCGGACTCGAGGGCTATGTCGCCAACAACGAGCCGGGCGCGGCCAGGGTCTTCCTCGGGGCGCTGATCGGCAGGTACGCCAACCGGATCGCCGGCGGCCGGTTCACCCTGGACGGCGTCGTCTACCGGACTCCCCTCAACAACGGGAAGAACAGCCTGCATGGCGGTCCGGCGGGATTTGACACCCGAGTGTGGCCGGCGACCGAGATCCGCGACACCGTGAGCGTCGGGGTACGGCTCACGCTGGTCAGCCCGGACGGGGACCAGGGCTTTCCCGCGACGGTGACCACCGACGTCACCTATCGCCTGGAGGCGCGCGACCGGCTGAGCATCACCTACCGTGCCACCGCGGCCGCGCCGACGGTGCTCAACCTGACCAATCACACGTATTGGAACCTCGCAGGCGAGGGCACGGGCGACGTTTACGGACAGTCGCTGGTGCTCAACGCGAGCCGATTCTGTCCAACCGATGAAAACCTGATCCCCATCGGCGAGCCGGCGCCGGTGGACGGCACGCCGTTCGACTTCCGCCGCGCGACCGAGATCGGCGCCAGGATCGACACCCTGGATCCACAACTGGCGATCGGACAGGGGTACGACCACAACTGGGTGCTCGACCGCACCGACCCGCTGTCCTTCGCCGCACGGGCCCATGACCCGGTTACCGGACGACAGCTGACCATGTGGACGACCGAGCCTGGCCTCCAGTTCTATTCGGGCAACTTCCTCACGCCGGAGCTGATCGGCACCAGCGGCCGGCCCTATCATCGCGGCGCCGGCTTCGCCCTTGAGCCGCAACACTTCCCAGACTCCCCGAACCGGCCGGATTTCCCGAGCACCGTGCTCCGCCCCGGCGAGGTCTACCGCCAGACCACGGCCTTCGAACTCGCTGTGGCTCCATGAGCGCCGACGCTCCAGCGGGGACCAGAGGCATGGTCGTTGTTCGGTCACTTCCGCGCACGGCAGGAATCTTTTCCGGAGAAGGACGTTCGGCGGGTGGTGGTCACGTTGTGAACCAGGCTGGCAGGTCTCAACCGCACCGATCTTCGACAATTTCGACAACCCGCTGGCCGGCCGGATGAGAAGCCGATGAACGGGGGCCGGCCTGCACTCGCCGGTGACGCCTCCCCACTTCGGGGATACGAGGCTTGCCCGGTCGCCGACGGTTTGGCGCGGTCACGCGGTCGACGTCGCCTTTCTCTTTTCGCATAGGAGTTCGTGTTGCCGAGAAGATGGTCCGTGGCCGGAGTGGCCGCGTTGCTGATTGTGGTCGCGGGAACCGCGGGCGCGGTCGCCCTGAGCGGCCGGACGGCCATCGCGGGTCAACCGATCGCTGTGGTGGAGGCGAAAGCCCCGCCCTCGGCCACGTCCACCTCGACCACGCCGCCGGCCAGCACCACCACCAGCACCGCCTCGAAGACGACGACTTCGAGCACGACGTCGTCCGCCGCGGCCGGGGCGTCACCGGCCGGGAGGATCGAGCCCGGCGTGCCCCACACCGGCGTGGCGACGTTCTACGACTCCGACGGCGGCGGCGCGTGCTCGTACGACCCCGGCCCCGACCCGCTGACCGCCGCGATGAACTCGACGGACTTCGAGGGCTCCCAGGCCTGCGGCGCCTATGTGCTGGTTCAGGCGGCCGGCGGGGCCAGCCTGACGGTGCGGATCACCAACCTCTGCCCGGCGCCGTGCCGGGTCGGGCAGCTGGACCTGAGCGCGGCGGCGTTCGCCCGGCTGGCTCCGCCGGTCGCGGGCGAGATTCCGATCACCTGGACGCTGGTGAGCCCGGCCCTGTCGAAGAACATCTCGATTCGCTACAAGACCGGTTCCACCCAGTGGTGGTGCGGGATCCAGGTCATCGACCACCGCAATCCCGTGGCCCGCATGGAGGTCCAGGTCGGCGGGCAGTGGCAGCCGCTGCACCGGGCCGACTACAACTACTTCCTGTCCGAGAGCGGCGCCGGTTGTGGCAAGCCGATCGCCCTCACCGACATATACGGCCAGCGCCTGGTTGTGGCCGCCCTGCCGGTCAAGCCCGATGTCCTCCAGGCCACGAACGTGCAGTTCGCCGGCCACTGACCGGCTGCCGGCCACTCCGGCGCGCGGGGACCCTGACCTGGGAGCCGTGCGCCTGACACGACGCCAGCCGCCGCGGTGACCGAGTACGCCGAGAAGTGACAACTGAACCGAAATCCGACCCGGGCGACAACAAGATCGACCATCTGATGCCGACCAGAGCGATGTGCCCTGAGTTTCGTGAAGTCCAGCGAGCCGGCTCCACGAAACTCAGGGCACATCAGTCTCCATCAAACTCGGGGCGGCTCATGTCGGAGCGGCCCGGGTTTGTCGGTGCCAGACCGGCCAGGTAGATGTCAACGAGCCGGCGCGCGGTGCGGTGCCAGTCGGGGACGTGGGGGAGTTGTTGGGCCAGCAGCGCGCCGAAGATCACGACATCGGCAGTGCGCGCGTCGCTCCGGATCGTGCCGTCACACTGGCCCCGGCGCAGCAGGGAGCCGAGCCGGCGGTGCACCTCGGCCTGGAGGGCGACGGTGTCCGGGTCCAGCACCGGCGGCCCGCCGTGCAGGGGCAGCACGAGATCGGGCCCGTGCTCGATGGTCCGGTCGAGAAAGCCGCGCACGGCCTCGATTCCCGGCCGATCGGCCTCGGCGGCACTGGTGACCGCGTCCAGCACGAGTTGGAACGATCGATGCGTCAGCGCGCCGAGCAGCGCCTCGCGGGACGGAAAGTGGCGGTAGACGGTGCCAATGCCGACTCCGGCGTCCGCCGCGATGGTGGCCATCGGCACCGCCGTGCCCTCCCGGCGGACCGCGGCGCCGGCGGCGGCCAGCACCCGGTCCCGGTTGTCCGCCGCGTCCCGCCGCAGCTCCCGTTGCCGGACGCCGTCGTTGTCGCGTCGCTCGATCACGGCGTCGATGATGCCGGTCCGTTGACAGTCCGATCAATCGGACGATATCGTCCGGTTAATGAGCATGGCCTACCTCGCGCAACCCGAGCAGCAGCAACAACTCGACTGGCTCGAC
This sequence comes from Kutzneria sp. NPDC051319, assembly GCF_040682195.1. Classification (NCBI taxonomy): domain Bacteria; kingdom Bacillati; phylum Actinomycetota; class Actinomycetes; order Pseudonocardiales; family Pseudonocardiaceae; genus Kutzneria; species Kutzneria sp. NPDC051319. The sequence goes on along the minus strand of NZ_JBFBAM010000014.1, from coordinate 168,280 downwards.
GGCGGCACGTTGGCGATCCTGCTGGACGCGGCGGCCACCGGCGGCCAGCTCATGATGGGCCGCTTCGACGTCAGCGAGGGCGAGGCGCCGCCGTACCACCAGCACCTGCACGAGGACGAGATCTTCCTGCTGATCAAGGGCACCGCCCTGGTGTGGTGCGACGACCAGGAGTACGAGCTGGCCGAGGGCGGTGTGGTGTTCCTGCCCAAGCGGGTCCCGCACGGCTACCGCATCACCTCGAAGAAGGCCGACCTGCTGATGATCAACACGCCGGCCGGCATCGAGGGCATGTTCCGCGAGACCGGGCGGGACAAGTCCACCCCGCGCCCGCCCGGCTTCGAGGTGAAGCCCGACCCGGCGATCGCCGACAAGTACGGCAACATCGTGCTGGGCCCGCCGCGCTGACCTGAGCCGTTCCCCACCAGCTCGAAGAGGGCCACCATGACCCAGCAGCAGCGCCAAGCTCTCGACGAACTCCTGCGCCACGCCCCGCTCGACCTCGGCGGCGACGTCGCCGAGCAGCGCGTGATCTTCCACGAGATGATCTCCGCGGCGCCGCTGCCCGAGGACGTCTTGGCCAAGCGGGGCGAACTCGGCGGCGTGCCCGTCATGATTGTCGAGACCCCGGGGATCGACCCGTCGGTCGCCGTGCTCTACCTCCACGGCGGCGCCTACGCCCTCGGCTCGGCTGCCGACTCCGTCGGCCTGGCCGCGGACGTGTCCCGGCGCGTCGGGGCCCGGGCCGTCTCGGTCGACTACCGCCTCGCGCCCGAGCACCCGTTCCCCGCGGCCATCGACGATGCCGTGGCCGCCTACCGAGCCCTGCTCGACGACGGCCTGCCCAGCGACAGGATCGCGTTCGTCGGCGAGTCCGCCGGCGGCGGCCTGGTCACCGCGACCCTGCTCGCGCTCAAGGACGCCGGCCTCCCGCAGCCCTCCTCGGCCGTGGTCTTCTCACCGTGGACCGATCTGACGGTGTCGGGTGCCAGCGCGACCAGCAAGGCCGACGTCGATCCCGCGCTCACCGCCGAAGGCCTGCGCACCCGCGCCCACGACTACCTCGGCGAACGCGACGCCGCCACGCCGTTGGCCAGCCCGATCTTCGCCGATCTCACCGGCCTGCCGCCGCTGCTCATCCAGGTCGGCTCACACGAGATCCTGCTCGACGACGCCGTCAGGCTTGCCGCGCGCGCCGCCGACCACGACGTCTTCGTGGAACTCCAGGTCTGGCCGCGGGTGCCGCACGTCTTCCAGGGCTTCGCGGCCCTGCTCGACGACGCCGACCACGCCCTGCACGCGGCCGCCGCATTCATCACCCGCAACTGGGCCGCCTGAACCGGTAGGGAGCGAGAAACGTCAGACCCATGTCCTACGAGATTGGCCCCGGCCACATCGGGCATAGCCAGTCCGACCCGCAGGACGGCGGGGGTCATCGAGCGGTCACCCGCAGCACGGGTTCGCCATGGGCGTCGCCCGACGGATGTCCGATCAGCGCGGTGAAATCCGGGGCCAGCACCCGCACGCCGTCGGCAGTCCGGCTGGCGGACACCGGAATCGGACCGGCCGCGGTCACCTCGTCGGCCGGCCCGTACCGCACCGCGAACACCGCTAGGTCGGAGGGCGCGTCGGCGATCCGGTCGGCCAGCACCAGGTTGGTCTGGGCGACACGCTGCCAGCCGGCGTCCGGATTGCCGTAGCCGCGCGGGTCGTCGGTCAGCTCGAACGCGACCTGCTCCTGGGTGAGCCCGACGGTGTGCGGACTGTTGACGTGGGCTCGGCCGGCCGGCGGATTGATCACCCGCAGCCGGGCGCCGGCAGTGATGGCCAGGCCGCCGGCCACCAGCGTGCCGCTGGTGGCCAGGACCTTGCCGGGCCGGCCGAGGTCGAACGGCCCGCCGCCGGGTGCGGCCACCTCGACGATCTTGCGCTGCCGGTCGCCCTCGGCGGTCGCATACGGCAGTCCGGCCAGGAACATCACCTCGGCGTCAGCCGGCAACGCCGTGCGGTCGAGAACGGTGACAACGTGCAACCGGGCGCCGTCGGATACGAACAACTGTTGCACAGCAAGCATGACCTGGTCGCGGGTCACGACCGCCTTCGTCACCAGCCTGGCGCCCAGTCGGGCGCCGGTGCCCTCGCGGGTGCGCATCGGACCCAGCGCACGGGTGAGCAGCATGCGCTTGCCGTCCTGATACCGCACGAGCGGCCCGATCCCGTGCTGATGGTCCACGACGGACTCGATCGCGACCGTGTCGCCCACGTCGATCAGGTACGGCGTCAACTGGCCGGTGAACGACACCGAAGTTCGGCCTTGACGCAGCGAAAAAGGCGTGTGGACGACGGCGTCGCTCGGACCGCGATGCCACCGCCGGTCATCCAGCCAGAACCAGACCGTGGCGAACGCGAAGTGTCCACTCGGGACGCCGGACGGGCCGGCACAGTAGTACGCGACCCGCCGATCGCCGAGATAGCGGCCGATGTCGGCGCCGATCCTGGTGCTGAACAGCCGCAGCCCGAGCATCCCCTCGCAGCCGCAATGCTGTTCGCTGTAACGGGGTCCCCCGAAGTCGAAGCCCCGGCTGGACAAGCGGCCCTCCAGGTACCGGGCGATCTCGTCGCCGTCGTCGAGGAAGCACTGCTCGCCGCTGACCTGGAACGCCCTGGCCAGGAACGTCAGCGAAATCGGAAGGTAGTTCTGGTCATGGCCGGCGCCGTGTTCCGCCGGCAGCCGCAAGCCCCGGTCGAGGAGTCGTGCCGACCGGATCTCCTTGTCGTACAGGGACATCGCCTCAGCCGCGATCCGATCGCCCTCGTGGACACCTGAGCGAGCACGCAGATGTCGACCGAGCGTCAGTCCGGCCACCACCGCGCCGATCGCCTGGTTGGCGGTCTGCTGCGGGTTGAACAGACTCGCCTCGGTGAGCCAACGCCACAGCCCGACAGCGACCTCGGTCAGGTCGGCGTGCTGCTGGTCGGTCAGCAGCCCGCGCCCGATGTCCAGCACGTTGACGGCGTGCAGCAGACCCCACACGGTGCTCGGCCAGTCGCCGAAAGGATGTTCGCCGGCGGCGGGCAGGTAGCGGATGTGGGGCAGGCCGCTGTCACGGACCCGAAGGAACATCTCTCCCGGGTTGTCCGTGCGGAACACCCGGTGCGCCAGGAAGAAGTCCGTACCGCGACGAGCGGCGGCGACCAGTTCGGCGTCCCGACGGTCAGCGCGGTGCCAGGCAAGGCAGAGCAGCGAGACGACTCCGAGCGTCATGTCACCGATGTCGTCGTCGGCCGCCGGATCCTCCAGATTGCCGTCCGGCTGCTGGCCGGCGACGGCTTTCGCGACGGCGACGGCCAGCACCGCGCGCAGGGTGTCGGGATCGTCGGGCAGGTCGTGCAGGCTCGCATGCTGGCTCGGCAGGTACACCGGGGTCATGAGCACTCCTTGGCGGCCCAGGGCAAGTCCAGATCGGAGAACAGCACACCGCGTTCGCCGGCAGCCACCCTGGGCACGGCGGGGGCCGCCACGTCAGCCCACCGCCAGCCGCTCGGCGAGCCGCACCGCGCCGACGACCGGATCGACGGTCAACCGGTGCACGGTGCTGACCGGCGCGATCATCCTGAGTTTGCGGACGAATGTGTCGAACAGACTGGACTGGTTGAGGATCACCCCGCCCGCGACCACTACGTCGTCCACGTCGACGTCCCGACCGGCCATGCCCGTCACCAGACGGACAAGGGCGTCGGCCGCGTCGTCGACAACGGCGCGGGCCAGCGCGGAACCTCCGTGCAGCGCGTCGAAAACCAGCTCGGCCCGCCGGCCCCAGTTGGCCGCGCCGGCCTCGGTCGCCATCGCCTCCGGCAGATCGGCCACCTCGGCCACGCCGTAGGAGCGCATCAGCGCGGTCGCGAGCAGGTCGGGCGGCTCGCCCCGGTCCCGGGCGGCCATGCTGGCCCGCACCGCGTCTCGGAGCAGGCCCGGCGCGCTGCCCTCATCCCCGATCAACCATCCCCAGCCGCCCATGAACACCGGCTCGTCCCGGCTGTCCCGGCCGACGGCCACCGAGCCGGTGCCGGCCACCACGCCGACGCCGGCGGCCAGGCCGCACGCCGGAACCAGCAACTCGGCGTCGTTGCGCACCAGACACCGGGCGGCGGGCAACCGGCGAGCCAGCTCGGTTGCCAGGGCCTCACATGCTCGTGCGCTGTCACAACCGTGGGCCCCCACGGCGACAGCGTCCACGGCGACGTCGGGCAGGCTGGTGGCGATCAGGTCGGTGAGGAATGCGGCAGCCGACGCGGCGTTGGCCGGCCGCCACCTCTCGCTCGTCACGATGCGGTCGGCCGTCACCCGGCCGCCGCGGGCGGCACGCAGGTGTGTCTTGGTGCCGCCGACATCGATCCCGACCCGAACGCCGGAGAACAGGTCCGGCACGCGGATTCCTTCCCGGAAGTGTCAGAAATCGCGCGGCGCGTGGGTACCGCACTCTCAACTGATTGATGCTCACGTTCGTGGTGAACGTGGGAAGCGGCTGGGACCCGCTCTGTTCGTTAAGTAGTGAACTTACTAACGCGGCCATCTGTCAAGAGGTACGGTGCGAACCGTTAGCGGTCGGCACGAGGACGAAGGCAGGTGTCGGCGAGGTGGGCCTGTCCGCAAGTGCTCAGGATGTGTTCGTCGCGCTCACGGCGAGGGTCTCGGCCACCCGTCCGCAATTGGCCGTCGACTGTGGGCTTTCCAAGCCAACGGTTTCCGCGGCGGTGTCCGAACTGGAAGCCATCGAATTAATCGAACGTTATGGCGCCGCCCGCGGAACAATTGGCCGCTCGGCGGCGATATACCGACTCGGCCCGGCCGTCGGGTACGCGCTCGCCGTGGACCACGGCTCCACGCAGGTCTCGTTCCGAGCGGTCGCCCTGGACGGGCGACTGCTCGGCGAGGGCAACACCGACGTCCTGTCCGAAGCGCGCGCGATGGTTCGCGCCTCGCTGCGCAGACGTGTTCGCAGCGGCCCGTTGCGCGCGGTCGTGGTCGCGGTGTCCGATGTGGTGACGCCGGCCGGGCGCGGCGGCGATCCGGTGGTCGACGGGCGCGTCCGGGACGCGGTCGAGGCGCTCGGGTTGCCTGCGGGCGCGGCCGTGCTGACCGAGAACAATGTCAACTGTGCCGCCGTGGCGGAGATGCGCGAGGGAGTGGCCGGGAACCGGGAGACGTTCGTCTACCTCCAGGTCGGTGTGGGTATTGGTGCCGGGATCGTGGTCAACGGGAGGCTGCTGCGTGGTGAGAACGGCGCGGCGGGCGAGCTCGCGCGGCTCGCGTATCCGTGGACGGACGACCGGTCGGCGGACCATGAGGCGTTGGAAGCCCGGCTCGGTTCCTCCGGCCTGCTGCGTCGGGCGCGGGCGCGCTGGTCCACTGCGGACGGTCCGCCGCCGCGCGACGCGGTTGCCCTGTTCGCGCTGGCCGAGCGGGGCCATTCGGTGGCCGGCCGTCTGGTCCGGGAGCATTCCAGGGAGGTGGGCAAGCTGGCGGCGTCGCTGAGTGCCGTGCTCGACCCCGGGCTGGTGGTGCTCGGCGGTGGCGTGGGCGCCAATCCGTTGCTCACCAGGGGAGTGGTGGACACGTTGGCCGAGCTGAGCTGGCCCACCGAGGTGGTCGTCAGCCGGCTCGGGGATCGCGCCACGGTGCTCGGCGCGGCGCAGCTGGCGCGGGAGCACGCGGTGCGGCGGGTCGTTGCCGCGCTCTAATCGTCTAGGTCAATTACCGTTGACACTCGAACCGGTCGACATCTACGGTCTTGGAAAGCGCATTCCAGCTCCCTGGGACGGACTGGGAACGGCGCCGTGCGTGGGAACAGAGCACACTGTCCACTCCGTGCGACCGGTCGCGACGCGATCGATGGCGCTGGACCGGCAAGCCACCACCGACGTCCCAGGAGTGTCACCCATGCCGGAGAACACGGTCGCCGCCCCGGCCGCCGTCCCCGTGTCGCCGCCGCCCGAGGCGCCGGTGCGGGTCCACAAGCGTAAGCGGCACAAGCACAATCTGGCCGGCTACGGTTTCATCGCGCCCTGGCTGATCGGCGTCTTCGGCTTCACGTTGATCCCGATGGTGTACTCGCTCTACTTGTCGCTGACCAAGTTCAGCCTGCTCGCCGCTCCACAGTGGACGGGCTTCGACAACTACGTGAACCTCCTGCACGACCAGCGTTATCTGCAGGCGGTCGGAGTCACGCTGATCTACGTCCTGACGTCGGTGCCGTTGAAGTTGGCGCTGGCGCTGCTGGTCGCGGTGGCGCTCAACCGCGGGCTGGCGGCGCTGGGCTTCTACCGGTCCGTGTTCTACCTGCCGTCACTGCTGGGCGCGAGCGTCGCGGTGTCCGTGATGTGGCGGCAGATCTTCTCCCAGCAGGGGCTGCTCAACGAGTTTCTGAGCTGGTTCGGGATCAGGGGCGCGGACTGGATCGGCGACCCCCGGTACGCGCTGTGGACGCTGGTGCTGCTGTCCGGCTGGCAGTTCGGCACGCCGATGCTGATCTTCCTGGCCGGCCTCAAGCAACTGCCGCAGGACCTCTACGAGGCCGCGGCGTTGGACGGCGCCGGCCGGTTCCGGGTCTTCTTCACGATCACCCTCCCGCTGCTGTCCCCGATGGTGTTCTTCAACCTGGTGCTGGAGACGATCAACGCGTTCCAGACCTTCACGCCGGCCTTCGTGGTGTCCAGCGGCACCGGCGGCCCGATCGACTCGACCCTGCTCTACACGCTCTATCTGTACCTCAAGGGATTCGGCAGCCTGCAGATGGGATACGCCTCGGCGATGGCCTGGGTGCTGTTCCTGGTCATCGGCGCGTTCACCGCCGTGTACTTCTGGTCGGCGCGCCGCTGGGTCAACTACGCCGAGTGAGAGCAGACACCGCGATGACAACCCCCGCCCTGCCCCGGCGCCGAGCCCGGTTCCACTGGCGCGCGCACGCCGTGCTGCTGCTGACGCTGATCGTGATGATCTACCCGCTGGTGTGGCTCGTCGGCGCGTCGTTCAAGCCGGAGAACCTGATCTTCACCACGGTCGACCCGCTGCCGTTCCAGTTCACCATCGCCAACTACGTCAGCGGGTGGACCGCCACCGGCACCTCGTTCAGCGTGTACCTGGCCAACTCGGCGACGGTCTCGATCTGCGTGGTGGTCGGCAACCTGGTCTCCTGCTCGATGGCCGCCTACGCGTTCGCACGGTTGGACTTCGCGCTGCGCAGGGTGTGGTTCGCGCTGATGCTCGGCACGCTCATGCTGCCGTTCCAGGCCACCCTGATCCCGCAGTACACGATCTTCTACCAGCTCAACTGGATCAACACGTTCCTGCCGCTGGTGGTGCCGTACCTCCTCGCCTACGACGCGTTCTTCATCTTCCTGATGGTGCAGTTCATCCGCGGCATCCCGCGCGAGCTGGACGAGGCGGCCGCGCTGGACGGCGCCGGCCAGCTACGGGTGTTTCTCACCATCACCGTGCCGCTGCTGCGGCCGGCGCTGATCACCACCGGCGTGCTGACCTTCATCTGGACCTTCAACGACTTCCTGCGCCAGTTGGTCTATCTGTCGGACAACAGCCGCTACACCGTGCCGCTCGGGCTGAACTCGTTCATCGACAAGGCCAGCGGGTCCAGCTACGGCGGCATGCTCGCGATGTCCGTCGTGACCCTCGTGCCCACCGTCGCGGTTTTCCTGATCTCGCAGCGACGTCTCGTCGACGGCGTCGCGAACACCGGGATCAAGTGATCCATCGCCGCATCAGCGCCGTCCGAACAGAAAGAGAGAGCAGCCATGCCCCACGACGTGTCCAGGAGAGGGTTCCTCGGCCTCGCGGCCGGCGGCGCAGCGGTGACCGCACTGGCCGGCTGTGGCTTCGCGCCGCCCAGCACCAGTTCGCCGTCGAACAACTCGCTGACGTTCCGGTGGTGGGGCGGTGACGCCCGGAACAAGGCCTACCAGACGGCGTTGCAGCTGTTCACGAAGAAGACCGGCATCGCGGTGACCACCCAGTACTCCGGCTACGACGGCTACTTCGACAAACTGAACACCGAGTTCGCCGGCGGCAACCCGCCCGACATCTTCCAGATGGACACCGCGTTGGTGAGCACGTACGCGGCCAAGGGCGTGCTCACCGACCTGTCCGGCTACATCCCCGGCACCATCCACCTGGACACGCTGTACTCCGCGGTGCGCGGCGCGGGGACGGTCAACGGCAAACCCTACGGCGTGCCGTCGGGTTCCGGCTACGCCCCTGTCCTGTACGACAAGACCGTGCTGGAGCAGCTGAAGGTCACGCTGCCCGCGGACAGCTGGACCTGGGACGACTTCTCCACCATCGCCGGCGAGGCCTCCAAGGCGCTCGGGTCGGGCAAGTACGGTGCATTGGACTCCTCCTTCGACGACTCCGGCGCGCTGCAGCCGTGGCTGCGCCAGCGCGGCAAGGATCTCTGCACCCCGAGCGGTCAACTCGGCTTCGGGGCCGACGAGCTCACCGAGTGGTTCGACTACTGGGCCGGACTGCGCCGCAGCGGTGCGATCACTCCGCCGGACCTGCTGGCCAATGCCGGCGAGGCCAGCGGCACCCATCCACTGATCGCCGGCCAGATCGCGATGACGACGGGATGGGGACTGGCGCAGATGCAGCCGCTCACTCCGCACACCCTGGACATCGTGGTGGTGCCGCGGAGCAAGGAAGGCAAGACCGGCGAGGCGCTCAACGGCGGCGTGCTGCTGTGCGTGCCGGCCAAGAGCCACAATCCCGACGGCGCGGCCAAGCTGATCGACTTCTTCGTCCGCGACGACGACGCCATCAAGGCCATGGGCATCCAGCGCGGCCTCCCGCCCTCGGACAAGGCGCTGAACCTGCTGCTGCCCACGTTCGACGCCGCGGGCAAGCGGGACGTGACCTACGGCCAGTACGTGGCCCAGCAGGCGGCCAAGGACGGACTGCCCAACGCCCCGACGGCTCCGCCCGGCTACAACGACGTCAAGACGGCCCTGGACAACGCGGCCAAGCAGATCGCCTTCGGCAAGGCGACCATCGCCGACGGCGTCAGCCAGTTCTTCAGCGACGCCAAGACCGCGCTGGCCAACGCCAAGTAGCCGGGATCGACATGCCCATCACCAGTGTCCAGGACACTGACCTCTTCGTCGGGACGACCGCGGCGCCACGTCAGATCGTGCGGGTGACCCTGGCCGGCAAGCGGTCGGCTCCGCTGCTGGTTCGGCTGGCCGGTCCGCTGGTGCGGACGCCGGAGGCGGCGGCCGTGCCGATGGGCGTCGACGAGGTCGTGGTGGAGGTCGGCATCGTCTTCGCGGCGCCGACCTCTCCCGGTGTGGCGTACCCGGCGACCGTGCTCGTCGAACGCGCCGACGACGGCCGCGCACTGTCTACTCTGGACACGATGGTGACGGCCGCGGAGACCGGCTGGACCATGTGGATGGTCTCGCACTTCCACTACGACCCGGTGTGGTGGAACACCCAGGCCGGCTTCACCGACACCTGGCTGGACCTGCCCGGCGCGCAGGAGAAGCGGATGCCGTTCCAGCTCTCGGCGTTCGATCTGGTGCGCGCCCACCTGGACGCCGCCCGCCAGGACGAGGACTACCGGTTCGTGCTGGCCGAGGTCGACTACCTCAAGCCGCACTGGGACGCCTTCCCCGAGGACCGCCGCGACCTGCGCGGGTTCGTCCGGGACGGGCGTATCGAGTTGGTCGGGGGCAACTACAACGAGGCCAACACCAACCTCACCCACCCCGAGTCGACCATCCGCAACGCCGTGCACGGCATCGGCTACCAGCGCGACGTGCTCGGCGCCGACCCGCGTTCGGCGTGGATGCTGGACGTGTTCGGGCACGACCCGGCCTATCCGGGCCTGATGGCCGACGCCGGACTGGACTCCAGCGTCTGGGCGCGCGGGCCATGGCACCACGTCGGGGCCAAGCGGCACACCGGCGACATCACCCGGATGCAGTTCCCCTCGGAGTTCGAGTGGATCGCGCCGAGCGGTCGCGGCCTGCTCACCGCCTACCTCGCCGACCACTATGTCGCCGGCTGGGACATCGAGCGCAAGGCCACGCTGGACGAGGCGATGGCCGAGGCGTACCGGCAGTTCAGCACGCTGCGTCGGGTGGCGGCGACCCGCAACGTGCTCCTGCCGGTCGGCCACGACCACAATGTCCCGTCCCGGTTCTGCACCCGGATCCACCGCGAGTGGAACGCCAGATACGTGTGGCCCAGGTTCGTGGTCGGCCTGCCCCGCGAGTTCTTCGCCGCGGTGCGCGCCGACGCCGCCGAGCGCTCGGTGACGTTCTCGCCGCAGACCCGGGACATGAACCCGGTCTACACCGGCAAGGACGTCTCCTACATCGACACCAAGCAGGCGCAGCGCTCGGCCGAAGTGTCCGTTCTGGACGGTGAACGGGTGGCCACGCTCGCGGCGCTGCTCGGCGCCCGCTTTCCCGCTGAGGCGCTGGACAAGGCGTGGCGGCAGCTCGTGTACGGCGCGCACCACGACGCGATCACCGGCACCGAGTCCGACCAGGTCTACCTGGATCTGGTCGCCGGCTGGCGGGAGGCCGACGAGCTCGGCCGCGAGGTGCTCGCCGGCGCCGTCGATCACCTGGCCTCGCGGGTGGACACCTCGGAGCCGGGGCAGGCGGTGATCGCGGTCAACACGGTGTCCTTCGTCAGAGACGCTGTGGTCTCCGTGACCGTACGAGATCTTCCGCCCGATGCCCGGGGCGTCGCACTGGTCGATCCGCATGGCGAACCTGTGCCCGCCGTGACGGACGCGGTGCTGCGGAGTCCGGACGGCGCCCTCGTCGAAGTCACCCTGACTTTCCTTGCCCGCCAACTGCCCGCCTGCGGATACCGGGTCTACCGAGCGGTCGGCGCCGAGACCGTGCCGCCGTCGTGGACGGCTGAATCCGCCCATCGGGCGATCGAGAACGACGCCTTCGTGGTCGAGGCCGATCCGGCCCGGGGCGGCGCGCTGTCGCGGGTCCGCGATCGACGTGCCGGACGCGAGCTGGTGCGCGACGGCGGTGTGGCGTCGGAGCTGGTGTTGCAGGCCGAGCACGCCCAGCACCCGGTGTGGGAGGAAGGGCCGTGGCACCTGCTTCCAGCTGGGCCCGGCCGGGGCAGCGGCGAGACACCGGCCGAGGTGCGCGTGGAGACGAGCCCGCTCGGCGAGCGGATCGTCAGCAGCACGGAGCTCGGCGGGCTGCGGATCACCCAGCACACCGTGCTCTGGCAGGGCCTGTCCAGAGTGGACATCCGGTGCTTCGTGGACGGTTCCATCGGGCAGGATCACCTGCTGCGCGCGAGGTTCGCCTTCGACTTGCCGGGCGCGCTGCCGGTGGCGGAGGTCGGCTTCGCGGCCGTGGGCCGGTCGTTCGGCTTCCCCGATGTGGATGCCGCCGAGCACCTGTGGACGCTGGACAGCCCCGCGCACACCTGGGCCGGGCTGTCCAGCCCGGTTCGGCTGCGGCTGCGGCGCCAGGACGGCCGCAGCCAGGACCACTGCGTCGGAGTTGCCGAACTGGTGGCCGCCGCCGACGAGCGTCTGGTGCGTGAACTGCTCGTCGCCCTGGTGGCCAAGGGCGTGACCGCGACGACCACGCGTCCGGAGGGACCGCGGTACGGCGCCCTTGACGTCGACTCGAACCTGCCCGACGTGCGCATCGTCATAGCCGACAACGCCTTTGCGGAGGAGGTGCTGGGCAGCGCGGGCGACTCCTACCGGCGGGCGTTGGACCGACATGGCCGGGTTTTCGTGCCGGCGACCCGGACGCGACGAGAGCTGTGGACACCGGACGCCGACCTTCGCGGACCCCGGGACCTGGCCGTGCTGATCGTCGCCGACCTGGGCGCGTTGATCGCGGACCTCGCCGACGCGTGCGTGGAAGTCGATGTGCCCGACGGACTCGCGGGAACGTCCGAGCCGGCCGTGGACCACTCGGTGGCCGTGGTGAACCGCGGCACGCCGGGATTCGTCGTCGCCCCGGACGGCACGCTGCACATCTCGCTGATGCGGTCGTGCAGCGGTTGGCCGTGCGGGGTGTGGATCGACGGCGAACGCCGCACGGCCCCGGACGGTTCCAGCTTCGCTTGGCAGCACTGGTCGCACACCTTCGAGCTGAGCCTGGTTTCCGGCGCGGGCGACTGGCGGCAGGCCGGTTTCGCCCGGGCCGGCCAGGACGTCAACCACCCGGTGCGCGCGCGACAGGTGCCCAGCACGCCCGGTGACCTGCCGTCGGAGCTCGGCCTGATCACGGTGTCTCCGCCCGAGGTGCTGCTCACCACGGCCAAGCCGGCGGGCAACCCGCTCGCCTCCGGTGCCGCGGACACGATGGCTCCGGCCGACGGGATCACCGTGCGGCTCTACGAGACCACCGGCACACCGGTGACCGCCACGGTCGGCCTGCACGGCGGGCTCACCTCGGCATGCCGCACAGACGTGTTGGAAGAGAAGAGAGCCGAGCAGCTCACCGTCCACAGTGGCCGCGCCACCGTCGGGCTGGCCGCTGCGGATGTCGCCACCGTGCGCCTCACGCCATCGCCCGTGCTGATCGACTCCAGTGTCCGACTGGCTCGTGCTCAGGAGCCGGTGCAACCGGTGTTCACCCGCTACTGGCGGCACAACGCGGGACCGGCGCCGCTCGGCAACCTCCCGTTGAGCGTGCACGTCGGCCCGACGCGGCTACACCTGGATCTCGGCGGGACGGCCGAGGTGCGGGTCACCGTCAGCTGTAGCGGGCGGCCGGCGTCCGGTGCCGTCGAACTCGCCATCCCCCCGGGACTCGTCGCCGAGCAGCCGGGCAGATGGGCCTACTACCTCTCCCGCGACGGGTTCGCCGAGTTCGCGCTCACCGTGCGCGGCACGCTACCGGGTCGTCGGCTGCTCGCCGCCCGTATCCGCGACAGCCTGGGCCAACTCCTTGAGGACACCAGCGAAGTAGTCGTCGGCAAGCCGCCCGCGGACGACACTCTCCTCGGCGTGCGGCTGGGCGCGGACGTCCTGGAACTGGCCGCGGGCCGGGTCGTCGAACTGCCGGTGTTGCTGGAAAACCACGCCCAGAGCGAGATCCGGGGTGAGGCGACGCTGATCAGCCCGTATGGGACCTGGGCCGACGACGTGCGCGTCGGCCCGCGGATCCAGCCGTTCACCGTCGCCGCCGGCGGCACGGCATCGATCTCCTTCAGCGCACATGCGGCCGGCACGGCCAGGATTGGCTCGCACTGGTGGGCATTGGTGCGCGTCGCCTGCCACGGCCGGGTGGCTTACACGCCGGCCGTGGCCGTTCATGTGGTCAGCTGACGGACGGTTCCTGCAATGACGTCGATCCGGCTTCGCCGATCGGACAAGGTGATCGGTCACCGCCCGTTGCCGATTCGGCGGACGGCGGTCAGTGGGGCAGACTCCACAGCTGCCCGGTGGCCCGCTGGCAGTCGTCGATCTCCAACCGGGTCTTCGCGGTCGTGCTGCCACCCGGGTCGGTGAGGCAACGGCCGGACTGCGAATTGACCAGCTGACCGTCCGATGTGGACTTCCACTGCTGTGATCCGCTGCCGTTGCACACGTAGAGCTGCACCTTGGTGCCGTTGGCGGTGCCGCCCTGCGTGACGTCGAGGCACTTGGTGAGGGCCTGCAAGGTGCCGTCGGGCACGACGTTCCAGGTCTGGGCGTTCGTGCCGTTGCACGGGTAGAGCTGGACGGCGGTTCCATTGGCGTTGCTGGCGTTGGCGACGTCGGCGCAGTTGCCGGCGAGCGCCGAGGTGATGGGACCGTCGGGTTCGGTCGGCAGGGGCGTGGCCGCGCCGTCGTAGGAGGGCGGCGCCGAGGACGGGGCCGATGCCCACGAGGTGTTGGCCGAGGTGCCGAGGGTGTAGCCGAGCGTGCCGCCGGTGGTGATCGCCGACGCCGGCAGATACGCGTTGGACCAGGCGGAACCGTTCAGCGCCAGCGACTGCACGTACGGGGCGTTGTCGGCGGCCTGCGGCGCGTTGATCGTCAACGTGTTGCCGCTGGGCAGGCTGATCGTGGCCGTGGTGAACAGTGGGCTGCCGAGTACGAGGTCGGCGGTGCCGGGAGTCTCGGGGTACAGCCCCAGCGCCGACCACACGTACCAGGCGCTCATCGCGCCGAGGTCGTCGTTGCCGGCGAGGCCGCCGGGGGAGTTGGTCCAGATCTGGTCCTGGATCTGCCGGACGACCTGTTGGGTTCGGTAGGGCTCCCCGATGTAGTCGTACTCCCACGGCAGTCCGAAGCTCGGTTCGTTGCCCATGTTGGACTGCAGGCCGGCGAGGCTGAGCAGGCCGGTGTAGCCGGTGAGCACGCCGTCGAGGTACTTGGCCATCGCCGCGTTGCCGCCCTTGGCGGCGGCCAGCCCGGCGATGTTGAACGGCACCATGCCGGTGTAGATCAGCGAGTCGCCTTCGGCGAAGTCGTTGCTGTTGGTGCCCCCGCTGATCGGCGCGGCCAGGAAGCCGGTCATCCAGCGGCCGTTGGAGTGCTGCGGCTGGATGTAGCCGCTGCTCGGATTGAAGATGTTGCGCCAGTCCTGGGCCCGGTCGCGGAACTTGGCGCTGTCGGCGGTGTCGCCGAGCGCTGAGGCGAAGGCCGAGAGCGAGAAGTCGGCGGTGTCGTACTCCAGTTGGGTGGAGACGCCGGCGTAGTAGTGGCAGCAGCCGTAAGGGCTGTCGGTGGGCAGGTAGCCGAAACTGTCCAGGTATGCGCCGCCGGGCCGGGCGTTGTTGGTGGTCGTCGCCTGGTGCACCATGGCGTCCAGCGCCGCGGACGTGTCGAAGTCACGGGCGCCGAAGGCGTAGTAGTCGGCGAGGACGGCGTCGGCCGGGTCACCGACCATGATGTAGGTCTCGGCGTTGTTCATGGCCCACTTGGGCAATGTGCCGCCCTCGCGGTAGTCGTCGACCATCGACTGCGCCATGTCGCTGGCGGCGTCCGGTGCGACCAGCGCCGACAGTTGGGCCTGGGTGCGGTAGATGTCCCAGCCGGAGTAGTTGGCGTAGTGGGCGTGGCCGGCCGGGGTGGTGTGCACGGCGTTGTCGAAGCCGAGGTACTGGCCGTTGGTGTCGCTGAACACGTTGGGGTGCAACAGTGAGTGGTACAGCGCGGTGTAGAAGACGTGCTGCTGGTCGGCGGTGCCGCCGCTGATCTTGATCCGGCCCAGTCGTGCGTTCCACGCCTGGTACGCCGCGGTTCGCGTGCCGTCGAAGTTCCAGGCCGGGATCTCAGTGTCTACATTGGACTTCGCGTTGGCGACGGAGACGTAGGAGATGCCGACGCGGGCCTGGACGACCTGACTGCCGGTGGTGTCGAAGGTGACGTACTCGCCGCCGCCGTAGTTGCCGGTCGCGGTGAACGGATGGTCGAAGGTGGCGCTGAAGTACAGGGTGAACGGGTTGGACGCCTCGCAGAAGCCGACGCCGGTCACCGAGCCGGTGATCGTGTTGTCTCCGACCACGGTGACGGTGCTGGCGGCGACCGGGCTCGGGTTGTCGGCGACCTTGATGATCATGTTTGCCGGGGTGCCGGCCGGGTAGGTGAAGCGGCCGATGCCGGACCGGGTGGCGGTGGTCAGCTCCGCACGGATGCCGGAGCCGAGGCCGACGGAGTAGTAGCCGGGGGCGGAGCTCTCCTTGGCGTGGCTGAAGGAGGCGGTGGCCGAGCCGGGGCTGCTGATGGCCCCTGTTGTCGGCAGGAACGGCACGTCGTCGGCGGCGTCGCAGCCGGGACCGGAGATGTGGGTGAGGCTGAAGCCGCGGGTGGTCGAGTCGTTGTACTCGTAGCCGCCGCCCTTGGGGCGTGACGAGGTGTCCGGGCTCCACTGCATCATGCCGAACGGCGTGTCCGCGCCGGGGAAGTCGTGGCCGTCGCCGGTGGTGCCGACGAGGGTGTTGACCAGCGCCGCGGGATCGGCGACCGGCGTGTCCGCGTGGGCCACGGGCACGACGAAGGCGGTGGTCAGCAGCACCGACGCGAGGAGGCGGATCCGGCGGGCCGTGGTCATGTGCGGCAGTTCAGCATCGAACGTCCGTCGAATACGACCGGCAAACAGATGAATTTGTTTCATGTTAGCCGGGCCGTCATGGGCGGTCGGTGTGGCTTCGACACATTCGACTCCCTGTGCAGAGGTATCAGACAGTGGCGATGCCTGACGTCGCCAGAGACGCCCCGCCGCCGCGCGCTCACCAACCGAGCCGGCCAGACCGCGCAGCGGAAGACACAGGCATAGCCGGATCGCTTCGGCAGGTAGGAGAAAAGCGCCGGACAGGTGGCGGGGGAGGATTCGGGGCCAGTGGGCTTCGCAGCGGATGCCGAGCAGGGCTTGGGCCACGGCCAGGGTGCGCAGTTCGGCGTCGGTCAGTCGTGGGTCCAGCGTGCTGCGTACCCGGACGTGAGGACGAAAGGTACCCGCGGCCGTCGTTGGCGAACCTGAGTGCCTGTTTCTGATCTTGACGTGGGTACGGGCCTGGGTGACGAGACAGAGGAACTCCTGGTAGATCGGACGTTGTCGAAGCGCCGTTCCACCAGGAGTTCCGTAGCTACCGTGCCCGATACCCGCGGGCGATGCCACCGCGGGTGCCCCGCGCTGTCGGTTGTTCGCGACTCATCAGTCCGCGCGGCGTGTCCGCCGGTACGCGTCGGATGTCACCGATGCGCAGTGGGCTTTGCTGGACCCGCCGCTGCCCGACCAACCCACCACAGCGGCTTTCTCATGGGGTGTCCACAGCGCACGGGAAAGCGTTTACCGCATCGAGCCCGGAATAGAAGATCATTTCAGTGTTGGTCGAGAAAGGCGTGCGTTGGCTGCGGTATGGGCGGTGTCGGGTTTGAAACTTTCACCGGCGAGCTGCGGTCGAGGTGAGTGTCCGTCACCCGGACTTGCGGCTGACACAACGCCCTTCGATACTGCGAAAAGCCAACGAGCATCGAGGAAAGGTGCACGCATGTCCCCGCATGGCACACGCCGGACCGCTGCGGCCCTCGTCGCCTTGCCGCTGGTCGCCATCGCGCTCATCACCCCGGCGCGCGCCGCCGCCACGATCACCGTGGCAGCGGACGGGTCAGGCAACTACACCACCATCCAGGCGGCGCTCGCGGCCGCGACCTCGGGCACCGTCATCACCGTGAAGCGGGGCACCTACCACGGCCAGGTGTCCATACCGTCGAGCAAATCGGGCATCACGCTGCAGGGCGCGACCGGGACCGCCACCGACGTGGTGATCACGGGCAACACTCCCGCGTCCACCGCCGGTACCGCGGGTAGCGCGACCGTGCTCAACCTGGCCAGGAACAGCACGATCACGGGACTGACCATCGCCAACGTCTACGCGGCGCACGACAGCCAGGCACTGGCCCTGTACGCCGGCGGGGACCGGCAGATCTACCGCAACGTACGGCTGTTGGGCTACCAGGACACGTTCCTGTCCTGGGGCGGCACCGGAAGTTCGCAGGTCCGCCAGTACGTCTACCAGAGCTACATCGAAGGCGCCGTCGACTTCATCTACGGCAACGGAGCCCTGGTCGTCGACTCCACGACCATCCACTCCCTGGACCGTGGCACTGCCAACAACGGCTACATCACCGCCGCGGCCACCAATGCCAGCAACCGGTACGGCATCCTGATCACCAGGTCGACGTTCGTGAGCTCGGCCGCGGCCCGGACCGTCGCGCTGGGCCGCTGCTGGCACGCCGGCGGCGCCACCGACGCGATCGGTCAGGTGCTGATCCGCGAGTCGTCGATGGCCGCGCACATCCGCCAGGCCGGGGCCTGGCAGGACATGGGCGGTTTCTCCTGGAAGACCTGCCGGTTCAGCGAATTCCGCAATACCGGTGCCGGAGCCGGCGTCGGCACCAGCGACCGTCCGCAGACAAGTGACGCGAATGCCGCGAATTTCACCGCGCAGAAGTATCTGGCCGGCAGCGACGGCTGGAATCCGGTGCGGTAGCGCCGGAAATCCCTCGGTCGTGGTGCATTGCGTCGACGACGCTTGACAGGCCGCGCTGATCGTCCAGCCGTGGCTCCGGTCCGAATAGGATGATCCGACCTGGGGCTTCGATTGGTTCGATGGCCCCGATTCCATTCGAGACAAGCCTTGCCGCCTTGTGTGGAGTGCTCAGGTGCGTCTAGCGTCCAGCACCACCACCCGAGGAGCACACATGATGGCAGAGCGCTTGCCCCGTCGAGCAATGCTTGCTCGTGTGGGCGCAGGCCTGTCGGCGCTCACCGCTGTGCCGGTGGCCGCCACCGACGCGGCCCCCTCGGTCTTCGGCCTCGCCGATCACGCCCGCCATTACCTGGTCGACACCGGTGCGGGCGCCGTGTTCGAGGTCGGCAAGTCAGGTGGGTCCTGGTCACGGCTCGGCGCACCGGAGACCACATCGTCGTCCGCGCCTGTTCGACCGATGCCAGCGGTGTGACGACATACCGCTACCTGGTCGCGCGCAAGGCTGATCCCGTCATCTATCTGGCGGCGCACACGGACGACAACCACCGGACCGATGGCCCGCGCGCCCTGGTGCTCGGCCAGGACGCGGCGCCGGATGACCTGGACTTCCTGTACGGGTTGGGACTGCTCGGCCTTACGCGTTTCAACGGGGACTCCGTCCAGCCCGACTAGTTCCAAGCCCGTGGACGTGTGCACATGGCGCGCCCGGAGGAAGATCCCCGGATCATTGTTGCCCATTGGGGCCGAGCGAGCCGCAGACCTTGCTGATGGTCACGTTGGTGTCGCTCGTTCTTCAGGTGGTCCGCATAGTTCGCGTTGCGCCGCTAGTAGTGGTCGGAGAGGTCGTGCTCGCGGTAGGAACGGAACTTCGCCCGCTCGGAGTCGGGATCGAGGAGGATGCGCACATCGACCCCGTTGTCCAGGGCACGGCACAGAGCGGCGTTGACCTTGCCCCACTCGAAGAACGACTTGAGGGATATTCCCTGGAGCCACACGCGTTCCCCGGCATGGCTGGTGACCTTTCCCAGCCGCACCACCATGTCCATGGCCAGGAACCAGCAGCTGAGCGTCGACACCGGCACGGGAGTGGTCACCGGCAAGCGATCCCGTTGGCCGCGGCGGCCGCTAGGAGGTCAGGGCCCACTGCTGGCTGCTGCGGCCGTCGCAGGGTGACATCACATTCCGTGCGCTGTTCGCGGTGGACGAGTTGGCCACGTCAAGGCACAGTCCGGACCGGAGGCTGACGACCGTTCTGTCGGGACGCAGCGACCACTGCTGGTTGGGCTGGCCGGTGCACTCCCAGGTGACCGCCTTGGCGCCCGGCGTCGTGCCCTGGTTGTTGCTGTCAAGGCAGCGGATCGTGTCGCCGAGCGTGACGATGAGCTGACCGGACGATGTGTACGTCCAGGCTTGGTTGGGTCGGCCGTCGCAGGTGTAGATCTGCAGTTGCTCGCCCTCGGTCGTGATGGAGTTCGGCACGTCAAGGCACTTGCCCGCGCCAAGGGCGCGCAGTCTCGTGCTGGCCGCGGCCGGCGAGGTCGTGGTCCCGGCCGACGTCGAGACCGTCGACGACGTCGGCCTGGTGGTCACGGCCGACGTCGTCGATGATGGGGCGCCGCTGCTCGATGACGGTGTCTCGACCGGCCGGGCGGCCCCCGACGACGTGGTTCGTGTGGTCGTCGGAGTGACCGACCACTGCCAGTCCGTCGGTGGCTGCGCGTCTGCGACGCGAACCGTTGTCGGTGAGTTGGTCGCCAGGAAGATGAGCACCGAGCAGACGAGCGCGCCCGCGGTCGACGCGTACACCGCCACCGTCCTGCCACGCCGCCGGAGTTCGCGCCGCGACCATTCCGTCAAGGGGTCCATAGCGCGCAGGAGCATACGTCAATGCGCGTAAGCCGCTAGGCCGATGTGACCAGGTTGTGTTGCGGCAGGAGGTCGCCATCGAGGTGGATGCGAGTATTTCGACATTTTCGATGCTCTAGCCGCGGACGAGACCGAAGTCGTCGACGTTGACCCAGTTCCCGGCGTTGGCGTTGGCGGAAACACCGATCTGGATCGACCCGGTCGTCACGGTGATGCCGTTGACGCTCACCTTGGTCCAGCCGCTCATCGACTGGTTGATCGACGTGCTCAGCTCGCCCGCGCCGAAGTTCTTGGCGAAGACGGCCGCCGCCGTCTGCCCACCGCCGCTCTGCACCCAGGCTGACAGCGTGTAGGTGCCGTTGGGCAGCGAGATGTTCTGGTAGGTGCTGGCGGTGTAGGCCGAGGACGAGCGTTGGGTGAACGCCCAGCGGCCGGTGTGTCCGCCGGACTTGTTGCCGCCGACCCCGCCCGAGTTGGTCCAGCCGGCCAGCGCGGCCTGGGTCACGCGGTCGGCCTCGAAGCTCGGGTTGAGCACGTAGTTGTTGCCGCTGCCGGCCGACCAGGTTCCGGCGGCGGCGTCTACGTTCCACTGGCTGAGCGAGTGGAAGACCGGCGTCGTGCCGTTGAAGGTGATGGGCAGCCACTGGTTGTAGCCGATGCCGTTGCCCGCGAAGTCGCTCCAGCGGTCGCCGCCGAACACCACGAACGATCCCGCTGAGCCGGTCACGGTGAACGCGAGGCCGGTCTGGGTCACGTGCGAGAAGTCGGCGTCGGTGCCCTGGAGCACGAACTCCGCGCCGTAACCGCCGGCGATCTTCGACGAGGCGATGCAGTAGGTGTGGGAGGCGTTCCAGCCGTGCAGGTCGGAGGAGCAGAAGTAGTACGTGCCGGCGTGCTTGAACATGATGTTGCCCTCGCGGCCGCCGGCCGAGCTGTTGTAGATGTTGGTGGCCGTTTCGACGTGCAGGAAGTCCGAGGTCCGCAGCGGCGCGACGTACAGGTGCGACCGGCCGCTCTTGTTGCTGAAGGCCAGATAGGCCTGCCCGTTGTCGTCGGTGAAGACGGACTGGTCGCCGGACATGCCGGTGGTGACGTTGCCGATGCTCGACTGGGTGCCGGCGACGGCGAAGTGCCCGGCCGGTGTGCTGCTGGTCGCGAACACGAGCCCGCTGTTGAGTTGGGAGATCAGCACGTACTTGCCGGTGGTGGGGTTGTGGGCGACTCCGACGCGGCCGACCCAGCCGCCGCCGCCCACGTCCGAGGCGGTCAGCGCGTTGCCCTCGAACTTCCAGTGGGCCAGGTCGGTGGAGGAGTAGACGGTGATTGCACTGAACGAGGTGTCGCCGGTCTTGCCCTTGGCGGGGTTGTTGTAGTAGGTGACCGCTCCGTTGTACTTCGCGCCGTACCAGTAGTAGGTGGCGCCGACCTTGATCACCCCGCCGCCCTGGGAGTAGATCGGGTTTCCGGCGGTGTCCTTCCAGAACACGTCGTTCTGGACTGTCGCGGCGGCGGACGGGGCGGCGGCGCTCAGGCCGGTGAGGCCGCCCAGCAAGGTCAGGGCGGCGGTGATGACGAGCAGCAGGGGGGCGATCGTTCGCCCGGCTGTCTTCGTGGCCATGGTGTGTCCTCTGGTGGAGTCAGCCGGCGTGGAAGACGTACGTGGTGATGCTCTGGGCCGGCAGTTGCAGGGAGGCGGTGTCCGCGGACACCGTCGGCAGGCCGATCGCGGCCATGTTCTCGCCGGCGCTGGTGCGGTACGCCGCGCTCGCCGAGGCGCCGGTCGACGGCAGTCGCACGCTCACGGCCTGGGCGCTCGTGTTCAGGTTGTTGACGACCAGCGTCCAGTCACCGCCCTGCGACGTCGCCATGATCTGCACGCCGTTGGGCGCGCCGGCCACGGCGTGCCGTACGGATCCGGGGCGCACGAACTTGGAGTACTGGCCGAGCGCGTAGAACCGTTTGGTCAGGTAGAGGTTCTGGTTGCCGTTGGCGGCGTAGTTCGGGTCGTAGTAGATCAGGCCGTCGTTGTAGCCGTTGCTGTTGACGGTGGTCGCACAGGACGAGCTGCCGGCGGGGTTGCAACCCATGACCTTGGACAACGCGGTCCACCACTGGAACGCCGAATCTCCGGCCACCGTGAAGTCGCGGAACATGATGCTGGACATGGTCAGGGCACCGGTGATGGTCGGGTCGTACTGTGCGCCGTACGCCGGTTTGGTGCTGCTGTTCCAGCAGCAGATCTCGGTGGCCCACGTGGGTTTGCCGACCTTTCCGGCCATCGCCGGTATCTGCGCGAGGGTGGTGTCGCCCGGGAAGTCGTAGGTGTGGTGGGCCAGGGCCGCCACGTACTGCGCGGTGCCGGGCTGGCCGATCCACTGGGGCACTTGGGAAAGGAACCGGTCGACATGGTCGGACTCGTCGGCGATGATCCGCGTTGACGGCGCTCGGGCGGCCAGGGACTGGCCCACCGCCCGCACGATGTCGTCGCGCTGGCTGACCGGGACCGCCATGCCTTCCTGGTTGCAGGCGGAGAAGGACGCCACCGGCTCGTTCATCGGACTGACATAGTTGATCTTCACGCCTTCACCGGCGAAGTGCGCGACGATGTCGGCCAGGTAGGAGCCGTAGGCCTGGGTGGAGCCCGATTTCAGGTTGCCGCCGCAGGACTTGCCGTTGGACGTCCACGTCGCCGGCGCGCTGTTCACGAACCCGATGATGTCCGGCACGCCGTTCTGGGCGGCGTAGCGGAGGAAGGCGGTGCCCCCGGGATCGCGGCTCCAGTCGTAGTGTCCCGGCGAGGTGAGCAGCGTCTGCGGCGCCCGATCACCGGCTTGCACCCCGACTCCGCCGCCACCGATGTTGTACCGGTACGACGACAGCCTGATGCCCTCTGGGCCGAACAACAGCGACGCCACCCGCTGCTGGTTGGCCGCGGAGAAGCGCACGAGGTCGTTGACCCACCAGGCGCCGGACGCCCCGATGTTCTGGATGGTCTGGGCCGGCGACGACGAGACCTGGGCCACCGTCGCGGCCGTGGCGGCGGTGGTGCACAGGGCGATGGCCGGTATGACCAGCACGGCCGCGAGGAAGTTGGTTCGCTTCGATCGCAAGGTGTTCGTTCCTTCCGGTCTCCTGCTCAGGCCAGGACGGCTTCCCACGACGTCTTGCTGGAGGTGGCGTCGGCCGACAGCCGGTCGCGGGCGGGGGTGTCGGCGTACAGGCTCCACCGCATCCAGTCCACGAACGTGGTCCGGGTGTGGGAGTCGCCGAAGTAGCTGGTGTGGCTGGCGCCGCGGAAGGTGAGGAAAGCCCTGGGCGCGGCCAGCTTCTTGTACGCGGTGCGGGCGGAGGAGATGGGGCAGGTGGTGTCCTTGTCGCCGTGCATGAACAGCACCTTGGCGTGCACCGCACTGCTCGGAGCGCCCATGTCCACAGTGGACATCGGGATGGCGGCGGTGATGCGGCTGTCCGCCGCGGTGGTCAGCAGGCTCAGGGTGGTCATCCCGCCCATCGAGTGCCCGGAGACACCGAAGCCGGCCCTGGTGTCGATGTGGCCGGCCAGCGGGTCGTTGGCCGCCGTGTTCAGGGCGATGGTCCGCGTGATCAGCTCGGAGATGTCCTTGGCCTGTGTCCCGTTGTACACGTCGTTGATGTTGAGATTGGGGAAGTACGGTGCGGGGACGATGAACCCGGCCGCGGCGAGGGGCTGGATCACCGCGAGGGACTTCTGCGGACTGCTGCTGAAACCGTGCATGAATTCGCAGGCGGGGAACGCGCCCTTGGCGACGGGCGCGTTGGTGACCGGGGCGCCGCCCGGCGTGCCGGTGGCGGCCGGGTAGTAGACATAGGTTGTCACCTTGCGGCTGCCGCGGTTCCACGCATACTGGCGGACGCCGACGGGGAACTGCTGGGTGGGCGCGCCCAGCGTGGTGCTGGCCGCGCTCGCCGACGGGGCGCCGAGCAGGCACGCGCCAACGCCCGCCGCTGCGGCCGCGCTCATCGCGAGGAACTCGCGCCGTTGCACAGTCATTCTTTGCTCCTTAGCAGTGGAGACTTCAGCCGCGGATGAAGGCCGCGGCCGGCAGGTGGGCGGCGGTCAGTTCCTTGACCACCAGCCCGGACATCACAGTCGCACCGTACGGGGTGAAGTGGGAGGAATCGGTTGGTGTGACCTGAGTGCCGAGGTAGAGCGGCCACGAGCCGGTCGGCCCGAGCTTCTCCAGCAGTGCCGCGCTGTCGGCGGTGAGGTCGAGTAGCGGGACCCGTTCGCTCGCGGCGACCTGACGCATCACCGCCGGCAGGTTGACGCCGAGGTTGTTCACGATCAGGCCGGTGGGGGTGAGCGTGCCGTCGGAGTTGAAGAAGTGTCGCACCGGCGGAGTGACGAGCACCGGCATCCCGCCACGGGCGCGAACGCCGGCCACCAGTTTCCCGAGGTTGGCTCGGTATGTCGTCTCTGGTGTGGTCTTGTCGTTGTGTGCCAGCTGGATCAGCACTTCATCGCCGGGCTGGATGAACTGTCGGACGGTGGCGAACAGCCTCGAGTTGGCCAGCCAGCTGACGGTGCTCGACCCGGAGTCGGCGTAGTTGGCGACACTGATGCCTTCGCGGAAGTACTGCGGAAGCTCCTGAGCCCAGCCGTGCTTCGGGCCGTGGAGCCAGTCAGCAGCGGTGGAGTCGCTGATGACGAACTGCTGCGGCGTGTGCGGGCGAGCCGTCACCTGGATGCTCGCCAGCGCCGGCGCCTTGCCGGTCAGGTACACCTGGAGCCCAGCGGTGCCCTTGCCCTCCTGACCGTCGGGCATGCTCTCGGGGGTGCGCACGTTCACGGTGACTGAGCGCTGCGTGAGTTGTCCGGCGGAGGTGGCGACCGGCGCCAGGACGATGCGGTGGGCCTCGACGTCCAGGCCGGTGTCGGCGGCGGCCGTCTTGCTGCCCACCGTGACGGTGATCTCGTACGTCCCCGGCGGCACGGCGAACGAGCACACCGTGCCGGTGCACGGGTTCACCGCCGCGGTCGCCGGGGCCACCGCGCCGAGTGCGGCGGCCGCCGTGCCGGCAGCCAGCAGAAGGGCGGTTCGGGTCAGGGGAGTCGGCATGGCCGGGGTCCTTCGTTGGTTGCGATGGCGGCGTTTTTGGGTCGGGCCGGGGCAGGGACCCGCCGCTTGAACCCTGCCCCGGCACCGGACGTGCCACCGCTGGTGCTCGCCGTGGTGGCACGGGTATGGCCGGCGGTCTCCCGCTCACGCCTGCTGGAAGCCGTTCATGATCACCGTCGGCTGCCGGGTGGCTGAGTTCCACGCCCCGTTGCCGTAACCGGTGAACGGCGACATGCACTCGGGCTCCCAGTAGAAGATGCCCTGACCGCCGTTGTTCTTGAGCGCCTTGATGTACGCGACCAGCGAAGCCTCGGTTGACGATGCCTTGCTGACCGGGCCGCCGAACTCGGACTGCATGAACGGCTTGTGGTAGGCGTCGGAGATCTTCTTCATGTTGGCCACGATGCCGTCGGCCAGGCTGGCGCTGCCGTAGGAGGAGAACACCGACATGTCCCACTTGCCGCCGTGGCCGCTGTAGGCGTTGAAGAACGTCTGCATCGAAGGATACTTCTGCGGCTGGGCCAAGTGAATGCACACCGTCGTGCTCGGCGAAACCTGCTTGACCTGGTTGTAGGCGGCGTTGAGCAGGCCAGCGAGCTGGGCGCCGTTGCCGACGCTGCCGACCGGGTGGCAGATGCCGCTGTTGATCTCGTTGCCGATCTGCGCCCAGGTGGGCAGCACCCCGTTGGCCTTCATGACGTTCATGGTCTGGCTCACGTAGTTGTTCATCGCTGTGAGCATCTGGCTGTAGCTCATGTTCTTCCACGCGCCGGGCGGGTTCTGCACGCCGACGGAGTTCCAGGTGTCGCCGAACATGTAGTCCAACATGATCGACATGCCGGCTGCCTTGACGCGCTTGGCGAAGGCGGCGACCTCGTTGATGCCGCAGTGGCCGTTGGCCGGGTCGTTGGAGGGATTGACGAACGTGCGCAGCCGAACGGCGCCGATGCCGTATCCCTTGAGGATGGTCAGCAGGTCCTGGGTCTGCCCGTTGGCGTTCTTCCAGCTGTAGCCGTGGGCTTCCATCTGGGGCGCCCAGCTCACGTCGACGGCCTTCATGAACGTCGTTGCGGCCGGTGCGGCGGCGGCCATGCCTCGGGGCAGGGCGCTCGTGCCGAGCAGGACCGCGCCGGCCGCCGCGCCGAGCAGCACGCTGCGCCGTCCCAGTTGCGCGGACCCGTTTTCTGGCTTGTCGTTCACTGGCGAGCTCCTTCGATAAGCGACCAGACAGGGTGTGGAAAGCGCTTACCAACCACGTGATGTAATCGCTCCTAGGAGATCGTTTCAAGGGTCGACGCTCCAGCGCCGCGACCGCGAACGCCGACCTCCCGTGGTGTCGCACGACGTCGCCGGGTCGGTGGGCCTGCGGATTCGGTTGCGACACACCGACCCCCGCCGTCACCCTGCTCGCCGGGAGCCGGTCGGCTCGGCCATGCGAATCGCGGTGAAATTTTCAGCCTTCCACGGCAGCACCGTGTGACGGCACACAGCGCAAGGTCGAGGATGTGAAGGAGCCCAATGGCGACTGACCGGGAACGACGACGTCCGGATGGTTGCCTGCTGAGAGCACGCCTGGAGGAGAACCTCGGCTGTGGCCTTGATCGGCCGCCGTCAGGTCCTCGTGCTCACACCTGTTGTCCTGTCAGCGTTGGTCGACTGGCAGTGGGCTCGGAAGAACGGTGGCCAGCGCGGCTCGAACCTGTGAGCGCAGCCAGTTGTGGGGCGGGTGGGCGTCATATCGCTGGTGCCAGGTGCAGATGATCGGCGCCGGCGGGACCGGCACCGGATGGGGCGCTGTGACCAGACCGAAGGCGTCGATCAGCGGTCGGCAGGTGGACTCGGGCGCGGTCAGGAGGCAGTCGCTGCGGCTGACGATGTGCAGGGCGCTGGCGGTGGTTCCGACCGCGGCCAGCACCCGTCGGCGCAGGCCTTGCGCGGCAAGGGAATCGTCGATGGGGTCGGCGAGGCGGCCGCGTCGCGAGACGAGGATGTGTTGGTGTGCGGTGAAAGAAGTCAGGTCCAGTTGGCCGGCGCACGGATGGCCGGGCCGCATGACAACCACGAGTCGGTCGTGGCCGATGGTCTCGGCGCCGAACTCGGGCCGTGCGGGCAGGTCGGCGCCGATCTCGAGATCGACCCGGCCGTGCCGGAGGTCGTCGGTGTCGGCGGCGCCCTCGGCCAGGAGACGCAGCCGCACTTGCGGTGCGAGTGCGGCGACCGCGTTGAGCAGTGGCGGTGCGAGCGACAGGGTGAGCGCGTCGTGCGCCTGGAGTGTGAACGTGCGGTCGAGCCCGTCGAGGTCGAGCTCTCGGCTCGGGGCGAGCACCGCGTTGGCCTGCCGGACAAGCTCACTGACCTGCTCACGGACCGATTGCGCGTACGGCGTGGGGGTCATCGTTCGGCCGGTCCGGACCAGGATCTCGTCGCCGGTGAGTTTGCGGATACGGCCGAGTGTGCGGCTGATCGCGGGCGAGGAGAGGTGCAGCCGCTGCGCCGCGCCCATGACGCTGCCTTCCTCGAGCAGGGCGTCGAGGGCGGTCAGCAAATTCAGATCCAGTTGCATGAGGGTAAATCATAAGGTCAACACAGTGCACTGGACTTAACTGACCGGCTTCGAGACGCTGTTCGCAGGTCAACGGAGAGGAAATCGGCCATGGAACAGCTGCTCACTGACGTCACCGCCGCGGTTCGCCGTGCGGGCGACGCGTTGCTCGCCGAGTACGGCGAGAACGCGCGCCCGACCGACAAGAACGACATGGCCCTGGCCGGCCGTCGTCTCGACGCGACCGTGACCGCGATCCTCGAACCGGCGCTGTCCGCGATCCGGCCCGAGGCCCGCTGGGTCGACAGCGACCAGGAGATGAGCGTCCTGGCACCGGGCGAATGGTGGGCTGGAGATCCGATCGAGGGCGGGGTCAACTACGTGCACGGCATGGACCAGTGGTCGGTGACCGTCGCGCTGATCCGCGACAACCTGCCGGTGCTGGCTGTGGTCTATGAGCCGGTACGTGGGCGGACCTGGACGGCGGTTCGGGGCGGCGGTGCGTTCGTCGACCGGCAGCCGTTAACGGTCTCGACGAAGAAGGACGTCGACGCCGCGTTCGTCACGACCACCCAGCCCCGGACGAAGAACCGACAGTTCGGCGATGCGATGGCGGCCCTGCTCGACCGCGCGCTGCTCGTCCGCTCGACGGTGCCGAGCACTTTTCCCCAGCTGGATGTGGCCGCCGGCCACGTCGACGTCTACTGGCAGTACGAGTGCGACCTGATCGGCGTCGCGGCGGGCGTGCTGCTGGTCACCGAGGCTGGCGGGGTCGTCACCAACCTGCGCGGCGAGCCGTGGCAGCCCGGGGACACCGACATCCTCGCCGCGGCGCCGGGCCTGCACGGCGAATTCCTGTCGATCCTGCGGACGGTGTGACATGCGGATCGCCGTGCTCGGCGCCTCCGGCGCCACCGGACGCCTGCTCGTGCAGGAGGCGCTCGACCGCGGGCTCGAGGTTACCGCCATTGCGCGAGATCCCGGGCGCATCCCGCTTTCCGACCGCCCCGGCCTGACCAAGGCCGCGGCGGACGTCCATGATCCGGATTCTCTCGCCCGTGCCGTCGTCGGCAGCGACGTCCTCCTGTCCGGCCTCGGCAACGCCAAGGGAGACGTCGGCACCCTCACCGCCGGTGCCAAGGCCGCGGTCGCCTCCGGCGTGCCCCGCGTGATCTGGCTGGGCGCCTACGGCAGCGGGCAGTCGGCCCGGGCCGCCGGTGCCCTGACTCGTACCTTGCTCGCCGTCTTCATGCGGGCCGAGCTGGCCGACAAGGTCGCCGCCGACGTCACCGTCCTGGCCGCCGGCGGCACCGTGTTCCACGCCGGCCCCCTCGGCGCCGGCCCGCTCAGCCCCACCCGCTGCACCCTGCCCCTGGACAAGGCGCCGAAACGGCTGTTTCCGGCAACCGTCAGCCGATCCACCGTCGCCGCCGCAATGCTCGACGAAGCCCTGACCCCTCGCTTTCCGGGCCAGACCGTCATTCCGGTCGACCACGCGCCACGGCGTTGAGGTGCTTGTCGGGCCCAGTGCGGCGGAACTCACGATCCACCTGCTCGCAGAACGGGCTTGCCCGACCGGACGCATTCCGGGGTGTGCACCCGTCCGCCGAACAGTCGCGTGATGTGCAGGGCGGAGTCCACGATCTCGAACAGGGCCCGGTTCGATCGAGTACCTGTTCTGCACCAGCTCGGGATTGGCGGCCAGTACCCGCGCCGCGGCCGCGTGGGTGCCGGGATAGGCGTATTCGAGGTCCTCCAGACGCACCGTGCACCAGTCGTCGCCGCAGGAGCGTTCGACGTGTCGCCGCAGCAGCGCGCTCCACTCGAATGACGCGTTCGAAGGAGTGCTTGATCTTCGGCCGGTCGGTCAGCCACTGGGCCACCCGCTCGTCGAGATTGCGCACCACGATGCGGAACCCGTTGCCCTCCAGGCGGCCTATCCGCATCACCGAACACCCCACCCTTGAAGGAAGGGTGTACTGCGCGGTCGTGCTCGACGTGCACTCCCGACGCGTCGTCGGTTGGTCGATCGACTCCAGCCAGACCGCCGCGCTGGCGACCAACGCGCTCGGGATGGCCATCGCGAACCGGTCGCCGTGGTCGGAGACGGTGATCCACTCCGACCATGGAGTGCGGTTCACGTCATGGACTTTTACCAGACGTGCCAAGGAATCTGGACTGCTTCCGTCGATGGGGTCGATCGGCGACTGCTATGGCAATGCCATGATCGAATCGTTCTGGGGACGCGTGCAGACTGAACTCCTCGACCGCCGACGATGGCGGACGCGCCTGGAGTTGGCCAACGCTCTGTTCGAATACCTTGAGATGTTCCACAACCGCCGCCGACGCCACACCACGCTCGGGATGCTCACCCCGATCGAGTACGAACTCCGACACGTCAGGATCGCTCCAGTAGCCTGAACTCCAGTAACCCGGCTCCGCCCAACTGGGTGAGGATCAAGGGTGGCTCAGGCGAGATCTTGGGGGTGCAACACGATGCGCCCGTGGGTCTTGCGGTCGGCCAAGGCCCGATAGGCGTCGCGTACAGCGGTGAGTGGGTACGTTGCGGCGATCGGAATGTGCAGGTCGCCGGCGGCGGCGAGGGCGGCCAGTTCGGCCAGTGCCGGGGGGCCGCCGGCGTCGGTCGTTCCGAGGGATTTGACGCCCTTCTCTTTCGCTCCACGGTAGTCGACGACGGTGTCGATGCGGTCTCTCGGAACGTCGAGATTGATGGCGAGGTCGATGTAGTCTCCTCCGACGGTGTCGATGAAGGCATGAGCTCGGTCGGTCGTGGCGAGGATCCGTTCCCGTTCGCCGTCGCCGTACCGAACAGGCTCGATGCCATGGTGCCGGAGCAGGTCGAAATGCGCGGCGCTGGTCAGACCGATCACCGTCGCTCCGGCACGGACTGCGAGCTGGGCGGCGGTGAACCCGACGCCGCCCGATGCGCCCGAGATCACGATCGTCTCGCCCGGCCGGGGTTGGACCGCCCGGATCGCACCAAGACCCGCCATCGGTGTGGTGTAGAGCGAGCCCGCCACGTCCCAGGACAGGCATTGCGGCTTGCTCACCAACTGGACCGCGGGGATGGCGACGAACTGGGCGTGGGCATCCCAGCTCCGGAGCCAGCCCACTACCGCGTCACCGACAGCGAAGCCGAGCACGTCGGCGCCGACCGCGACGACTTCACCGGCGAGATCGCGGCCCGGCGTGTACGAACTGCCGCGCAGCGCCGGAAGCGCCCCAGGGTTGAGCACACCGGCCTAGACCCGAACGACCACTTCGCCCGGGCCGGCCACGGGCTCGGGGACGTCCGCGAGGTAGATCCCGTCGATGCCCGAAAACCGGTCGTAGCGCACCGCTTTCATCGTGGCCCCCAGGTTGTGAGTGATTCGACTCGGCCGGATCGCGTGCGAGGACGCTCAGGCACGACGCAGGAGTGGCAGGAGGATGTCGTCGACGAGATGCGCGACGAAGGCTGCGTCGCACGGCTCGCCCACGACAACGACGCGATGCACGATCACTGCGGAAGCGACCTCGGCGAACAACGGTGCTGCCCCGGGCGCCACTCGCTCGGCCGCTCGGCGGACAAGTCCATCCGTCATCGCGGTCTCGTCCCGCCGCAGGATCCGCCGCATCGCCTGGGCGAGCCGCGCGTCGTTGCGCATGCCGGCGAACAGCGCCCCCAGCAGGCCAACGTCCTGTTCGGAGATGCTCTGCGCGAGCCATGCCGCCAGAGAGTGCACATTCTCCCGCAGGGTCTCGCCTCCCGGCTGTGGGGGCTTTGCGGGTGCGCGGTGCTCGACCGCCGCGGCGACCAGTTCCGCCTTGTCCCGATATCGGCGGTAGATCGTCGTTTTTGCTGCACCGGAACGACCGGCCACCGCCTCCATCGAGAGTTGCTCGTATCCCACCTCGGTCAACAGTGCCAGCGTCGCGTCGAGGATGGCCAGGTCACGGCCGGAATCCCGCGGCCGTCCCATCGCCGAGGGCCGTGTCATGCCGCTGGGTTCCGAAGCACTGATGGCGCCTCCCACTTCCGCTACGCTACCGGCTCGTATCGAAAGTACCGCGGTTCGATCCAACCCACAAGCCGCGACTGTCCCCGCCGGTCCAAGGTCAGCTGTCAGTTGCCCGCTCGTCGGCATGAGCGAGCGTTACGTCGGGACTGCCGGCGACAAGCCGGCCCCAACGCCGTTGTGGTCACACCGGTCCGGATGGCACGAACTGACCCCAGACCAGCACCAACCTCGACCAAGCGCGCGACGAACTCGTCGGTCACGTCGGCGGCGACCTCCAGGGTGCGGAGGAAGGCTCGCAGGCGCCGTTGCATAGAGCTGGCAGGATGTGATGCAGGGGAGTCGTGCTTGTCGGACGCGCGTTCCCTTTCCCGACCCGAGGATTGGACGCAATGGGACGCTCGTCGGTGTTCACCTTCCAGTACATCGCCATCGACACGGAGGCGGGTGTCACGCCGGAGGAGTTCGAGACCTTCGTACGTGGTGAAGGCGTTCACCTGCCCTTGTACCCAGGGTGGCGGTGGACTCTGCTGCGCGGGTTGCGCGGAGAGCGGACCGGGCAGTACCTGATGTTGTACGAGATCGAGAGCGCCGAGCAACGCGACCGCTACGTCACAGCCCGGGGTGAGCAGACCGAGCTGGCCCGGCTGTTCTGGGCGCGGCACCCCGAGGCGGAGGCTGTGCTCGCACGATGGCGGCAGCTGGGCACGTTCGGTGAGCTGCCTACGTTGTTCACCGACTACCGGCTGCTGGCCGACAATCCGCGGAGCACGGTCACGCCCGGCCCCCGCTACCGCGACCGCCCGGGGGAGGAGCCCGTCGCCCGGGTCGTCGGGATCCACAACCTGGCGTTGCGCGCCGGTGTGACCGAGGAGATGTTCGACCGCTTCATCGCCGAGAACCACCACCGGGTCGACGACTACCCGGACTGGCGGTTCCACGTGCTCAAGGGCGAGCGGGGCAACCGCCTCGACCAGTACGTGATGATGATGGAGATCGCGAGCCTGGACGCGCTGGACGTCTTCTACCCCGAGCCCGACATCGCCACC
Organism: Kutzneria sp. NPDC051319; assembly: GCF_040682195.1. Classification (NCBI taxonomy): domain Bacteria; kingdom Bacillati; phylum Actinomycetota; class Actinomycetes; order Pseudonocardiales; family Pseudonocardiaceae; genus Kutzneria; species Kutzneria sp. NPDC051319. Next base: position 135,713 of record NZ_JBFBAM010000014.1, on the reverse strand, counting down.
GGCGAGGCCGCGGAGTTCGCGGCCGCCCACCGCGACACCAAGCAGATGTACGAGGAGTGGAAGCAGCTGGCCTCGTTCTCGGGCTCGCCGCAGATCTACACGGACTACCTCGCCGTCGCGGAGAACCCGGCGTAGCCGCACTTCTGGTGGGAGCGGGCTATGCCCGACGAGTTGCCGGTCAGCGGCTACTTGTTGAATGGCGGTGCGACCGATGCCATGCTCGAACCGTCGTCGTCCGCGCTGGCGGGGTTACCTGCGCGTTCAGGACGGCGAGCTCGTCAAGGGTCCTGATCGGCCCGGCCAGATCGCCAGCGGCGAGATGAGCCGGGGATGAGCGCAGCGGCGTGATTCCCCTGAGGTGGCGGCGATTTCCCGTCGCAGGTCACATCGCCACCGCCGCGAAGACGAGCACTGCTGTGGTCACGCTGCCCGTGGCCCCTGGGACGTGTCGCGCGCCAACAGGTTGCTGGGATCAACCAGCGTGACCCTTCGGCAACTGTCTTGCCTTGTTGGCCGTCATTCCTGGTGATCGACAACCACGAGGAAGGACTCCCATGACGATCGTCCGGATCACCGCCGCCCTCGGCCTGGTGTTCGCGATGCTGCTGGGAGGGGTGGCCACCGCGACCGCGGCCACCCCGGCCGCCACCGCGGCCACCCCGGCCGCCACCGCGGCCACCCCGGCCAGAGCCGCGGCCGGCAAGGCAGCACCGCATGGCACCGTGGAAATCACGAAGGTGCTGGCCTGGCACGACGACGAAGAACGCGAGAAGTGCCCGTCCACCGTCTGCCGGCTCGCCGGCGTGCTGAAGCCAGGCGTTCTCGTCAACGGCTACTGCTGGACGGTCGGCGACAGCGTCACGGTGCACGGCGTCATCAACTACATTTGGGTGCGGATCAGCCCGGATGACAGCATGCCCCTGTGGGTCAGCGCCGCGTACCTGGTCGGTGGCAAGTACGGCACCCTGTCGGCCGACGACGAGTGCCCGAACGTCAGCTGATCGGCTGAACGGCCGTTTCCCACACGGGTGGGAAACGGCCACCTCCCGTCGTCCCGGCGATTGTCGGTGGGTGTGGCCACGGTCGTGTGATGCGAGTGGCGACGTGTGAGGTTAGGTGCCGCTGGCTCAGCGAGCCGACGGCGGTGACCATCCGGGACCACGCGCCGTCGACGTGCATGCTCGTCGACTGGGAGGCCAGTTCGCGGGCGTTGTACCAGTCGGGGTTGTCGTACGCCGACAACGGCACCGTCACCGAGACGCGGAACACCGCGAGCGCCGCCACCACAACGAGGATCGCCGGCAGCGCGGCGAGAAACCGTTGCGGCGTGGGCCCTTCAGTCACCAGCTGGCGCAGCACCGACTCCGTGCCGGCAGAAGGATCGCCCTTACCCGTGCGTCGTCCCGCCACGTGCCCTCCCCTTGTGCGCCGGTAAGACCTTGACAGCGAACCGCGGGCGGATCGAACAGGCGTTCGCCGGGATGTCACCGGGACAGGTCATCGCGACGGACCGTGAGTCCCGGAAATCAGGGACCCGCGGACCCGACTATCGGACCTTGCCCGTTGTCGCGGCGTACGGGCAGAATCCCGCACGCCTTGCACCTGTGACGGGAGCGACAACGATGTCAAGACGTCGGCTCGGACTTGCTGCCGGCACGGTGCTGGCCATGCTGCTCGCCGGAACCCCGGCGCTGGCGGCGCCACTGGTGGCCGATCCCGCGGCGTTGGTGGATCCCTTCGTCGGGACCGGCAGCGGTGGCGCGGTGGTGGGTGACGTCGACACCTTCCCAGGCGCGTCAATGCCGTTCGGGATGACGCAGTTCAGCCCGGACACGACGAGCCGGCCGGCTGGCGGCGGGTACTCGTCGGCGGACAGCCAGATCACCGGGCTGAGCCTGACCCACCTGTCCGGCGCGGGCTGCGCGGTGGCGGGCGACATCCCGTTCCTGCCGCTGGTGGGGGCGGCACCGAGCTCGCCGGACAGTGCCAGCGCGCCGTTCAGCCACGCCACCGAGCAGGCGAGCCCGGGCAGCTACGCCGTGACGCTGGGGCAGGTCCGCACCGAGCTGACGGCGACGGACCGCACGGGGCTGGCGCGGCTCACCTACCCGCCGACGGCGCAGGCTCAGCTGCTGGTGAAGGTCGCCAACAGTCAGAACGGTTCGGCCAACGCGACCTTCCACACCATCGGCGACCGGCAGATCGCCGGCTCGGTCAGCAGCGGCCACTTCTGCGGCCAGCCGAATTCGTACACGGTGTACTTCGCCGCCAAGTTCGACCGCGCGTTCACGTCGTCCGGAACCTGGGGCGGCGGCACGGCCGACGCGGTGTCGGCGCACGCCCGTCAGATCTCGGTGCCCAAGCAGTCGCACACGACCCAGGGCAACGGCGTGGTGGCCGGCGGCTATCTCACCTTCGACACCACGGCCGACCCGGTGGTCGGCATGCAGGTGGCGATCTCGTACGTGAGCGAGGATGGGGCGCGGGCCAACCTCAGGGCCGAGGATGCCGGATTCGCCTTCGACCGCACGGCGAAGGCCGCCCGCGGCGCGTGGAACGACCAGCTCGGCAAGATCCAGGCGCACGGCGGAACACCGGCCGAGCAGCGCACCTTCTACACGGCGCTCTACCACTCCTTGTTGCACCCCAGCCTGTTCAGCGACGCCGACGGCCGGTACCCCGGCTTCGACGGCAAGCTGCACACCGTTCCACGCGGCCATGCCCAGTACACGGACTTCTCCGGCTGGGACATCTACCGCTCGCAGATCCCGCTGATCGCGCTGCTGGATCCCGTGCAGGCCAGCGACATGGCGACCTCGTTGCTCAACGCCGGCGACCAGATGGGCTGGCTGCCGAAATGGCCGGTGGCCAATGGGGAATCCGGTGTGATGAACGGGGACCCGGCCGATGCGATCCTGGCCGGGGCGTGGGCGTTCGGCGCGCACGGCTTCGACGGGCGGCACGCCGTCGACGAGATGGTGCACGGCGCCAAAGGCAGCGGTGCTCCCGGTCAGGGTTGGTACGTCGAACGCCCGTCCAACGCGGGGTACCTGGCCAACGGGTACGTGCCGAACACGCAGGCGGATTCGATCTCGCCGGTGCCCAACGGCGCGTCGGAGACGCTGGAGTACGCGCTCGGCGACTTCGCCGTGTCCCGGCTCGCCGGCGCCGTCGGCCGCAACGACATCGCCAGCGCGTTCACCAAGAGCTCGCAGAACTGGGCTAACCTGTTCGACACCGCCACCGGCTACATTCGGCCCCGCGACGGCGACGGGGCGTTCCCGCCCGGCGATCCGCTGGCGATGGGCGGCGGGTTCGGCCAGACCGGGTTCCAGGAGGGCAACGCCGCGCAGTACACCTGGATGGTGCCGCAGAACCTGGCCGCGCTGATCGGCGGCATGGGTGGCAAGGACGCCGCCCGCGCGCGGCTGGACCAGTTCTTCGCGCAGCTCAACGCCGGCCCGAACGAGCCGAACGAGTGGGCCGGCAACGAGCCCGACCTGGGTACCCCGTGGGTGTATGACAGCGTGGGCGCGCCCTGGCAGACGCAGTCGACCGTCCGGGCGATCATGGCGCGACTGTACGGGCCGACGCCCGGCGGCGAGCCCGGCAACGACGACCTCGGCGCGCTGTCGTCCTGGTACGTGTGGGCGGCGATGGGGATCTACCCGCAGACGCCGGGCGTGCCGATGCTTGTGCTGGGCACGCCGCTGTTCGACCACGTCACCGTGACGGCCGGCAACGGACGCCGCATCGAGATCACCGCGCCGGGGGCGGGCGACGCCAACCCGTACGTGCAGAGCGTGCGGGTCGACGACCGGCCGAGCACGCACACGTGGCTGATGCTCGCCGACCACCCCGGCACCACTCGGCTCGACTTCACCGTTGGCGCGCAACCGAACCGCGGCTGGGGAACCGGCGCCTCCGACGCGCCGCCGTCGTTCGGGGCCGGGCCGGTGACCTTCCCACCGACCACCCGAGCGCAGGTACGCATCGATCCGGCGCAGATCCGCCTCGCGCCCGGCGCCAACGCCACGGTGAACGTCTTGGTGGACAACTCCCTCGGCAGCCAGCCGGCCACCGTGACGTGGACGGCGTCGTCGCCGAACAGCGGCATCACCTTCGGGCCGCCGACCGGCACCTCGACGGTGGCGGCCGGCGCGAGCACCTCAACGCCGCTGACCGTGAGCGCGAGTCCGCAGGCCACCGCCGGCTTCTACGCCGTCACCATCGCGGCGAAGGCCAGCAACGGCGCCGTGATCGCCAAGAGCCAGATCCTGGTCACGTTGGCCAGCCCCGGCCAGACCATCCCCACCGCCTACGTGTCGAACTACTCCGACAACACGGTCACGCCGGTAGACCGCGCCAACGGCACGGCTGGCCCGGTGATCCCGGTCGGCAGCGGCCCGGACGGCGTCGTGGTCACGCCGAACGGCGCGGAGGTCTACGTCGCCAACAACAACAGCAACAACGTGTCGGTGATCTCCACCGCGGACAACACGGTGATCGCCACGATCCCCGTCGGCTCGGTGGCCGCCGACCCCGCGGTCTCTCCGGACGGGACGACCGTGTGGGTCAGCAACTACGGCGACGGCACGGTGCAGCCCATCGACGTGGCGACGCACACCGCGGGCGCGCCGATCAAGGTCGGCGCCAACCCCGAACGGCTGGCGATCTCCCCGGACGGCAAGGACCTCTGGGTCGCCGACCAGGGCTCCGGCACCGCCAGTGAGATCGACACCGCCAGCCGCGCCGTGGTACGCCAGGTCGCCGTCGACGCGCAGCCGTTCGGCGTCGCGGTCGGCGCAGGCGGCACGGCGTACATCGGGAACGCCGGCGGCAACTCGGTGTCGGTCATCGACGCGACCGGCGTCACCGCCACCATCGCGCTGGTCAGCTCGCCGGCCGGAATCTCGCTCTCACCGGACGGCAGCCGGCTCTATGTGACGGCGGCCAGCGGCGGTGTGCTGCCGGTCAATACCGCCACCAACGCGGTCAGCCCGCTCATCGCCACCGGCGCCGGCCCGTATGCCGCCGCGTTCACCTCCGACGGAGCGACGGCGTGGATCGTCGACTCGGGTTCCAACGACGTCCGGCCGATCACGGTCGCCACCGGCGCCGTCGGCCCCGCCGTGACGGTCGGCACCGTGCCGGACGGTATCGCGCTCACCCCGTGAGAAGGGACAGCCAGCATGTCCGAGTTCGCCCGCCGTCAATTCCTCGGCGCCGTAACCCTGTTGGGCGCCAGCGCCGCCGTGCCCGCGGTGGCCGACGCCGCGCCGGAGAGTCGATCCCGGAGAGTGCGGTTCGGGCTGAACTACACGCCCAGCAAGAACTGGTGGTACTGCTGGTCGGACTGGGACGCGCAGTCGATCCGCGCCGACCTGGCCGACATCAGGGCGCTGGGCATGGACCACATCCGGATCATGGGTCTGTGGCCCGAACTCCAGCCGAATGCCACCTTCGTCCGCCCGGAGATGGTGGACCGGGTGCGTGAGCTGCTCGATCTGGCCGGTGAACGGCACCTGGACGTCGAGGTGACGGTGCTCAACGGCGCAGTCAGCGGCTTCCTGTTCGTGCCGCCGTGGATGATCAACAACGGCACCGGCAAGGTGGCCAACTTCTTCACCGACCCGGACACCCTCGCCGCCACCCAACGGCTGTTCGCCGCGCTGGGCAAGGGAATCGGCCGGCACCCGCGGTTCCTCGGCTTCGACCTGTCCAACGAGATCTACTGGTTCGCGCAGCCGCTCGGCATCGACGTCGCACCGGCCGTCGGCGACGGCTGGCTGCGCACCATGTTCGCCGACGCCGAGGCGGCCGCCCCCGGGCGGCTGCACGTCGCCGGCATCGACCACTTCCCGTGGCTCAACGACGACTACTTCAGCCGGGACGCGCTAGGCAGCACGGGTTCGGTCAGCGCCAACCACACCTGGGCCGGCTGGGTCGACATCTTCGCCACGTACGGGCCGATGTCCACGCCGTCGCTGCACTACTCGGAGTACTTCATCGAGCTGATCAAGGCGTTCCACACCGACCCGCACCGGCAGGTGTGGATCGAGGAGACCGGCATCTCCTCGGTGTGGATGGACCCCAAGCTCATTCCACAGTGGACGCAGCAGTCGATCCGGAACATGGTCAGCTGTGAGGACCTGTGGGGCGTGACCTGGTGGTGCTCGCACGAGGTCAACCGCGGGCTGGCCGGGTTCAACGTGCTCGAGTACGACCTCGGCGTCTACACCAACGACCGCCGGCTCAAGCCGATCGGTGCGACCATCGCCGACCTGGTCCGGGAGTACGACCACAACCCGCCCACGCCCATCCACCGGTCGGCGGCGCTGGTGCTGCCGACCGGCATGGTCCCGTCGATTCCGTTCTTCGAGCCCTTCATGCGCCTGATCGACAAGGGCGTAAGGCCCGCCGTGGTGAAGGCGAGCCGCGCCACCGACAAGGCCTATCTGGAGGCGCGGGGCATCGACAAGCTGATCCAGCTCGATGAGGTGTGATCGATCGGGCGAACCGAGCACACGGCGGAGCCGCGCCGGAATTGTCACGGCGCCAGTCGTGTGAACCCGTTGGCGTAAACCTGTGTGTGCCGGGAACCGTGTCATAGGGGCTGAGTCGGTATTCGCCGCAACCGGTATCGATGGGCTGCACGGTCGGCGTGTCGCCTCCGGTCATGCGCGGTCGAGGCGTGGGTAGAGAACCTCGTCGGCCAGCAACAACGCCGCCGCGGCGACGGGTATGGCGATGAGGGCGCCGACCACGCCGAGCAGCGCGCCGCCCAGCAGCACCGCCACCACGGTGACCAGCGCGGGGACCTTCACCGCGCTGCCGATGATTCTGGGCACCAGCAGGTAGTCCTCGGCGAAGCGGTAGGCCAGCACGAAGCCGATGGTCGCGAGGAAGGCAGGCAGGGATACGGTCAGCGCGACCAGACTGACCACGGCGCCGCCGATGACCGACCCGACCACCGGGATCAGATCCAACACAGCGACGCCGATAGCCAGCAGCACGGCGTAGGGCACGTCGAAGATCAGCAGCCAGACCAGGGTGAGCACCCCGGCGATGACCGAGATCACCAGGTTGCCCAGGACGTAGCCACCGACCTTCGCGCAGATCTCGTCGCCGATCAGGATCGCGCGCGGCCGTCGCGAGTTCGGCACCAGCCGATAGAGCGCCACCCGGATGCGGGGCAGATCGGCGACGAAGTACACGGTCAGTACCACCAGGATGCCGAGATTGGTCAGCGCGCCGAACACGGCGACGCCGGCGTTGAGCAGGCCGGCGCCGCCGCTGAGCGAGTTCTCGATCGCTTGTTGCAGGTGCAGGCGTTCGTTGAGCTGGCCCAGCCAGGAGTTGTGGTCCTGGGCCTGGCGTAGGTAGTCGGGAACCTTCGCGACCAGTTGGGTGGCTTGGGCGACGACCACGGGGATGGCGGCGGTGAGGAATCCGCCGATCGCGCCGACCGCCGCCACGAACACGGCGGTGACCGCGAGCCAGCGGGGCAGCCGACGGTCCACCAGCCAGGACACCAGTGGTTCCAGCCCGATCGCGATGAACAACGCCAGACCGATGAGGATCAGCACCTCCCGCAGACCCACCACGACCAGCACCAGGCCGTAGGTGACGGCGACACCCCCGGCCGCGGCCATCCCGATCAGGAACGGCGACCTGCGGTCGAATCGCTCGCCGATCGTGCCCAGCGGTTGGTCGGACTCGCTGATCTGGGCGGCTTCGGCTTCCGCCTGGGCCACCGGGCCCTCGGACTCGTCGTCGTGCGGCTGGCCGGCCAGGTGGTGATGACCGTCAGCGGCGGGATCCGAAGATGATGCGGGCATCGCGCGGTCCCGGCTTCTCTGCACGCGGTACAACCGAGCACCGCTCCTGGCGCACCGGATTGCCTGCGGCGACAGTCTCAAACCCGCTGTCTGCCGGCGCCGGCTGGGAGACGCCGAAAACTGCGGACGTCCCATTGACACGGCAGCGGTGTCCTCAGACCGAGGGAACGGTGACGAGAAGTTCAGCCCACACGATCTTCCCGGCCGGCCGCGCGGCGACCCCCCATCGGAGCGCGAGGGCTTCGACGAGCCGCAGTCCGTAGTGGTGACCATGGGGGAGGGCCGTGGACCTGTCGGCGACCTCGATACGCACCCGATCCGGCAGACAGCGCAGGATCACCTCGTACGGGCCCGAGGCGTGTTGGTAGGCGTTCGTCACCAGCTCGGTGAGGACCAACTGGGCCATCCCCAACAGGCCGTCACCGTCGTCGAGACTCTCGTGGACGTGCAGCGCCAGCCAGTCGCGCAGCACCGACAGTGCCGGCGCGGTCGTGGACAGGCACACCCACCGGACGGCGGAGTCCGGCACGACGCCACCTCCCGCCGCGCTCGACAACGCTGCTCCTGTCAGAGTACTGGCCCGTCGCAGCGCCGCCGATCCACCGGACCGCGGGTATCCTCGGAAGCAGTCGGCACGGGAGAGGCGCGTAATGAGACCGCGAGACCACGCGGGTGATACCACCGCCACGGAGGCGGCAGCACGGGGTGAAGACGCCGCTCCTGAACTGCTTCAGATCGTCGCGTTGACCGACAGAATCGGCATACGGGTGGCGGGCCAGGTCGACATGACCGTCCGCACCCAGTGGGAGTCGGCGCTCGCCGGCCTTGCCGACGAGGATGCCCACGACCTGCCCCTCGATCTCAGGGGGTTGACGTTCATCGACGTGCGCGGTGCCGTCGCCCTGGTCGAGACGGCACGAACACTCGGCCCCGGCCGGCAGCTGTCGCTGCGGCATCCACCCGAGATCCTGGTTCGTATCTTCAACACCATGTGGCCGAGCGGGCTGCCCACCATCACGATCGAGGCACCATGAGCAGCACGGGGACCCAGCACGCCGATCCTTTCGTGCATCCGGCCTTGTTCTACCGCGGCGACGACGAGTACCTGGTGGGCGGCGTCCCGTTCATCACCGAGGGCCTTGCCGCCGGTGAACCGGTTGCGGTCGCCGCGCCGGCCGCGAAACTCGCCCTGCTGCGTGACGCGCTGGGCAGCGCCGCCGGACAGGTGCGGATGCTGGACATGACCGAGGTCGGCCGCAACCCAGGCCGCATCATTCCCGGCGTGCTGCGCGCGTTCGCCGACGCCCACCCCGATCGCCACGTCCGGATCATCGGTGAGCCCATCTGGCCGCAGCGGTCCGACCACGAGTATCCGGCCTGCGTTCAGCACGAGGCGCTGATCAACCACGCGTTCACCGGCCGGGACGTGACGATCCTGTGCCCGTACGACGCCGAGCGGCTGGACCCCGTGGTGCTGGCCGACGCCGCACGGACCCATCCGCTCCTGGTCGACGCCGCCGGGCAGCACCACAGCGAAGCCTATGCGCCTGACGAGGCGATCGCGGCCTACAACCGCGACCTTGCCGCCCCCGTCGACGCGACCACGGTCGCGGTGGACAGCCGGGGCCTGGCAGGGCTTCGACAGATGGCGGCTGAGTTCGCCGCCCGGGTGGGTCTGTCCGCGCAGCGTCGCGACGATCTGCTGCTGGTGCTGACGGAACTGGCCACCAACAGCATCGAGCATGCCCGCAGCATCGCGACGGTCCTGCTCGGGATCGACGGCCACCACCTGGTGTGCCAGGTGCGCGACACCGGCCGGCTCAGCGACCCGCTGGTCGGCCGGCGGCCGGAGGTCGCGGGCCAGCTTCGGGGACGCGGGCTGTTGATGGTCAACCAACTCGCCGACCTGGTGCGTATTCACACCTCGGCGCAGGGCACCACCATCGTAGCCCGGTTCACGCTGGCGCGGACTTTCTGACCTGCTCTCGGACCCGGTGCGCGGCAGTTCAGGGAACCAGATGGGTATCTGGGCGCCAAGAGAAGCGATCACCAATCTGCGTTCACGCTCAGCTCATGCCAGCGGTCCGGCTCTGTGCTTCGACAGGTGATCCGACCGCGGGCGTCGCCGGGGTCGGAGGTGCGCGGTCGGCGAGTCAACGGCAGTCTTGGTGCGTTCGGGTGGTACGGGTGATGTGGTTGGCCGGGCTCCGGGTGGTCGGAGGTTGTCGTGGATGGTGGGGTGCTGTGGCCGGGTGATGTGCTGGCGGCCGCCGAGAACGCGCCGCCCGTGGAGTCGGTCGAGGTCGTCGCGCGCGACCTGGCGAAGCGGGTAGGTGCGTTCGACGTGTCCTTTCTGTTGGTCGACCTTGTCGAGGAACACCTGGTGCGGCTCACCTCGACCGCCCAGGACCCGGACGGGCGCGACCCGCAGCCAGTCGATCTGCGGGACAGCGCCTACGAGACGGTGCTGCGCACGCAACGGCCGCGGAGGGAGCAGCACGGCGACGGTGCGCGGGTTGTGCTGCCGGTGACCAACCGCGGCGACTGCGTCGGTGTCCTGGAGGTGACCGTGCCCGCCTGTGACGAGCAGGTACTGGCACAGCTGGGGGAGGCGGGGCACGCACTGGCCTACGTCATCGTCACCGACCGCCGCTTCACCGACCGCTACCACTCCGGCCGGCGCACGACCCCGATGAGCCTGGCCGCGGAGATCCAGCACCAACTGCTGCCCACGGCATCCTGCTGCGAGGCGGCCCAGTTCACCGTCGCCGGCGCCCTGGTGCCCGCCGACGACATCGGTGGCGACACCTACGACTACAGCCTGGACCGCGACGCCCTGCACCTGTCGATCACCGATGCCGCTGGTCACGACGTGGCCTCGGCACTGACCGCGACCCTGCTGGTCGGTGCGCTGCGCGGGGCTCGCCGAGCCGGTCGCGACCTGGCCGAGCAGGCCTGGGAGGCAAACCAGGCACTGCTGGACCACGGCCAGAGATCGCTGGCGACCGGACTGCTGCTGAACGTGGACCTGCACGGGGGACTGGTCGAGCTGGTGAACGCCGGACATCCGGCGCCGCTGCTGCTGCGCGACGGTGTGGTGGAGCGGATCGCGCTGGAGGTCGACCTGCTCTTCGGCGTCAAGCCGTACCGGTACCGGGTGCAACGGCTGGACCTGCTGCCCGGTGACCGGCTGGTGCTGCTGACCGACGGCATGATCGAACGCAACGCCGCCCATGTCGACCTGCCCGCTCTGATCAGCAGGACGGAGGGGCTGCACGCCAGAGAACTGGTGCGGGCGGTGACCAGGGCAGTCAGACATGCTTGCCGCGATCAACTCCAGGACGACGCCACAGTGCTGTGCCTGGACTGGCACGGGATCGCTCGCACCGAACGCCAGGCCGACAACGGCGCTGACATGGACACCGCTTCGCCCGCCTGACACGGGCTCGCCATTACGACGTCCCTCGACCTGCTTTACACGCCGCCGGTCCAGCCGTCGCGGCGCATCAAGGTGGCATTGGCCTCGTCGCCGCGCTCGGCAGCCGGCTGCGCCCTACCAGGTTCGACTCGCTGCCCTCGACGCCATCACCACCAAGTATGCGGGGCGGGGCAAGACCGTGGAGATCGTCGGGCTGAACACGCACAGCGCGAACATGCACGGCAAGCGCCCGGTACGAGGGCTATCCCAGCCTCACGTGAGGGCCGCGGGCTGCGCTGGGTCACACCCTGCTCGTGGAGGTCCCCGATGTTGGTGAAGCGCCGGTCATCACCGAACAGGCGGAACCCCAATCATCGCGGGACGACTGTGCAGGGGAGGGCGAATCCGGCGACCAGCAGTGCGAGACCGCCGATCCGGCGGTGCACGACAGTACGGTCGAGCGTCGCGCGCGGCCGCTGCCTCGGCGTCGGTCGGACATCTGAGTGATCCTCACCTGTGCGGACAACGGCGACCAGAAGTACACGAAGGCCAATCGGCGACTGAAACCCGGCACCTGCGTGAACCGCACAGTATGACATCGCCGGCCGTCTACATCGAAGGGGTGCTGCGCAACGATTGCAACAGCCAGCCCGACCCGATCCACGCCGACGCCCAGGGTCAGTCGCCGCCGCGGCGAACGCGCCCCGTACATCACCGCTCCATTCGCCGGTTCGGCGACTGGGACATCGTGTCCACCAGGATGTGGAAGGCCAATCACCTGCTGTGCTCAGAGGTCCCTTGTCCCTTGTCCTGGAGCTCCGAGCGGACTGACCCGGTGAGCTCCTCCCAGGAGTCGACGAACTTCTGGATGCCCTCGTCCTCAAGGACTTCGAAGACGTCGTCGAGGTCGACACCGGCATGGGCCACAGCCTTCATGACCTGCGCCGCCTCGTCATAGCTCAGCTGGATGGGCTTGCCGGGGCTGCCGTGGTCGGCGTAGGCCTTCAGGGTCTTCTCCGGCATGGTGTTCACCGTGTCCGGCGCGATGAGGTCGCTGACGTAGAGGGTGTCGGGGTAGTCCTGGCTCTTCACACCGGTCGAGGCCCACAGTGGACGCTGCGGCCTGGCGCCCCGCTCTTGCAGCGTGCGCCACCGGGGGGAGGAGAAGACCTCCTCGTAGGCCTGGTAGGCCAACTGCGCGTTCGCCAGCGCGGCCTTGCCCTTGAGGGCGGGGTCCGCGCCGGCCTTGTCCAGCCGTTTGTCGACCTCGGTGTCCACGCGGGAGACGAAGAACGATGCCACCGACTCGATCCCGCTCAGCGATCCGCCGTCCCGCACGCGCTGCTCCAGCCCGGACAGGTACGCGTCCATGACCATCCGGTACCGCTCGGGACTGAAGATGAGGGTGACGTTGACGCTGATGCCCGCGGCGATGGAGGTGGTGATCGCGGCCAGGCCCTCCTGCGTCGCCGGGATCTTGATGAACAGGTTGGGCCGGTCGACCAGCCACCACAGGTGCGCTGCCTCCGCCGCGGTGGCGTCGGTGTCATGCGCGACGCCGGGCGAGACCTCCAGCGACACCCGTCCGTCGCGGCCGGTGCGCTGCGCGACCGGGGCGAGCAGGTCACAAGCATCGCGGACGTCAGCGGCGGTGATGGTCCGCAGCGCCTCCTCGACGCTGACCCCGCGTACGGCCATCGCGTGCACCTGGTCGTCGTAGGAGTCCGAGCCACTGATCGCGGCGGCGAAAATCGTCGGGTTCGTGGTGACGCCCACCACGGAGTAGCCGTCGACCAGCGTCTGCAGATCGCCGCTGCGAATGCGGTCGCGGGAGAGGTCGTCGAGCCAGACGGCGACCCCGGCTGCCGACAGCTCGGCCAGCTTCTCGTTCTGTGTCATGGCAATGCCTTCCAAGCTCGGAGGACCGGCGAGGGAACTCGACAAGTCAGCGGTCGCCGGTGGGGGTCAGCAGGACGCCGGCACTGTCGGGCCCGGTGGGGGCGACCGGCGGCGCCTCGGCGGCGGCAAGGCTCTCCCGCGCCGCGGCCACGACCGCGTCGGCGGTGAGGCCGAACTGCTCGTACAGCACGGTGTAGGCCGCGCTGGCGCCGTAGTGGTCCAGGCCGACGATCCGGCCGGCATCGCCGACGAACTCCCGCCAGCCCATGCGCACGCCGGCCTCGACGCTCACCCGAGCCCGCACCGTGGGCGGCAGCACCTGCTCGCGATAGGACCGGTCCTGGGCCGCGAACCACTCCCAACACGGCAGCGACACGACCCGCGTCGCAATGCCGTCAGCCTCCAGCGCCTCTCGGGCGACCACGGCGATCTGCACCTCGGAGCCGGTGCCCATCAGGATCACCTCGGGGGTGCCGCCGGAGGCCTCGGCCAGCACGTAACCGCCCCTGGCGACACCCTCGGCCGACGCGAACCGCGCGCGGTCGAAGACCGGCAGGTTCTGTCGGGACAGCGCGAGCCCGGCCGGCCGGTCGTTGTGCTCGAGGATCGTGCGCCACGCCACCACGGTCTCGTTGGCGTCGGCCGGGCGGACGAAGTCGAGGCCGGGGATGGCCCGCAGCGCCGCGTAGTGCTCGATCGGCTGGTGGGTTGGGCCGTCCTCACCCAGTCCGATGGAGTCGTGCGTCCACACGTAGGTGACCGGGAGCTGCATGAGGGCGGCCAACCGGACCGCGCCGCGCATGTAGTCGGAGAAGGTGAGGAACGTGCCGCCGTACACGCGGGTCCCGCCGTGCAGCGCGATGCCGTTCATGATCGCACCCATGGCGTGCTCGCGGACGCCGAAATGCAGCGTGCGCCCGTACGGACCGCCCGACCACATCTTGGTCTGCCGGTCCGTGGGGAGAAACGATGCCGCCCCCTTGACCGCGGTGTTGTTGCTCTCCGCCAGGTCGGCCGAACCGCCCCACAGCTCCGGCAGGACCGGGTACAGGGCGGCGAGGACCTCGCCCGAGGCCTTCCGGGTGGCCACCCCCTTCGGGTCGGCGTCCCAGGTCGGCAGGTTGTCCGCCCAGCCCTTCGGCAGCGTTCGTGTGGACAGCCGCTCCAGCAGCGCGGCGCCGTCGGGGTTGTCGGCCCGCCAGGCGTCGAAACGCTGTTTCCATTCGGCATGCGTCTGCTTGCCCCGCTCGGCGACCCGGCGGGCGTGCGCGAGCACCTCCGGGGCGACCTCGAAGGTCGCGTCGGGGTCGAAGCCGAGGATGTCCTTGGTCGTCCGGACCTCGTCCTCGCCCAGTGCCGACCCGTGCGCCGCGCCGGTGTTCTGCTTGTTCGGCGAGGGCCATCCGATGATCGTCCGCAGCACGATCAGCGACGGGCGGCTGGTCTCGGCCTTGGCGTCGGCCAGCGCGCGGTCGACGGCGGCCAGGTCCTCGCCGTCCTCGACGTGCTGCACGTGCCAGCCGTAGGCCTCGTAGCGCTTGCCGACGTCCTCGGTGAACGCGATGTCGGTGTTGTCCTCGATCGAGATCCGGTTGGCGTCGTAGACCAGGACCAGGTTCCCGAGCTCCTGGGTGCCGGCCAGCGACGAAGCCTCGCCGCTGACGCCTTCCTCGAGGTCGCCGTCGGAGGCGAAGGCCCAGACCGTGTGGTCGAACAGGCTTTCGCCCTTGGGGGTGTCGGAGTCGAGCAAGCCCCGCTCGCGGCGGGCGGCCATCGCCATGCCGACGGCGTTGCCGACGCCCTGGCCCAGCGGGCCGGTCGTCGTCTCCACACCTGGCGTGTGGTTGACCTCCGGGTGGCCCGGGGTGAGGGAGCCCCAGGTGCGCAGCGCCTTCAGATCGGACAGCTCCAGGCCGTATCCGGAGAGGAAGAGCTGGATGTACAGAGTGAGGCTGGAGTGCCCCATCGACAGCACGAAGCGGTCACGCCCGACCCAGTTCGGATCGCTCGGGTCGTGACGCAGCCACTTCTGGAACAGCAGATAGGCCGTGGGCGCCATGCTCATCGCCGTGCCCGGGTGGCCGTTGCCGACCTTCTGCACGGCGTCCATCGCCAGCACGCGCACGGTGTCGATCGCGTGTCGATCGAGATCGCTCATCCCCTCGGGCAGGGTGGGATGCGGCTGGGCGGGGTTGCCGGTGGGCGCGTCGCTCGAGGCCTCGGCGGGCGCCTCGGGGCGGGTGCTCCTCGTCCCCGTAGCGGGGTCTGTCTCGTTGGCGGTCATTGGTTGCGGTGCTCCCTCGGAGTGAGGCGGTGGACGCTCAGGCCGCGCCGCCGGCGATGGCGGTGTCGTCAGGCGAGTGGGGTGGCGTCCAGTGCCTTCGCGAGGTCACCGGGGGTGTCGTAGATGGCGATGGCGCCGGCCGCCTGGAGCTCGTCGTTGCCAAAGCCGCCGGAGCGGACGGCGATCGCCGGCATCCCGGCTCTTTTCGCCGCCTCGACGTCCCACACCGAGTCGCCGACCATCACGCTCGTCGCGTCGGACGGCGCGCCCAGCTTCTTCAGCGCCACCTGTAGCAGGTCCGGCGCCGGTTTGGATGCCTCGACGTCGGCGCTGGTGGTCCAGTCGTCGACGATGTCGCGGGCGTCGAGTTTTTCCAGGAAGACATCCACGTGGCGCTGCCGGCCCGAGCTGGCCAGCAACAGCCGGTGACCGCGCTCCTTGATCGCCACGAGCAGGTCGCGGGCGCCGGGCAACGGCGCCATCTCGTCGAGCAGCGCGTCGACTTCCTTGCCCTGCTGCTCCCGAGCCCGCTCGCCCACCCGCCGCTCCAGGTCCTCGCCACCCACCGCCGTGGGCACTTGGTCCCCGCCCATGCCGATCAGCCGGTGCAACTGCCACACCGGATAGGTCTCACCCACCGAACGCAGGGCCCGGTACCAGGCGAGCGCGTGCTGGTAGTTGGAATCGATGAGCGTCCCGTCGATGTCCACGACGGCGATGGCAGACTCAGTCACATCCGACGGCTACCCGCCATCCCCGTGCCCAACCGCACCGTCTCCAGTGGCCGACCGTGGATGCTCGCCGCCCGGCGGGCGACCCTGTGTGGTCGACCCGACAAGCGGCGTGCGGTCCGGTGTGGCAGACAGCGTGACTTAGGCTGAGATCGCGGAGAGCCTCACCTTCAGGCCTGCTCAATGACACCGCGGTCGCCCGGCAAGGCAAGGTGCCGCTGGACGGCGGGAGGTCCATGCGTCCACTGTGGACCTGGTTGAGGTGCGGCGGGGGTTGGCCAGGCCTGCGTCTCAGGTAGCCACGCCATCGTGCGGTCGATGACCCATCGGCGCGGCCCATTGGTCGCTGGATGAACACCGCCCGGGCGTCGATGGGCGCGGCGCCGCTGCCTTGAAAGCCTCGGTGAACGTGGGGATCGACAGCCGGGTTATGTCGTTTCGCGGTGGGTATTCGGCGCGGGTCCAACTCCGGACCGGGTGTGAGGCACCGGCCGGATCCACCACACATCGTGGAGGACCACCATGACTCAGCCTCCAGGCGGGTCCACTACCCAGATGGCCAAGGACCAGGCCTCAGAAGTAGGCCAGACCGCCGCTCGCGGTGGCCAGCAGGTCGCGCAGTCGGTGAGCGAGCAGACCAAACGGGTCACCGACGAGACCGGCAGGCAGGCCCGGAATCTGTTGCACGAAGGCCGGCAGCAGCTGACCGACCAGGCGCGGGAAGGCCAGCAGAAGGCGGCTCGTGGCCTGCACACCCTGGCCGATCAGTTGGAAGACATGTCCGCCAGGTCCGAGGGCCCGGGCATCGGCCCCGAGGTCATCAACCAGGCTGCGGGGCATGCCCGCACGGTCGCGTCGTGGCTCGACGAACGTGAGCCCGGCGACCTGCTCGACGAGGTCCGCGACTTCGCCCGGCGCAAGCCGGGGATGTTTCTGGCCGGTGCGGCCGTGGCCGGCCTGCTCGTCGGCCGGCTCACCCGAGGAGTGGTTGCGGCACAGCAGGACGACACCAGCTCGCGGGGCGAAGACCGCACCCCGGAAACCGAGGACGTCCCCGCTGCGCAGCCGCAGGACTATGTCGCAGCACCACCGTCGACGATGACGGGCAGCGGTATGCCGGAATCCATAGGGCAGCCCGTGACTCCGGGCCATCAGCAACCGCCCGCTCCGGACTACCCGCAGCAACCGAGTCAGACGCCAGCTGGTGCACCACCGGCGTGGCACGACGCAGGGACGGGGCAGCCATGACGGTTCGGCCGGAACCAGGCCGCCCTGATGTGGAGAATGCGTCCATCGGCGACCTGATGGGCAACGTCTCGAGGGACCTCTCCACGCTGCTGCGGCAGGAACTCGCGCTGGCGAAGACGGAGCTGAAGGTCGAGGCCGGGAAGGCGGGCCGGGGCGGCGGAATGCTCGCCGGCGCCGGCCTGGCCGGCTGGATGGTGCTGCTGTTCCTGTCGGTCGCGCTGTGGGTCGGTCTGTCCGCCTTCATGGACTCCTGGCTGGCGGCGTTGATCGTCGCGGTGATCTGGGGCGTCGTGGCCGCCGTGCTCTACACCGGTGGCCGCCGCCAGCTGAAGTCGATCAACCCGAAGCCGGACCAGACCGCGGCCACTCTGAAGCAAGTGCCCGATGCGATGAAGGGTCACTGAGGAGCAATCATGACTACGGACGACCCCCTTGTTCTCCGTCAGGAGATCGAACGGACACAGCGCGCGCTGAGCACCCATGTCGACGCGCTGAGCGAGAAAGTGACGCCCAGCAGGATTGTCGAGCGTCGGGTGAACCGGGTGCGGCGTGGCCTGACCGGCATGCGTGACCGGGTGATGGGCACGGCCTCCGAGACCGCATCGACCGTCGGATCCACCGTCGGCCAGACGTCGAACCAGGCGACTTCCGCCGTGTCCGACGCGGTTAGCGAGGCACCACACGCCCTTCGTCGGCAGACCGAGGGCAACCCGTTGGCAATGGGCCTGATCGCGTTCGGCGTCGGGTGGCTGACCGCGTCACTTCTGCCGGCGAGCCGGGCCGAGCAGCAGTTGGCCGAGCAGGTCAAGGACTTCGCTGGGGAGCACGCCTCCAAGCTGGGCGACGTCGCCCAGCAGGTCAAGGACAACCTGGCCGAACCGGCCCAGGAGGCTGCCCGCTCGGTGGCGTCCACCGCTCAGGAAGCAGTGGCGGCGGTCAGGACGACGCCGAGTCGGCCGCCGGTGACGTCACCGACCACGCGAAGCAGGCCGCGGGCACGGTGCGCGAGCAGTCGTCTCAATCCGGGTAGTCGCCAGACCGCACAAGGCCTCTTGTTCGGGTGTCTCCTCGCGGTAGCGGAGACACCCGAACAGTCTGTTTCCGACTGTTGCAGGTGTAGTCGGTGTGGCGCCCCCGTCCGTCCGAAGGCCGGCAGAGTCCCGCGGACACCACATCAGCGGCGCGATCTGGTAACGAAGTATTACTAGACGGCGTAACGCGCCATTACTAGAATTGCCGGATGCTGAGTGGCGTGGTGACCGGTTCGCTCGTCAGGGAGGTGAACCTCCAGGTCGTCTACCGGGCAGTCCGGGAGTTCCACCCCGTGTCGCGGGCGCAGCTGGCGCGCCGGCTGGGCACGTCCAAGCCGACAACCGGCCGGTCCGTCGACGCGTTGCTTGCCGCCGGGCTGATCCGGGAGGCCGTTGCGCCGACGGGCGCGGCCGGCTACGGCGCGGTGTTCTTCGAGCCGTGCCCGGACGCCGCCGTGGTGCTCGGCCTGGACGTCGGCAGCAGATACGTGCGCGGCCAGCTCACCGACCTGGATGGCGTCCAGCTCGCCAGGGCCGATCTGCCGCTGACCGCGGCCGGCGGGCCGGCGGTGGTGGCGCGTGCCGTCGAGCTGCGGGACCGGCTGCTGAAGCAGGCCGGGGTGACCGATGTCAGCGCCGCGGCCGTCGGGATCGGTGGCGTCATCGACCCACGCACCGGCGAGGTACGGGTGGCCAACCAACACGAGCTGAACGGATTCGCGGCCACGGCCGAGTTCCGCGCCGCGCTCGGCGTGCCGGTCATCGTGGAGAACGACGTCAATCTGGCCGCCGTGGGGGAGGGGGCGCAGGGTGCCGGTGTCGGCGTGCGGAATTTCGCGTTTCTCGCCGTCGGCAGTGGCGTCGGCGCCGGTCTCGTGCTCGCGGGGGAGCTGCACCGGGGGCAGCACGGGGCCGCGGGCGAGATCGACTACGTCCGTCCGGACCGGGAGTTCGAACCCGGGAGCCCGGCCGCCGACGCCTTTCTCGCGCACGCCGAGCAACGGTTGGCCCGCTCGTCCGGCAGCAGCCTGCGCAGCCCCCTCACCGCGGAAGCGGTGATGGCCGCGGCCCGCACCGGTGACACCCTCGCCGCCTCGCTGGTCCGGCTGGAGGCCGCCCGGATCGCCAGGGCCGCCGCCCGGTTGACCCACGTCGTCGACGTCGAACTGATCGTGCTCGGCGGTGGCCTCGGCCTGAACGGCGACCTGCTGCTGGAGCCCGTCCGGGCCGCCCTGGCCGAGCTGGCCCCGTACCCGCCCCGGGTCGAGGTCTCGCGGCTCAGGGCGGCCACCCTCACCGGCGCGGTGGTCGTCGCCCTGCGCGCGGTGCTCGAAGACCTGGTGCCCAGCCGAGTGGCCGCCGCTGGGTGAGCAGGATCCAACCGGTCAGCGTGCGGCCGCCGCCCCGCGCCCTGGTGATCTCGTGGAGGAATCGATGAGACTGGGAATTCGCACGGCGGTGTGGGCGGGGGCCTTGCTGGTCGTCGCGGGCCTGGTGCCACCCGGCACGGCGTACGCGGCAGCCGCCGATCTGCTCGCCGGGCACGATTGGGCGCACTTCTCCGGCGCCGAACCGACCGCGGCCGGCGTGAAGATCATCCCGCTGGATCGCTGGGTGACCACGCCGGAGGGCAAGCGCCTCCAGCCCAATCCGCCCGCCAACCTGGCGGGCCCGCACCTGGACATCAGCGGCGACTTCGGTGTCGACGCGGTGCTGTCCGTGACCAATGGCAAGGCGGCCTACCTGCAGCTCTACGGCAGGCTGCCGGTGATCTACGACGAATGGCGGCAGGAACGGCCGAGCGTGCGCGTCGGGGTCGTCGGCGGGAAGCTCGAGGTCGCGGTCTGGGACGGCGGATCCGACAAGGCCGTGGAGACCAGGACCTTCGGCTCCGGCCTGGCTGGCGACGTGGCCGTGTCGGTCCGCCGCGGCGGCGGCAAGGTGACGGTTTCCGCCGGCGGCAAACAACTCGGCAGTGTGGGCGAACACAACGCGTTCTCCGCCGGCACCGTGTGGTTCGGCGCCGACGCGCAGGTCGGCGGCGGCTGGACGCTGCGCGCGCTGACCGCCTCCGGCAACGCGAAGATCGTCGACGCGCCCGCCTTGGCCCAGACGCCGTCGAGCTCATCGTTGCGCGCCAAGGCTTCCGCACGGTCCCGCCCGATCCGCGTAGGCACCGCCATCGCCAGCACACCACTTGCTGACGACGCCGACTACCGGGCAATCGCCGGGCGCGAGTTCGACGCGCTCACCCCCGAGAACGACATGAAACCGGAATTCGTGCAGCCTTCCCGCGGCGTGTTCGCGTTCGCCGAGGCCGACAGGCTGGTCGAGTTCGCGCGGGCGAACGGGATGGCCGTGCACGCGCACACCCTGGTGTGGTTCGAGGCCCTGCCGACCTGGATGCGTTCCGCGCCGGACACGAAGACGGTGATGCTCGACCACATCAAGGCGGTGGCCGGCCACTTCGCCGGCCGGGTCGCCGAATGGGACGTCGTCAACGAGCCGATGAACGAGGACAACTCCGACGGTCTGGAACACAACCTGTGGTACCAGGCGATGGGCAAGGACTACATCCCGCAGGCCTTCCGGGCGGCGCGGGCGGCCGACCCCACAGCGGCGTTGTACCTCAACGAATACGGCATCGAACAGGACGGCCCCCGCTGGGATGCGCTGTACAAGCTGGTGAAGCAGCTCAAGGCGGACGGTGTCCCGATCGACGGCGTCGGTCTGCAGAACCACGAGTACGACAAAGGCGACCGGACCCCACCGGCGACGTTCCGCAAGCACGTCCAGGCACTCGCCGCGCTCGGTCTGAAGGTCCGGGTGTCCGAAATGGATGTCGTGTCCGGCGGGGACACGACCATGCAGGCCAACGAATTCGCCGGCAAGCTCGCCGTCTGCCGGGACGAGCCGAACTGCACGACGTTCGGCATGTGGGGGTTCACCGACCGCTACGGATCCACGGCGGACATCGGGCACTACCCGCTCGCCGTCGGGGACGCGCTGCCCTGGGACCAGAACCTCAAGCCCAAGAAGGCATACGCGGCCATGCTCGCCGAGCTGAACTGACCGGAAGGAACGAAATCGTGGCCACGTTGTCGACTCGCTCACGGTTGCTCCCGGTGGTGCTCGGCTGTGTCCTGCTGGCCGGAGCTGTCCCGGCCGCCGCGGCACCCGCGGGCTGGACCGTCCTCTGGAGCGACGAATTCGACGGCCCGGCGGGCGCCCTGCCCGCGACGGCGAACTGGATCCTCGACACCGGACACTCCTATCCCGGCGGTGCGAGCGACTGGGGAAACGGCGAACTGGAGGCATATACCAAGAACCCGGCGAACGTCAGCCTGGACGGCGCCGGCGCTCTGAAGATCACCGCGACCAAGGACAAGTCCGGAAAGTGGGCGTCGGGCCGGATCGAGACCCGGCGTACGGACTTCGAACCCCCACCCGGCGGGAGTCTGCGCATCGAGGCTCGCCTGCAGCTGCCCGACGGTGGCGGCCCGGGCTACTGGCCGGCGTTCTGGACCCTGGGGGCGCCGTTCCGCGGCAACTACACGAACTGGCCGCAAGCCGGCGAGATCGACGTCATGGAGAACATCAACAGCCAGAAGACCGTTCACGGCACCCTGCACTGCGGCAGGACGGAGTCCGGCGGGCCGTGCCGTGAGGACACCGGGCTCACCGGCCAGACCACGCTCGCGACCGGTGGGTTCCACACCTACATGATCGAATGGGGCACCACGCAGATACGGTGGTTCGTCGACGGCGTGCCGTACTGGACGGTCACCGAATCGACGGTGAGCAGCGCCACCTGGAAGTCGACGTTCGGCCACGGCTACTTCATCCTGCTCAACCTCGCGATCGGTGGCGACTGGCCCGGCAAGCCGACCACGGCGACCGTGAACGGCAAGTCGCTCCTGGTCGACTACGTGCGCGTCTCGCGCAGCGGCTGACCGAAGGCCACGATGCGGCCGGTCCGGCGCCGGAGGGAATTCCCCGTTCGGCGCCGGCCCGGCGATCGTTGCGCTTCGTCGCTGAGCCGACGATGCCCGAGCTTGAGTAGCTCGCCTTGAATCCTCTTGTATTCCAGTGGTGGTTCTCGGTGGCGGCCGGCCGTCACAGCCGCGTCCACCAGCGGACCCCGGTTGATCGCCCACGAGCGTGAACACATCTCGAAGTCCATCGCGGCGGTTGCCACCGATGCCGATATCGGTGCTGCGCTCACCGTTCGGTC
Source organism: Kutzneria sp. NPDC051319 (assembly GCF_040682195.1). Taxonomy (NCBI): domain Bacteria; kingdom Bacillati; phylum Actinomycetota; class Actinomycetes; order Pseudonocardiales; family Pseudonocardiaceae; genus Kutzneria; species Kutzneria sp. NPDC051319. The sequence continues at coordinate 113,027 of NZ_JBFBAM010000014.1, read as the reverse complement.
GCCGGCGCGACCGAGCCGTGCACCAGAGCCTGGTAGAGCAGATGCGGGCCGGCGCCGCTGTAACCCCGCCGGACACCGTGCCCGAGCAGAAGTGCCGCCGTATCGTTGACCGGTGATCGGCAACCTTGAGACGTTCCAGGACGAGCTGGCCGCCAGCGGGTTTCCGCCGCTGGTCAACAAACTGGCCGGGGCCAGCTTCCGGGGCCGGATCGCCACCCGCGACCTCGGGCCGCTGCGGCTGGTCTCCCTCGACACGCCGGAGAGCGCCTGCATCGGGCGGGAGCGCGACGCCTCCGACGGCGAGAACCTGGCGCTCAAGGTGATGACCCGGGGCCGAACGCGGATCGAGCAAGGGCGCGGCGACGCCGAACTCGGGCCGACCGACCTGGTGCTGCTCGATCCCACGCGTACGCTCCGGTTCGAGAGCACCGCCGCGGCGCACGTCACCATCCTGGTCCCGCGCCGGGAGCTTCGGATCCGGCCGGCGCAGATCGACCGGCTCATCGGCGTACGCATCGACGGCAGCCACGGCCCGGGCGCTCTCGTCTCCGTGCTGGCCCGGGAGTCGGCGCGGTCGGCTACCGAGTTCCGCGAGGCGGAGGCGCTGCGGTCGGCGGCGGCCGTCGTCGAGCTGATCGCGGTCGCACTGGAGGCCCGGCTCGGCGACGAACAACCGGCCCCGGACGAGTGGCTGCGGGACCGGATCGCCGGCTACATCGAGGCCCGGCTGGCCGATCCCGATCTGTCCCCGCCCGGCATCGCCGCCGCCCACTACATCTCCGTACGCCGGCTGCACAAGCTGTTCGAGGACCAGCCGCTCACCGTCGCGGCCCTGATCCGCCGTCGCCGCCTGGAGCGCTGCCGGGCCGAGCTGACCGGAAGCGGACGCACGGTCACCGCCGTGGCCGCCCGGTGGGGATTCTCCGATCCCACGCATTTCAGCAAGCTCTTCAAGGCGACGTACGGCTACAACGCCCGCGCACTGGTAACCAGCAACCGTGCACAGACGACCAAGACGCGCACCGCCGGCCCGGGAAAGGATGGTGGTGACCAAGGCAGGCAAGAGCACTAGGAGAAGTCGTGGCGAAGGTAAACATCGTCCGCCCCGGTGAGGGCGAGATCCTCGGCAGCGGGGCGCAGCAGATCCGCATCCTGGAGAACGGCGAGCACACCGACCACCGGCTGGGGTTCGCCGAGGTCACCATTCCGCCAGGCAGCCCGAGCCCATTGCAGCATCGCCACGCCCAGCATGACGAGGGCTTCTACGTGCTGGCGGGAACTTTCCGGTTCACCGTCGGCGAGGACCACTACGACGCCGGGCCGGGCACCTGGGTCATCGTGCCGACCGGGGCGCCGCACACGTTCGCCAACGTCGGCGACGAGAACGCGGTCATGCTGAACACCTTCACGCCGGACCTGTACGTGCAGTACTTCCGTGACTTCAAGGCCATGATCGATTCCGGGCAGCCGGTCAACGCCGAGACCATGACACCGCTCTGGAAGAACTACGCCACCGAGGTCTCGAACGAATACGCCTCGTGAAGCGCCTTCAATACGACCGCTACGGCGGCCCGGAGGTGATGCGGCTCGCTGAGTTCGAGCCACCACGCCCGGGTCCGGCTGAGGTTGTCGTCCGAGTCCGAGCGGCGGCTGCCAACGCGCTGGACTGGAAGATGCGCAACGGCGAGATGCAGCTGATGACCGGCCGCTGCTTTCCCCGGGCGATGGGGCACGACTTCGCCGGAGTCGTCGAGGCGGTCGGCGCCGGCGTCACCCGTCTGAAGGCCGGCGACGCGGTACTCGGCCGGGCTCGCTTCCGGCAGGCGGGGGCGTTCGCCGAGATGGTGACGGCCCCGGAGAAGACGGTCGTGCTCAAACCGGTGGACCTTTCCTACGAGCAGGCCGCCGCCCTGCCGACCGTGGGCGTGACCGCCTACCAGGCCACGGCGGAAATCCGGCCCGGGCAGGCGGTCTTCGTCAACGGGTGCCTGGGCGGGGTGGGCCGGGCCGCCGCCCAGTTCGCCCGGGCGCGGGGAGCCTCGGTCGCCGGCAGCTGCCGCAACCCTGCGGCCGACGAGGCCTGCGAGCTCGGCGTCGAACCGGTCGTGGGTTTCGGCTTCGATCCGGCCGCCCTCGCGGAACGGTTCGATCTCGTCCTCGACACGCCCGGCATGCTTCCCTTCGCCGCGGCCCGAACGCTGCTGAAGCCCGGCGGAACCATCGTCGACATCGTCCCAACCCCGGCCAAAATGATCAGAAGCGCACTGCCCGGACCGTTCCGGGCGATGATGGGCCGGCCGGTGACCGCCGACCTGGAGGAGGTGGCCCGGACCCTGCGCCTGCCCATAGCCCGTACGGTCCCGTTGGCCGAGGCGATTCCCGCCCTGACGGAGCTGGAACGCGAGCAGCGCCCGCAGGGCGGCAAACTGGTCGTCGTCATGGCCGGAAGCTAAGCCGGGCCGAGCCAAGGCATATCTCGTGACTGCTCTTGGTAGTGACCACTGACCGACTCGCGGTCAGCCCCTGAGGGCGAGGTCGTGCAGATGGGCAATGCCCGAGGCGGTGTCGGCCAGGATGCTGGCCGCGCGTCGGTAGTCCCGCACGATTTTCAGCACTTCATCCGTGCCAGCGCGTGTTCCACGCGGCCGCGGACCTTGCGATGGATGGCGTTGAGATCTTCCTGCCAGTCGGTCAGTGCCTCGTCGGCGGGATTACGGCAGGGCATGATCACCTCTGGATTGCCCTGGTAGCGGCCGTCGACCATCACCAGGCGGCCGGCCAGTCTCTGGTTGATGCCGGAGGTGCGGTAGACGGTGCAGTCGCCTGCGATGGACGTACGCCTCGAACATGGAATCGCACGACCACGCGATGTTCAGCAGCATCAACGCCTCGTTCTACACCGATCTGGCCGACATCACCATGACCGGCGCGGGCTGTTCGACGCTCCGCGTCGCTTCCCAGGTCCCCACCGAACCTGCACGTCGCCGCGTCGATCGACACGGTACGGGGCGCGGTGACCTCGAACGGGACGAGCACGGCACATTCGTTCACCCTCGACGTGAGGAACCCGGCCAACGCGACAGCCACGATCTCGGTGCCGCTGCTCGGCCACCACGCGCCGCGCCGACGGCGGCGCGACGCTGCTGTCGATCAGCGACGGTGCCGGCAACTATGCGGTGGGTTCGGGGACCTGCACTTCACCGAACAGTGACAGCGGCCGGATTTGGCGACCGCCGCCGCGCGGCCCGCCCAGGCAACACCTTGTGCTCGGTGAGCCGCCACGTGGATCCAGCCGACGCTCGTCAGGGTGATTGAGCCACCTGGATGGATGGGATTCGCGTGCGGTGGGTACCTGCTGGTGAGTGCATTGCGCGGCAACGCAGTGAGGAAAGGTATCGACCATGGACTCGATGGACCGGACGGACGCACCTGGCGCAGAGGACGACGCGATCCGCGCGTCCGGTGTCGACCTGTATGGCCAGGTCGGTCCGGCCACCGGTGACCAGCTCGGACAGGTGAGACGGTCAATCGCCCAGTGGGCCAGAGGTGTGGGCGCGGACGAGGAGACGGTCGAGGCAATCGTGCTGGCCACCAACGAGGCGCTGAGCAATGTGGTCGGCCACGCCTATCCGGACCTGACGGGCGACTTCGAGCTGCGGGCGGGATACGAAGGCAGGTCCGGCCGCATCGAGGTCACCATTCGCGACCACGGCCGCGCGAAGCGGCCCACCGCACCGGACATCTACCATGGACGTGGGATACCGCTGATTTTCGCGATGGCCGACCAGGCCGACATCGTGCCCTCGACCAAGGGTACCTGGGTGAGGATGAGCTGGCGCCTGAGCGGGAGCGAAAGTCCGGCTGCCGAACAATAATTCGATCCACCGGCCTCGTATGTCACTGTGGTCTCTCGGCTCCGAACTCCGCCCGGTTGGGCGACACCTGCGTCAACCCGGTGCGATCCCGTCTTCCGCCGGGCCTGCCGCGTAGTCCTGCATCGCTACGGTCACCTCACCCCGGCCTGATCTCCGCATGCTGCCAGGGTCGACCGGCATCTCACGGTGTCAAGTTCTGGGGACTGCTGTCGGGGAGCCCGCTCGAACCGGCAGGCCTTCGTACGAAGGCATCGCAGCAGGGCCGTCCAGGTTCCGGCTCGTGCCGGTCATAAGACCATCATCGCCACAGCACGTCGAAAGCCAGTCGTCGAGTTGATCGCGCACAGTGGCACAACCCTCCCAACCGCTAGTCGGTCGGTGGCGGGTCTGCACGGCGGTGACGTTCTGGCCGCCGTCGATGCGCGCCTGAACCAGGGATTTGTACTGCCCGTAACATAGCGGCGTGACGAACGAACCACACGATCGGCCCGCCTGGTTGCTGATCAGCGCCTCGACCGCCGGGGGCGCGGGCACGCTGCGCGTGCACGTGTGGCGCAAGCTGCGCTCCCTGGGCGCGGTCTACTTGCAGCAGTCGGTCTGTCTGCTGCCCGCCCGGCCCGAGGTCGTCAAGGAGATCCGGCGGCTGACCGACCGCATCCGCCATCAGGGCGGCACTGCCCGCATGCTGTCGATGGCGTTCACCGATCCGGCCGCGGAGCAGGCGATCATCGCCGAGTTCAACTCCGCCCGCGACACCGAGTACGCCGAAGTCCTCGAACGCCTACCGGAACTGCGGCGGGAGCTGGCCGACGAACAAGCCCGCGGCAACGCCACCTACGCCGAAGTCGAGGAGTCCGAGGCCGACCTGGAACGCTTCCGCGCCTGGGTGACCAAGATCGCCGCCCGCGACTACTTCGACGCTCCCGGCGGCCACACCGCCCGCGACGCGATCGAGGACGCCGCCGCCGAGTTGGCGGCGTTCGAGGAGGCCGCGCTGCACGCCGAAGCCCCCGAACGCGGCCAGGGCCCGACGGGCGAGGTACTGCGGCTGCGGGTGGTGGACCAGCCATGACCGGCTCGTTCTGGTGGGATCTGCTCATCGGCATCGCCGCCGCCCTGCTGCTGGCCTGGCTCGCGCTGGTGGTCGTGCTGCTCCTCGCCCGGCCGCGTGGCGCGCTGCTGCGGGAGGCGCTGCGGCTACTGCCCGACGTGCTGCGCCTGGTGCGCCGGCTCGCCGCGGACAAGACCTTGCCGCGCGGGGTGCGCGTCCGGCTCGGTCTGCTGCTGGCCTACCTCGCTATGCCGATCGACGTGATCCCCGACTTCATCCCGGTGCTGGGCTACGCCGACGACGCCATCATCGTCGCCGCCGTGCTCCGCAGCGTCGTCTGCCGCGCCGGAATGGACGCCGTCCGCGCGCATTGGCCCGGCACCGACGACGGGTTCGCCGCCGTCGCCCGCCTCACCGGCTTGAATCGTCAGGCGCGATGACCGAGCTGATGCTCACCGTGCTGGCCGCCTCGGCCGCCGCGTTCGCGCTCGCCCTGCTGTCGGCGGTCGCGGGTTTCGGCGGCGGTGTGCTGCTGCTGCCGGTGTTCACTGTCCTGTTCGGCCTGAAAGTGGCGGTGCCGATGCTGACGCTGACCCAGTTGTCCAGCAACGGTTCACGGGTCTGGCTCAACCGCCGCGAGCTGCGCTGGCAACTGATCGGCTGGTTCGCCCTCGGCGCGGTGCCCTGCGCCGTCGCCGGCGGGCTCCTGCTCGCGCACGCACCCCTCGCCCCGCTCACGCGCGTGCTCGGGGTGTTCCTGATCGGCGTGGTCCTCTGGCGCCGCCTGCAACGCACGCCACGCGCGCCCACCGAACCCTCCTTCGCCGCCGTCGGTGCTGCCTCCGGGCTCGGATCGGCACTACTCGGCTCGGTCGGGCCGCTGACCGCGCCGTTCTTCCTCGCCGTCGGCCTGGCCCGTTCCGCCTACATCGGCACCGAGGCCGCCAGCGCCCTGACCATGCACCTGACCAAGATCGCTGCCTACGGAGCGGGAGATCTGCTCACCGGCCAAGTTTGGCTCTACGGCGCCGCGCTGACCCCGGCGACCCTGCTCGGCTCCTGGGTCGGCAAGAAGATCGTCGGCCGGATCAGCGACCGCGTGTTCGTTCTGTTCGTCGAGTTCGGTCTGCTCGCTGCGGGCGTGCTCTTCCTGATCGGCCTGTAGGACAAAGCTTCTGGCCGGCAGGTTGTCCGTCGAGGACAGTCTGGCTGGTCCGGCATAGGCACGGGCTTCTGCGAAGCCGATCGCCGAGCTCTGCTGGTCATGCTGAAACCACTTGCCCGCCGTGCCCGTCCTTTCGCCGAGACGCCGCCCCGGGAAGACGTGGTGCGGGCGCAGTGGGTGAAACCCGAGCTGGTCGGCGAGGTCGAGCTCCGGCAGATGACGCAAGGAGCCGGCCGGTTGCGGCACACCAGTTGGCGAGGGCTGCGCGATGACCGAACCCCGGCCGAAGTAATGGCGCCGCGTCCGGGCCGAGGATCGGTCCAGACACCGACGTCGCCCAAGGCCGTTCGGACCGCCGCCCGTAAGAACACGACGGTGTCCGTGCAGGTCGAGGACCGGCAATTCACATTGTCCAACCTGGACAAACAGATGTGCCCCGACGGCTACACCAAAGCCCAGGTCATCCACTACTACACGCATCGCCCCGGTTCTGCTGCCACGTCTGGCCGGCCGTCCCGTGACCTTCCTTCGCTATCCCGACGGCGTAGTCGGCCAAAGCTTCTTCCAGAAGGATGTCCCCGCCGGCGCCCCGGACTGGATCCATCCCGCGTCGGTGCCGCACAACAGCTCCCGCGTACGGGAAGGGAGCATCGACGTTGATCGACGGGCTGCCGGCGCTGGTGTGGGCGGCGACCTGGCCGCTCTGGAGCTACATGTTCCACAGTGACTGTCAATCGCGCCGGCAGTCGGCGGCCGCTCGTCCGGTTGGTGTTCGACCTCGACCCGGTTTCGACCAATTGGCCGTCCTCTGTGGAATTTTGTCGTTGTGATCCGCTGTGTCATCGACATATTCGATATCGAATCTGTCGATGAGCGTGGTTCGGCTTTCGGCGGCCGCAAGTGACGGTTGACACATTCGACACGCCTGCTTAATCTCGCTCCAACGCGAACCGGTTCGACCGCCGGGACGCGGTGGTCGCTGGGACTTTGGTGTAGTCAAGGCGGCGCCATTTTGCATAATGTCGAACCGGTTCGCACAGGGAGTGCCGTGAACATCGGAGAGATCGCCCAACGGGCCAACGTCTCGCGGAGCACGGTGTCCTATGCGCTGAGCGGCAAGCGACCCGTGTCCGAGACCACTCGCCGGAAGATCCAGCAGGTGGTCGACGAGCTGGGCTATCAACCCAATGCCAGCGCCCGCGCGCTGGCTGCCGGCCGCACCAGCACGATCGGCCTGGTGTTCCCGCCCGCCGTCGGCCACCACTACACGGCGATGCAGCTGGACTTCATCGGCAGCCTGGCCGACGCGGCCGCGGTGCACGAATACGACGTGCTGCTGTCCACCGCCGGGACGGACAGCACCTCGTCGTTGCGGCGGCTGCTGGCCGAACGTCGGGTCGACGGGGCGATCCTGATGGAGGTCAGGCTGGCCGACGAGCGCGTCGACTACCTGCTCGAGGCCGACTTCCCGTTCGTCACCATCGGCCGCACCGCCGCGCCGGACCGCACCTGCTGGGTCGGCGTTGATCACGGGGCGCTGGTCGCGGCCTGCGTCGATCATCTGGCCGACCTGGGCCATCGGCGGATCGCGCTGGTCAACCGGCCGGAACGGTTGCTGCGCATCGGTTACGAGTCGGCCCACCGCGGGCTGGAGGGCTTCGAGCGGGCCATCGCCGCGCGCGGCCTGACCGGCCGGCACTATCCGTGCGACGACGACGCCGCGTCCGGCCACGCCCGGGTCGAGCAGATCCTGCACGACGACCCGGACACCACCGCGATCGTCACCTTGAACGAGGCGGCGCTTGGTGGTCTGTACCAAGGACTGGCGCGTGCCGGGCGCAGCGTGCCGGGCGACTTCTCGATCGCCGGCGTGGCGCTGCCGCACTGGGCCCAGATGGTGTCCCCGCAACTGACGGCCGCGGATGTGCCCGCGGCGCAACTGGGTCGGCTGGCGGTCGACCTGCTCGTGGCTCGTCTGGACGATCCGGCCGGCGCGCCCAGGCACCACCTGCTCGCCCCGCCGGTCTCGCTGCGGGGCAGCACCGGACCCGCGCCGCTCGCGCCGACCTCCTGACAACCGCCGACCCGCCTCGGCGACGAACTTCCCCCGACGAAGGGACTTCCGTGATGAAGACCTCCATGCCCAGACGCCTCGCCGCGGCCGCCGTCGCCGTGACCGCCGCCGCGGGACTGGCCGGCTGCGGCGCCTCCGGCGGCAGCGGTTCCGGCGGCTCGGGCGACCAGTACGCGATCTGGGATCCGTATCCGCAGTTCGACGACAGCGCCGCGTGGGTGAAGCTGCTCCAGTCGTGCGGGGACAAGGCGGGCGTCAAGGTCAAGCGGACCGCGTTCGACACGACGGACCTGACCAACAAGGTCCTGCTCGCCGCCCAGCAGGGCAATGCCCCCGACGTGCTGGTCGTGGACAACCCCGTGGTGTCCACGCTGGCCGACGCGGGCGTGCTCGCCACCACCGACGACACCAAGATCGAAACGTCCGGCGTCGACCCGAATCTGCTCGGCGCCGGCCAGCTCGGCGGCAAGACCTACGGCACCCCGATCGGCGCCAACACGCTGGCCCTGTTCTACAACAAGACGATCCTGCAGGCCGCGGGCGTGGACCCGGCGTCGATCAAGGACTGGTCCGCGCTGACGGCGGCGCTGGCCAAGGTCGCGGCCACCGGCAAGAAGGGCATCACGTTCTCCGCGATCGGCACCGAGGAGGGCAGTTTCCAGTTCCTGCCGTGGTTCTGGGGATCCGGCGCACGGCTGGACAAGCTCGACTCCGCACAGGGGGTCGCCGCGCTGACGCTGTGGAACGACTGGCTCAAGGCCGGCTACGCGCCGAACTCGGTGATCAACAACACCCAGACCACGAGCTGGCAGGACTTCGCCGCCGGCAACGTCGCGTTCGCCGAGAACGGCACCTGGCAGCTGGCCAACGCCAAGAAGCTCGGCTTCGAGTACGGGACGATCACCGTGCCGGCCCAGCACGGCGGCCCCGCACCGGCGCCGACCGGCGGCGAGTTCGTCACCGTGCCGACGCAGAAGGACAGTTCCCGGTACGCGGTCGACCAGAAGATCGTGTCCTGCCTGACGAACTCGGACAACATCTACACCACCGACGGCACGCTGTCCTACGTCGCGCCGGCCGCCGCCGTGCAGCAGAAGCAGGCCGCCGCCGACCCGGCGATGCAGGTGTGGGTGGACGCCGTGCACGCCGCCAAGGGCCGCACGAGCGACAACCTGGGCACGAAGTACCCGAAGATCTCCGAGCAGCTGTGGACCGCCGTCCAGGCCACGCTGTCAGGCTCGAAGTCGCCGGCCGACGCGCTGCAAGCCGCGCAGGCAGCAGTGGGCAAGGGATGACCACCATCGCGTCGCGTGCGACGGCGGCCGCCGTCCCGACCGGCCCGTCGCCGGCGGGCCGCCGTCGCCGCAACCTGGACCGGTGGGCCGCCTGGGGGTTCCTCCTCCCGGTCACCGCGTACCTGGCGGTGTTCTACGCCTACCCGTTGTTCCGCAACGTCGACCTGAGCCTGCGCAACTATACGGTCCGCTCGTTCGTGCGCGGTGACGCCCCGTTCACCGGCCTGGCCAACTACCGAGCTGTGCTCAGCGATCCGACGTTCCTGCCCGCGCTGGCGCACACGGCGGTGTTCACCGGCGCGTCGATCGCCTTCCAGTACACGATCGGCCTGGCGCTGGCGGTGTTCTTCCGACAGCACTTCCGGCTCTCGGCCACGCTGCGCGCCATGTTCCTGGTGCCCTGGCTGCTGCCGTTGATCGTATCCGCGTCCACGTGGTCGTGGATGCTCAACAGCGACTCCGGCATCGTCAACACCGCGGCGGGGCTGGTCGGACTGGGCCCCGTCAACTGGCTGACCTCGCCGCAGTGGTCGCTGGTGTCGGTGCTCATCGCCAACATCTGGATCGGCATCCCGTTCAACCTCGTGATCCTCTACAGTGGACTCCAGACGATCCCGGACAGCCTGTACGAGGCGGCGGCGCTGGACGGGGCGAGCGTGTGGCAGCGGTTCTGGCGGATCACCTTTCCCCTGCTGCGCCCGGTTTCCGCGATCACACTGCTACTCGGGCTGATCTACACGCTCAAGGTGTTCGACGTCATCTGGATCATGACGCGGGGTGGCCCGACGGACTCGTCCACCACCTTCGCCACCTGGTCCTACCGGCTCGGCTTCGGCACCCTGCTGCCGTCGTTCGGCCCCGCGGCCGCGGTGGGGAACCTGCTCGTCGTCACCGCGCTGGTGTTCGGCCTGGCCTACATCCGGTTCCAACGCAGGCTGGTGACGTCGTGAAGTGGAAGACCGGCATCGCGCTGCTGCTGACGGCGATCATGTTGTTCCCGGTGTACTGGATGCTCAACGTGTCCTTCACCCAGGAGCAGGACATGCGCAAGTCGCCGCCGAACCTGTTCCCGGTGCACGGCACCCTCGACGGCTACCGGGCCGCGTTGACCGAGCAGGTGCCGTACCTGGGCACCAGCGTGGCGATCGCGCTCGGCACGGTGGTGCTCACCCTGGCGCTCTCGGCGCCCGCCGGCTACGCGCTGGCGAAGCTGCGTCCGCGCGGGGCCGGCGTGCTCAACTTCCTGCTGCTGGCGGCGCAGATGGTGCCGGGCATCATCATGGCGATGGGCTTCTACGCCATCTACCTCGACCTCGGCCTGCTCCAGTCGATTCCCGGCCTCATCGTCGCCGACTCGACCATCGCGGTGCCCTTCGGCGTGCTCATCTTCGCGGCGCTGATGTCGACGATTCCCGACGAGTTGCTGCAGGCGGCGAGGACCGACGGGGCGAGTCGGCTGCGCACCTTCTGGTCGATCGTGCTGCCGATGAGCCGCAACGGGGTCGTCACGGTGTCGGTGTTCGCCTTCCTGTGGGCGTGGTCGGACTTCGTCTTCGCCAGCACGCTGGACAACGGCGGCGCGCACGAGCCGATCACGCTCGGCATCTACCACTACATCGGCAACAACAACCAGCAGTGGAACGCGATCATGGCGACCGCCGTGTTCGCGTCGATCCCGGCCGCGGTGATTCTCGTGCTGGCCCAACGCTATGTCGCCGCCGGCGTCACCGCCGGCGCGGTCAAGGACTGACCGTGCCCCGTGAACGAATCGAGTGCCGTTCGATGACCACCGTCCTCGAGTTCTCCGTCGACGACATCCCGTTCTCCGGCCACGGTTCCTGGTTCGGCATCTCGCCGGTGCTCGGCCAGCGGTCCCGGGCCGACGACCTGCATCTGGTGTCGCACCGCAACGGGATGCACGGCGTGCTGCGGCTGGTGCCGGTCGATCCGGCGACCGGGAAACGCGTCGACACGACGGTACGGGCCACGCCCGCCGTGCTGAGTTGGGAGCATGCGGGCGGGCGCATCGACATCGCCTACGACACGGTGGATGCGGTGCGCCTGCGCGGAGTCGGCCTCGGTATGCGGGTCGAAGCGGCCGCCGCGGCGCTGACCCCGTTCTCCGGCGCCTACTTCTACCCGGACGCGGCCGACGGTGGACACACCTTCACGGCCTACGAGACCGGGTGCCGCTACCGGATCACCGTGCTCGACGGCCGCGAGCCGGAGGTGTTCGGAGCGCAGGCGCTTGGCGAGGCCGAGCGCGGGCTCACCATCACCGGCGACGGCTCGGGCCCGTGGGAGATCGCGATCGAGGAACTGACCGGTGGCGGTGTGCCGTATCGTCCGGCGTACGACTTCGAGCAGGTGGTGACGGCCAGCGCGGACGCCTTCGCCGGCTTCGTGGACGCGGTCGCACCATGGCGGTCCGCGGACACCCCCGCCGCCGAACTGGCCTGCTACACGCTGTGGTCGGCCACTGTGGCGCCGGAAGGCTTCCTCAAACGCCCCGGCGTGCTGATGTCCAAGCACTGGATGGACAAGGTGTGGAGCTGGGACCACTGCTTCAACGCGCTGGCCCTCGCACCCGGCGCGCCGGAGCTGGCGTGGGACCAGTTCTCCGTCATCTTCGACCACCAGGACCCGACCGGCGTGCTGCCCGACTCCGTCACCCATTCCGAGGTCCTGTTCAACTTCGTCAAACCGCCCATCCACGGCTGGGCCCTGGGCCAACTGCGCCGGCTGTTGGCCGACCGGCTCGGCCGTGACGAGCTGACCGAGGCCTACCACCGGCTGGCCCGCTGGACCGACTTCTGGCTCACCCGCCGGCGCGGGCCCGGCGACCGGCTGCCGCACTACCAGCACGGCAACGACAGCGGCTGGGACAACGCCACCACGTTCGACCCCGAGCGGGTGATCGTCACCGCCGACCTGGCCGGGTTCCTGGTGCTGCAACTGCGCGAGCTCGCCGACCTCGCCGCCGACCTGGGCCGGCCCGAGGAGGCCGCCCGCTGGGCCGGCCTGGCCACGAGCACGTGCGAGGCGCTGGTCGACGAACTGTGGAGCGGCGACCGGTTCTACGCCCGCGGTGTCCACACCGGACAGAAGTGGGCGACCGACAGCCTGCTCGACCTGATGCCGATCGCGCTCGGCCAGCACCTGCCCGAGCCGATCGCCGCCGTGCTGGCCGACCGGATCGCGACGCACCTCACCCCGCACGGCCTGGCCAGTGAACGGACCGACTCGTCGCACTACCAGTCCGACGGCTACTGGCGCGGCCCGATCTGGGCGCCGGCCACCATGTTGGTCGTGGACGGCCTGCGGCGCGCCGGACACGGCGAACTCGCCCGGCGGATCTCCGACCGGTTCCGGGCGCTGTGCGAGGCGTCCGGCTTCGCCGAGAACTTCGACGCGCTGACCGGCGCGGCCCTGCGCGACCGGGCCTACACCTGGACTGCGAGCGTGTACCTCCTGCTGGCCAGGCACCACGTGGCCGACCACACGCCGAACTCCTGACCCTGCCGACCGAGGAGAACGTCTTGAGACCAAAGGGGAAATGGGCTGCCTTGCCGCTGGCGGCCGCCCTCGTCGCGGCAGCGGTGGTAGGTGCCGCAGCGGGTCCGCCCGTGGCTGCGGCCGCCGCGCCGAACGCCGAGACGCTGGGGGTGGACCTGGGTGCGCCGACCGGTGCGTTCCACGGCGGCGCGTCCGGGGCGCTGTACGGCATCTACGACCAGGGCGTGCCCAGCGACAACCTGATCGCCGGCATGGGCCTGGCCTCCGTCGACACCAAGGCCCAGGACGGCCAGCAGCACCCCGGGTCCGACGCGCTGGACGTGGCCGAACCGTTCTTCGCCGGCGGCGGCCGCGACCTGTTCGTGTACATGACCGACGTCTACCGCAACTTTCCCTACGAACGAACCAGTTACGCCGAATACCAGGAATACCTGCGGACCGAGGTCCAGCAGATCCTGAAGGACCCCAACCGGGATCACATTGTCCTGATCCCGTACAACGAGCCGGACGGCAACTGGTTCAGCGGCCTGACCACCGATCCGGCCGTGCTCGCCGCGTTCGACAACGAATGGCTCCAGACCTACCGGTTCCTCAAGGGACTGTGGCCGCAGGCCCGGATCGCCGGGCCCAACTTCTACTCCTACCACCCCGACCAGCTCAAAACGTTCCTCACGTTCTGCAAGCAGAACAACTGCGTGCCGGACGTGACGACCTGGCACGAGCTGTGGAACACGTCCACGGTACGTCCGGATGTGGCGGCCTATCGGCAGTTGGAGACGTCGCTGGGCATCGCCCACCGCCCGGTGAACCTGAACGAGTACGCGGCCCGGTACCAACTCACCAGCCCGGGCCGCATGGTGTCGTGGCTGTCCGCGATCGAGGACACCAAGGTCGACGGCGACCTGCCGTACTGGAACCAGAACGGCAGCCTCGGCGACTCGGTGTCGCAGAACAACATCCCGAACGCGCAGTGGTGGCTGTACCACTGGTACTCCTCGATGACCGGTCAGACCGTCGCCGTGGCCCCGCCCAGCGGCGACACCGACAACACCCTGCAAGGGGTGGCCACACTCGACAAGGCCAAGCGACAGGCGCGGATCATCGTCGGCGGCGGCCCGGCCGGGCCGGCGAACATCATGGTCAAGCACATCGACCCGACGGTGTTCGGCCACACCGTGCACGCCACCGTCCAGGAGGACGACTGGAGCGGCATGACCGGCGCCGCGGCCACCCCGGCCCGGATGTTCGACAGCGACGTGCAGGTCGCCGCCGACGGATCGCTCACCGTCCCGGTGAACGTCGCGGGACCATCCGCGGGCGCTGACTGCGCCGCGACCGGACCCCGCGCCGCCGGGCGGCTGGGCTCCGCGCTGAAACTGTGCGGCAACAACGAATACGCGAACCTGCCGGCCGGCATCGTCAACGGGCTGCACGACTTCACGGTCTCGGCATGGGTCAATCCGGCACAGAACAGCAACTGGTCCCGCCTGTTCGACTTCGGCAGCGGCACGAACGACAACATGTTCCTTACCCTCAACGACGGCAGCGCGATCCGGTTCGCGATCACCACCGGCGGCGGGTCGGCCGAGCAGCGGATCGACGGCACCGCCACGCTGCCGACCAACGCATGGTCACTGGTGACCGTGACGGTCGCCGGCAACACCGGCACCCTGTACGTCGACGGCAAGGCCGTCGGCACCAACTCGAACATGACTCTGCACCCGGCCGACCTGGGCGCCACCACACAGAACTGGATCGGCCGCTCGCAGTACTCGACGGACCCCGGTCTCAACGGCGAGGTCGACGACTTCGCCATCTACGACCGGGCGCTGCCCGCCGCCGACGTCGCCGGGCTTGCCGCCGGCCAGGCCGCCGCCGGCGACGTGGCCGACTACCGGTTCGACGAGACCGGCGGCGCCACCGCGACCGATTCGTCCGGCCACGGCCGCAACGCCACGGTCGTGTCCAGCCCCGGAGTCCCGACCTCGATGAACGCCTACCAGATCACTCTGTCGCCCGGCGGCGGAGCGGCCTCCCCGATCGACGACAGTTGGCACGCGAGTTACCCGGCGGCCCAGGCGACCATGACCGGCAGTGGCTGGAACGTCAACACCGAAGGCACGCCGAGCAACCTCGGCGGGTTCGCCAGCTACGGCGACACCGACGTCGGCGGCCTGCGCACCGGGTCGGACACCGTCATCACGTTCCCGGTGACCGTGCCGACCAGCGGCGACTACGCGCTGCGCGTCTTCGACGGCAGCAACGCGCAGGCGCCGGGTGTGTCCGGGCCGACCAACGTCTTCCTGGGCGTGGACAGCGGCACACCGCAACAGGTGTGGCTACCCGACGGGTACGGGTGGGTGATCTGGAACCACGCCGACACCACGGTCCGCCTGACCGCCGGCGCGCACCGCATCAGCCTGTCCACCACCGGGGCCAACGGCGCGGTCACCCACGGCGACGCGATCATCAACAAGATCGACCTGCGGTTGGCCACCCCCGCCCGCAAATCGACCACCTACGAGGCCGAACAAGCCGATCTGCGCGGCGCCCGGCCGGTCTACCAGGCGCAGGGCCAGTCCGGAGCCGGCGCGGTCGAACTCGGCCGCGGCCAGACCGCGACGTTCTGGGTCTACTCCGCCGCAGACGGCTACGCCGACCTTGCGTTCCGCTCGCGGGGTGGCGGGACGGCCACGGTTGCGGTGAACGACCAGGCACTGCCCGGGAATCTCGACGGCGGCCCGAGCCGATGGGCGACCGACACGAACCGGGTGTACCTCACCGCCGGGATCAACAAGGTCGTGGTCACCGGTCGAAGTGGTTGCGCCACGCTGGACAATCTCATCGTCACCCCGGTGGGCGGCGCAGCCGACATCGCCACGTACCAGGCCGAGGGCGGCACATTGACCGGCACCGCCCACGTGGACAACACATTCAGCCAGGCGCACAACGGCGTGGTGACCGGCATCGGCGGCGGCAGCGCCAACGCCCTGACGATGACCGTGCGAGCGCCCGCGGCCGGCACGTACGCGATGACCGTGCGCTACGCCAACAATCAGGGCATCCTCGCCAACCACTACAACCCTGACCTGATGACGGCGCCCGCCGACATCAGCGTCAACGGCGGTCCGACCGTCCACACCAACTTCGCCAACACGCTCGACTGGAACCAGTTCTGGACCCGGACGGTGACGGTCCGGCTCGGCAAGGGCAGCAACACCATCAGGTTCGTCGCCGACCAGCAGTACAACTGGGACGGCACGACCGTCGGCGTGATCCGCTCCGGCAGCGATGTCGGCGACGCGCTCCGGTCGGACACGGCGCCGAACATCGACCAGATCACCCTGGCGCCCCTGTGGTCGGCCAGCCAGTCGGGCGGTCACTGAACCAGGGCCTACGAACCGAGGGCTGCCGACCCTGCTTTCGGTCGGCAACCCTCGGTTCCTGCCGACGCTGGTTGGACTTCGAAGTTGTTGGAGCTCTTCCAGCTGAGCTCGACGACGAAGTGAGGGAGTTGTCCTTTTCATGCAACGGAAACCGTTGCGTGGCCTTGTGCTGTGCGCATTATCCGTCAGCTCCAAGACCGATGCCACCGGCACCACCAGCTACACCTACGATCCACTCGAGCGCCTCAAGGCCGCCGGCTCGAACACGTACTCGCTGGACAACGGCGGCAACCTGCTCTCCGGCGAGGGTCACACTTTCGCCGTGAACAGCACCGACCAGTTCGCCAGCGCGGACAGCAGCAGCCTCACGTTCGACGGCGCCGGCAACCTCAGTGGTTCGAGCAGCCCGGCCACCAGCTTCTCGTACAACCCCACCAACCAGCTGACCAGCAGCAGCCAGTCCGGCACGCGGGTGTTCCAGGCCGGTTACGACACTGCCGACCAGACCCAACCGGCCGCGATCACCGAACGCGTGGGCAGCACGACCACCACGCACGCCTTCGCTCACACTGAACTCGCCTTCCAGGACTTGTCCAGCGCGGCACGCCAGCTGTCGCGGACGGTCGCGTCAACCTCACCGGCCACGCGTACCCCCGTCCGGTCGGGCAAGGACTCCACCCGCAGTACCGGGATGTCGTAGTCAGAGCGTATCGGTGCCTCGGCGTCGTGCCGTGGCTTCACGATGTGGCCTCCCGGCAGTCGGATCCAGCTCCTGCCTCGACAACCGGTCACAGCGGTCGTGCGTCGCCGTGTGCCTTGGCTGCCACCGTACCGGTTCACCGGCCAACTGGTGACCGTGCCGTGGTCCACGGGTTCCAGTTGTGCGCGTCACCGTTGAGCCCGATCCAGTGCCAGTCCCGTATTCGTTCGAAAGGATCGAATACGCGGTTGTCCACCTCACGGCGCAAGCGCTGCCGCAACCCCGGCGCTCGGACGCCCGGCAGGGGGCGCACGACGCGCGGGCGGTGGCCCTAGGCGCGAAGTGATCATGTGCCGGTCGTGTCCGGATTGCCCCAAGGTGTTTCCAGGGCAGCCCGCAGCGCGTCGACCGTGTCCGCGCCGACTCGCTCGGCCAGGTTCGCCTCGATTCCGGCCAGCAGTCGCAGGGTCTGCGCGCGGCGTTGTCGTCCGCTCTGGGTGAGGCGAACCAGTTTGGCGCGGGCCGAAGCGGGGTCTGGTTCCACGATGAGGACGTCCATGGCGACGAGTTCGTGCACCCATTGGTGCGCGGTCGGCGAGCTGACGCCGATCAGTCGGGCCAGCTCGGCGATGGTGGTCCCCTCCAGCGGGAGCTGGCTGAGCAGCGTCGCGTGGGCGGCGGTGATCGTGGCTGGGTCGTCGCCGGCTTCGAGGGCGGCGATCACGGCGGTCCGGAACCAGTTGTGCGCCCGCCAGAGCAGCCGGATCAGCGGCTCGGGCTCCGGTGTGGACGGTCTCATGTCGATCATCTCCGTGGCTGGCGTCGGTCGATCCTGGTAGGCCGCTGTTGCGCCCGATCGATAGGTAACCTAACATTAGGCTGCCTAATGGTCGAGCATGGGAGGCGGTCATGCGGGTGATCGCGCTGGAAGAGGCGTTCTCGGTTCCGGAGGTGATCCCGTGGCCGGGTCCGGCCGGCGCGGGGATGCCGGCACGGTGGGCCGAGGAGTGGGGCCGACGGCTGCCGGATCTGACTGAGCTTCGGCTGGCCGACATGGACGAGCACGGCGTGGACGTGCAGGTGCTGTCGCTGACGTCGCCGGGGCTGGAGGTCGTCGAGGACCCGGCCGAGGCGGTGGCTGCGGCGCGGCGGGTCAACGACCAGCTCGCCGAAGCCGTTGCCGCGCACCCGAACAGGTTCGCCGGCTTCGCGGCCCTGCCGCTGCGGGATCCGGACGCCGCGGTGGCCGAGTTGCGCCGTGCGGTGCAGGAGTTGGGGCTCAAAGGCGTGCTGCACAACGACCACATCGGCGGGCACTACCTGGACGAGCCGCAGTTCCGTCCACTGTGGGCGGAGCTGGAACGCCTCGGCGTGACGCTGTATCTGCATCCGGCGATCGTGCCGGCCGACCGCTGGCGGGTGCTGGAGGAATATCCGGTGCTGGGCGGACCTTCCTGGGGGTGGACAGCGGCGGTCGGCGCGCACGCGCTTCGGCTGATCTACGGCGGCGTATTCGACGAGTTCCCCGGCGCTTCGGTCACGTTGGGGCACATGGGCGAGCTGCTGCCATTCCAGCTGGCCCGGCTCGACAGCCGTTACCAGCAGGCGGATCCCAAGCACCGTCCCCGCCTGCTGCCGTCGCATTACTTGCGGCACAACGTCTACGTGACCACGAGCGGTGTGTTCTCACACGCTGCGTTGCTGGGCGCGACACACTCGGTGGGGACGGACCGGGTGCTGTTCGCCATCGACTACCCGTACGAGTCGTCGGCCGAGGCGGTCGAATTCCTGCGCACCGCGCCGTACGCGCCGGCCGATCTGGACCTCATCGCCCACGGCAACGCCGAACGGGTGCTCCGCCTCTGAACCGGTCGAAGACGCCGTCAACCCAGGGCGGCGACCACGGCGGGGTACCAGCGGCTCTCCATCTTCTGGATGCCGGTGGAGCTGTTGGGGTGCACGCCGTCGACAGTGTCGGTGGCGGGGTTGAACCCGGTCCACTGGTCGACCACGGTGATCGGGGAGGCCGCGGTGCTGTGGGCCTTCGCCCAGGCGGGAATGGCGTTGTCCAGCGTGACCACCCGTTGGCCGCAGGCCGGGCAGCCGGGCGGGTTCATCGGGATGACACGGGCGACGATCAGCTTCACGGTGGGCTTGCCGGCCCGCATCTGGCCGAGCAACGTGGTGTAGGCGTTGAGGATGGTGCTGGTCGAGACGTTGCTCCACACGTCGTTGGTGCCTAGGTGCATCAGCACGACGTCCGGCCTGGTCGCCGACAGCCACCCGGGCAGCTGGTTGTTCCGCACGATGCCGGTGGCCAGGAAGCCGCCATGGCCCTCGTTCTGGCCGTCATAGGCGAATCCGCAGCCCGGGGCCGGCAGCGTGCCGACGAAGTCGATGTTGGTGTGACCGGTTGTCTCCAGGTGCCGCCACAGCAGCGCCCGCCAGCAGCCGGGGGAGCCGGTGATCGAGTCGCCCAGCGCCATGATCCGTGTGGGCGCGGCGGCCGCCTCGGCCGAGGCGGGGACGACAACGGCGCAGGCGGCCAGCAGGCCGACCACAGCCGCTCTGAGCAGACGCCAGTTCATACCGACCTCCAGAGTCGGGCAGGCACAATGGCTGGTGAAGTGGGCGTCGGGGCAGGGACTCGCCGCGAGACCCCTGCCCCGACAGCGGTGCGCGCCCGCCCCTAGCGAACGGCGAGCGCGACGACTGCATTGTGGCTCGTTGGAAGGCGTTTTCCGGGCTAGTCAGATCGAACCCCGAACCGGAGGTCATGGCAAGAGCTGCCGCGTGATCGTCGGGAAAGTGGCACCGTGACCGGCCTGGACCTGTGCGCGGGCGTGGTCGCGCCGATGAAACTTTCGGTGGCCGACCGGGAAGCGCGGTTGCTTGGCCGGATCACGGCACGTGACAGCCGTTCCGGCTTGACGACTGGCGACCGCTCGGTGACGATCGTCGTCGTTTCCCTGCCACATCAGGCAATCGTGAGGTCATCAACCGAGAGGTGCTCATGAGAAAACGACTCGCCGTGCTCGGCGCGGCCCTGCTCAGCGCCGTGGCCTCGGTTGTGGTCGCCGTCGTCCCGGCGTCCGCCGCCACCACCGGCCTGCACATCAGCGGCCGTGACATCGTCGAGGCCAATGGCCAGAACTTCATCATGCGCGGGATCAGCCACGAGCACGTCTGGTTCCCGAGTCAGACCAGCTCGTTCGCCAACATCAAGGCCCAGGGCGCGAACACCGTGCGCGTGGTGCTGGGCAGCGGCAAGCGGTGGGGTCCGTCCAACGACGTGGCCAACGTGGTCGCCCAGTGCAAGCGCAACCGGCTGATCTGCCTGCTGGAGGTGCACGACACCACCGGCTACGGCCAGGACGGCGCCGCGGCGACGCTCGACCAGGCCGTCAGCTACTGGATCAGCCAGAAGAACAACCTGGTCGGCCAGGAGAACTACGTCGTGATCAACATCGGCAACGAGCCGATCGGCAACAACAACCCCGGACAGTGGACCACCGCCACCGCCAACGCGGTGCGCCGGATGCGGTCCAACGGCTTCCAGCACCTGCTGATGGTCGACGCCCCGAACTGGGGACAGGACCAGAACCACGTCATGCGGGACACCGCGCAGACGGTGTGGAACGCCGACTCCATGCACAACACCGTGTTCTCGGTGCACATGTACGCCGTCTACAACACCGCCTCGTCGATCACCTCCTACTTCGACGCGTTCAAGAACAAAGGGCTGCCGTTGGTGGTCGGCGAGTTCGGCTGGCGCTTCGACTCGGGTCAGGTGGACGACCAGACGCTCATGGCGCAGGCGGTCTCCAGGGGCATCGGCTACCTGGGCTGGTCCTGGGCCGGCAACACCGACGGCCGGCTGGACATGACCAACAACTTCAACCCCAACCAGCTCACCACCTGGGGGCAGCGAATCATCAACGGCCCCAACGGAATCAAGGCCACCGCCAAGGAAGCCACCATCTACGGCCAGCACTGAGTCACAGCCGCGGTGGGTCGGACCTCTGCCGGAGGCCGGCCCACACCGGCGTCAGGCCGAGGCCCGTGGCACCAATTCGGTGTCGAGCATGATCCCGCACCGCGGTGCGCAACTGTCGTCCATCAGGCGGAGCAGCTCGCGGGCCATCCGGGCCCCCAGTTCCTCGGTGGGTTGGCGCACGGTGGTCAGCGGGGGATCGGTGTGCCGGCCTATCGGCAGGTCGTCGAAGCCGACCACGGCGACGTCGTCGGGCACGCGCCGGCCGGCCCGGCGTAACGCCCGCAGCACTCCGACGGCCATGAGGTCGGACGCGGTGAAGATCGCGTCCACTCGTGGCTTGCGTTCCAGCAGCCGGGCCGTGGCGTGTTCGCCGGACACCTGGCTGAAATCGCCGAAGTACACCAAGCCGTGGTCGGACCGCTCGGTCTGGGCCATGACCTGGCGGTAGCCGGCCAGCCGGTCGAAGCCCGCGGTCATGTCCCGCGGTCCGGCCACCGTGGCGATCACGGACCGGCCGCTGTCGACGAGCCGACGGACCGCCTGCACGGCCCCGCCGTGGTTGTCGACATCCACATAGGACACCGGGTCTTTGTCGCCGCCGGGAACCGGCCGGCCGGCGACGACCACCGGGATGCCGATCCGTCCCGGCTTCAGCGGGTTGCGGCCGTGCACACTCACGAAGAGCGCGCCGTCGACCGAGCCGCCGCCCAGGTAGTCCATGGCCGGCGCCTGATGGTCCTTTGTGGATGGGACCGTGAGCAGCACCAGCTGCATTCCCGCGGCGGTGACCTCGCGGCCGACACCGGTGGCGAGCCGGGCGAAGTACGGATCGGAGAACAGCCGCAGGCTCTCCTCACACACCACCAAGGCGACCGACCGGGTGCGTGGTGGTGGCGCGGTCCGCGCGGCGCGGTGGCGCCGATAGCCCAGTGCGGCCATTGTGGACTCGACCTGCCGGCGGGTCTCGGGGTGCACAAGGGGGACCCGGTTGAGCACACGGGATGCGGTCGCCAGCGACACTCCGGCCACTCGCGCGACTTCGGCGAGCGTCGGGGACGCGGGGCACGGCTCGGCTGTTGTCACGCTCCACCTCACAAGACGGCGTTGTCCAGCGGAGCGACCCAGTGTTATCGCAACTTTCGCTCGTGGCAAGGAAGGACGTTCACCGGTCGGCGCGGTGAACGTGACCTTCCTTCGGCAGCCAGGGGGCGCGGCCCCGGTGACCACCTGAAACTTTCAGTTCCAGGCGTCCGGTAATACGGGCGCGACACGGCGGCTTTGCCCGGCTGGGCCGCCGATCCGCAGGTCGCGGGGCATGCACGCCGGTGCGGAAACTGTCGAACCGTCGAATTGGCGTCTGTCGAAGCGCATCGCGGTTGACGCTCTCACAACACCGTTGACATAGTCCTGACACGCTTCGGCCAGGCCGCGAGATCGCCCATGGAGACGTCGAAGCGATTCGAGGATCCAAGTCTGTCTGGAGGTGTGCCTTGACGCGCCTACGTCGGTGGTGTGGCAGTGTCGCTCTCGGCGTGGCCGTGGCCCTCGTCGCCACGACTGCCGCGACCGCGGAGCCGGCGATCGACCGGTTCCGCGATCCGAGCCTGCCGCTGTCGGCACGGCTGGACGACCTGATCTCCCGGCTCACCCTGGACGAGAAGATCTCGCTGCTGCACCAGTACGAGGTGCCGATCCCACGGTTGGGCATCGGCTTCTTCAAGACCGGCACCGAGGCGCTGCACGGCGTCGCCTGGACCACCGACTTCTACCACGGCGGCGCGGTGGTCACCGCGCAGGGGACAGTGTTCCCGCAGGCCGTCGGGCTCGGCAGCACCTGGGATCCGGCACTGGTCAAGCAGGTCGGCGACGCAGTCGGCCAAGAGGCGCGGGGCTACAACGCCAAAGACCCGAACCTGTGGGACCTGAACCTGTGGGCGCCGGTGACGAATCTGCTGCGTGACCCGCGCTGGGGCCGCAATGAAGAGGGCTACTCCGAGGACCCCTACCTGACCGGCAGCATCTCCACCGCGTACGGCAAGGGCATCGAGGGCGACGACCCGCGCTACCTGCAGGCCGCGCCCACGCTCAAGCACTACCTGGCCTACAACAACGAGTCCAACCGCGTCACCAGCAACGCGTCGGTGCCGCCGAAGATCCTGCACGACTACGATGAGCAGGCCTTCGAGCCGGCGCTCAGCGCCAACGCCGCCACCGGCGTGATGCCGTCCTACAACCTGGTCAACGGCCACCCGAACACCGTGAGCCCGGACCTCGACAGGACCGTGCGCAGCTGGAGCACCAAGGACCTGGCGATCGTCAGCGACGCCGGCGCGCCGAGCAACCTGGTCGGGGCCGAGCACTATTACGCCACCAAGGCGGAGGCGGTGGCGGCGGCGCTCAAGGCCGGCCTGGACAGCTTCACCGACAACGACAACAACCCCAGCGTCATCACCGGCGCCGTCAAGACCGCGGTGAGCCAGGGACTGCTCACGGTGGCCGATGTCGAGCGGGCCGACCGGCACCTGCTCTCGCTGCGGTTCCGGCTCGGCGAGTTCGACCCGCCGAGTGCGAACAACCCGTATGCCAAGATCACGCCGGCCGTGATCGACTCGCCGGCCCACCAGGCGCTGGCCCGCAAGGCCGCCGACGAGCAGATGGTCCTGCTGCGCAACGACAACGGGGCACTGCCGCTGAACGCCGCCCAGAACAAGAAGGTCGCGGTGATCGGTCCGCTGGCCGACACGCTCTACACCGACTGGTACAGCGGCAACCTGCCGTACCAGGTGACGCCGGTTCAGGGCATTGAGGAACGCCTGGGGGCCAACGCAACCGTGTCCGCCACCGAAGGTGTCGACCGGATCGCGTTGAAGGACAACGCAACCGGCAGGTACCTGACCGCGCCGGCCGCCGAGGGCGTGCTGACCGAGGGGCCGGCCACGGCTGGGGCCGACGAGTCGATGGACGTGTTCGACTGGGGCGCCGGCAAACTGACCCTGCGCGCGGTCGCCAACGGCAAGTACCTGTCGCTGGGCGCGAATCGCACGCTGGTCGACAACGCCGCCCAGCCCAACGGCTGGTACGTGCAGCAGCAGTTGAAGCTGGACCAGCAGCCCGACGGCGGCTATGTCCTTGAGTACGCCGGAAACGATGCCGGCGGGGCGAACAAGTACGGGATCGTGGGCGCCGGCGGCGCCGTGACCATGACCGCGGCGAGCCCGGCCGCCGCCACCAGGTTCACCAGGCAGGTGATCACCAGCGGCCAGTCCAGTGCGGTGACCGCTGCGACTGGCGCGGACACGGCGGTCGTGGTGGTCGGCAGCATGCCGTTCATCAACGGCCGCGAGGCCAACGACCGCACCAGCACCGAACTCGCGCCCGCACAACTGGAACTGGTGCAGGCGGTGCAGAAGGCCAATCCGCACACAGTTGTCGTGGTGGAGAACAGCTACCCGACCACCGGCTGGGACAAGCAGACGGCGCCGGGTGTGTTGTGGACCAGCCACGCCGGCCAGGAAACCGGCCACGCGCTGGCGGACGTGCTGTTCGGCGACGTCAACCCGGCCGGCCGGCTGCCCCAGACCTGGTACGCCTCGGACACACAGCTGCCGAGCATCTTCGACTACGACATCTCGAAGACCGGCATGACCTACCTGTACCACCAGGGCCCGGTGCTGTTCCCGTTCGGATACGGTCTGAGCTACACGACGTACAAGTACGGCAATATGCACGCGACCCGCCGGGGCAACGCCGTCCAGGTCGCGGTGGACGTCACGAACACGGGAAGCCGGTCCGGCGACGAGGTCGTGCAGCTGTACACGCACGAGCAGCACTCCCGGGCGCAGCAGCCGATCCGGCAGCTGCGCGGCTTTCAACGGGTGAGCCTCACGCCGGGACAGACCAGGACGGTGACGTTCACGGTGGCGACCAGCGCCCTCGCGTTCTGGGATGTCACCAGGAACAAGTCCGTGGTCGAGGCCGGCACGTACGACTTCCAGGTGGGCAGCTCGTCGCAGGACATTCGGCAGACTGCCTCGATCTCCGCACCGGGCGAGACGATCCCGCCACGAGACCTGTCGCAGCCGACCCTGGCCCAGAACTTCGACGACTACCAGGGCGTGACCCTGACCGACCAGAGCAAGGCCGCCGGCACCTCGGTCGCCGCCACCGCGGGGGCATGGTTGGCCTACAAGAACGTCCAGCTCACCGGGGGAAGCACGGTCACCATCTCGGTGTCCAATCCGAACAGTGCGCCCGCGCAGATCACTGTGAAGCTGGACAACGGTCAGGTCCTGGGCAAGGTGACAGCGCCCAGCACGGGGGACAGGTACAGGTACGTCACCGTTTCCGCCGGCCTGACCAAGGTCACCGGCCGGCACGACGTGTATCTGTCCTTCGACGGCCCGGCCAACCTTTACTCGTTCCGGATCACTCGGTAGAGAGCAAGGAGATGAGAACAATGCGCGCATTCCTGCGATGTGCGACCGTCGGGGTGGCCACAGTCGCCGCCGTGGCGCTCACGGCATCGACCTCTGACGCGGCGGCGGTCTGGTCCTCGTCGGCCCAGTGGGCGACCTGGAGCAACGGCGGTTACACCCTGCGCAACGACGTCTGGGGCCACGGCGCCGGTCCGCAGACGATCTGGGGCAACTCGTACCGCGACTGGGGCGTCAACTCGAACCAGCCGAACACCGGCGGCGTGAAGTCCTACCCGCAGGTGGCGAAGGCCGTCAACAAGAAGCTGAGCGCGATCGGCAGCGTCACCAGCAACTTCGCGGTGAGCCTGCCCAGCGGTGGCAGCTACGAGGCGACCTACGACATCTGGGCCGACAGCAACAGGTACGAGATCATGCTCTGGATGTCCAAGGCCGGCGCGGTCGGTCCGATCGGCAGCAAGCAGGCCACGGTGACCGTCGGCGGTCACACCTGGGACGTCTACAAGGGATCCAACGGCCGCAACGCGGTGTTCTCCTTCCTGCGCCAGGGCAACACCACCGCCGGCGCCGTGGATGTGAAGGCGGTGCTGAACTGGATCAAGTCGAAGGGCTGGTTCGGCGACGTCACGCTGGGCGACGTCCAGTTCGGGTTCGAGATCACCTCGGCCAGCGGTGGCAAGAACTTCGCCGTGACCGACTTCGGCGTCAGTTCCTCATGAGGTGAGGGCGTTGGGGTGTTGGTCAGCCGGATCAGGTGTGCCAGGACAAGGGGAGGTCGGCATGGTGACCATCATGGACGTCGCCAGGGCGGCTGGGGTCTCGCCGAGCACTGTGTCCTATGTGCTCAGCGGGAAGCGCGCGATCTCGCTGGAGACCAGGAGAAGGGTGCAGCAGAGCATTCGCCGGCTGGGGTATCACCCCAACGCCCGCGCCCGGGCGTTGGCCAGCAGCCGCACGAGCGTCGTCGCGCTGGTCGTGCCCTTCCGGGTCGACCTCAACGTGTCCGTGGTGATGCAGTTCGTCGCGGCCATGATCGGCGCGGCCCGCGCGTACGACCATGACCTGTTGCTGCTGACCAAGGACGAGGGCCCGGCCGGGCTGCGCCGCGTCATCGGCTCGGCCATCGCCGACGCGCTCATCGTGATGGACGTCGAGTCGGCCGAGCCGCGGATCCCGGTGCTGGCGGCCCTGGAGCGGCCCGTGGTGCTGGTCGGCGTGCCCGACCAACCGCGCGGACTGACCTGCGTGGACCTCGACTTCGCGGCAGCCGGCGCGGTCACCGTGCATCACCTGGCCGACCTCGGGCATCGGCGCATCGCGTTGCTCGGGCCGTCGCCCGCGGTGTACGAACGCGGCACCAGCTACGCCGGCCGGTTTCTGCGCGGCTTCAACGAGGCGGTGGCGGCGCATGGTCTGCACGCGGTGTCCCACCCGTGCGAGCCATCCTACGACGGCGTGCGCGCCTACCTTGACCAGACGCTGGGCGCGGACCCGTCGATCACGGCGATCGTGACGCACAACGAGGCCGTGCTCGGCCCGTTGCTGTCCGAGGTGCGCCACCGCGGCCTGGACGTGCCCGGCGACATCTCCGTAGTGG
The DNA here is from genome assembly GCF_040682195.1 of Kutzneria sp. NPDC051319. Lineage (NCBI taxonomy): Bacteria > Bacillati > Actinomycetota > Actinomycetes > Pseudonocardiales > Pseudonocardiaceae > Kutzneria > Kutzneria sp. NPDC051319. The sequence goes on along the minus strand of NZ_JBFBAM010000014.1, from coordinate 85,938 downwards.
CGGTCTGTCCCGACGACATGGCCATGGCGCAGTCCGTCGCGTTGACCTCGGTCGCCATCCCCTCGGCCGAGCTGGGCCGGCTGGCCGTGGACATGACGATGCGCCAGCTCGACGGCCCGGCGCCGGCCGAGATCAGGCTGCTCTCGCCCCGGCTGACGCAGCGCGCCAGCAGCGGGCGTCCCACTCGATCCGACACCTGAGGAGATGACGGCGTTGTCGTCCACGATTGCACGCCTGAACAAGGCTTTCGGTAGGCCGGCGGCGGCAGTGGCGCTCGTGCTGGCGCTGGCCGCCTGCGGGTCGTCCGGCGGCGCCGCCGCGAACTCCATCACCGAGCTGGACTACTACACCGACCAGCAGGGCTCGGCGGCCTGGCAGCAGGTGCTGGACACCTGCTCGAAGCAGACCGGCGTGACGATCCAGCGGCAGACCGTGCCCACCGACCAGATGCTGCCCAAGATTCTGCAGGGCGCGAGCTCCCGGTCACTGCCGAACCTGGTGTTCACCGACAACCCCACCGTGCAGCAGATCGCCAGCACCGGTGCGCTGACCCCGTTGTCGAACTACGGCATCTCCACCGACGGCTACTTCGACAGCATCGTCAAGGCCGGCACCTACCAGGGCAAGGTGTACGGGCTCGCGCCGGGCGTGAACGGCCTTGCCCTGCTGTACAACAAGGATCTACTGGCCGAGGCGGGGGTGGAGCCGCCGCGCACGTGGGACGAGCTCAAGGCGGCCGCGGCTAGGCTGACCAAGGGGCAGCGGTACGGCCTGGCCTTCTCCGCCATCCCGTCAGAGGAGGGCACCTGGCAGTTCCTGCCGTTCTTCTGGAGCAACGGCGCTGATCTGTCCACAGTGGACTCGGACAAGGCCGTGCGAGCGCTGGAGTTCGTATCGGGCCTGGTCACCAGCGGCTCGGCGTCGAAGTCGGTGCTGAACTGGAACCAGAACGACGTGGCCGACCAGTTCGTCGCCGGCAACGCGGCCATGATGATCAACGGCTCATGGAACCTGGCCCGGCTGGACGGCGAGAAGTCGCTGCACTACGGCGTGATGCCGATCCCGACGCCAGCCGCGGGCGGTAGCCCGACCGTGGCGTTGGGCGGTGAGATCGGCGTCATCCCGGCCACCGGCCAGGCCACCCAGCAGTCGGCGGCGAAGGTGCTGTCCTGCCTGCTGTCGCCGGAGGTCATGCAGAGCTGGGACGCCGGCCACGCCTACGTGCCGTCCAAAACCGACGTCGCCGAGAAGTTCGGCCAGCAGCACCCGAACATGCAACCGTTCGTGACCGAGGTGGCCACCGCGCGGTCCCGCTCGGCCGAGCTGGGGGAGAAGTACCCCAAGGTGTCCCAGGCGCTGGCCACCGCGGTGCAGGCGGCGATCACCGGCAGCCAGTCCCCACAGCAGGCGCTCAGCCAGGCCCAGCGGCAGGCGGGGGGATCGTGAGCCGACGCACGGCCGCCATCGCCTTCCTGCTGCCCGCGCTGCTGTACGTGCTGGTCTTCTTCGGGTATCCGCTGGTCTACAACGTCTTGATGAGCGTGCGGGACTACAGCGTCCGTTCCTTCTACACCGGCGAGGCGCCGTTCACCGGGGTCGCGAACTACCTGGCGGCGCTGGGCAATCCCGTTTTCGTCAAGGCGGCGTTGAACACCGTGTGGTTCACGGTCGGCTCGATCGCCTTCCAGTTCGGGATCGGCCTGGCGCTGGCCGTGTTCTTCAACGGCCGCTTCCTGGGTAGTGCCACGTTGCGCGCGCTGCTTCTCCTGCCCTGGTTGCTGCCGCTGGTGGTCAGCGGCGCGGTCTGGCGGTGGATCTTCGACCAGGACCACGGCGTGCTCAACACGGCGCTGCGCCTGGTGGGCCTGCCCGCGATCCCGTGGCTGACCGACACCGGCTGGGCGCTGCCGGCCGTGATTCTCACCAACATCTGGATCGGCATCCCGTTCAACCTGGTCCTGCTGCACGGTGGTCTGCGCGCCATTCCGGTATCGCTGTACGAGGCGGCGGCGCTGGACGGCGCCGGGCCGTGGCAGCGGTTTCGCAACGTGACGTGGCCGTTGCTGCGGCCGGTGACCGGGATCGTGCTGATGCTGGGCCTGGTGTACACGATCAAGGTGTTCGACGTGATCATGGTGATCACCGGCGGCGGTCCGGCCAACGCCACCCAGACGCTGACCACCTTCTCCTACAGCCTGTCCTTCCACGACTTCGCCTTCGGGCAGGGAGCGGCGGTCGGGAACGTGCTGATCCTGGCGGCGACCGTGTTCGGCTTCGTGTACCTGCGCTCTTCGGCCCGGGAGCCGCTGGCATGAGGGGCTGGGGCAAGACCACCGTCGGCGTGCTGATCGTGCTGGTGCTGCTGTTTCCGCTGTACTGGATGCTCAACGCGTCGCTGCAACCCAGTGGCGCGCTGCTGCGGCCGGCGCCGGAGTTCCTGCCGTTTCCCGCGACGCTGGACGGTTACCGCGAGGCGCTGGCGACGCAGGGCGGGCACCTGCTGTCGAGCCTGCTGGTCGCCGGCGGGACCGTGGTGGTGTCGCTGCTGATCGCGACACCGGCGGCGTACTCGCTGGCGCAGCTGCCGTGGCGTGGCGGCCCGGTGTTCGTGTTCGTGCTGCTGATCGTGCAGATGATCCCCGGCATCGTGATGGCCAACTCGCTGTACGCGCTGTTCGGCAACCTCGGTCTGATCGACAACTATCTCGGGCTGGTGCTGGCCGACTCCACCGCGACGGTGCCGTTCGCCATCCTGGTGCTGCGGGCTTTCATGGTCGCCATCCCGCGTGAGCTGTCCGAGGCGGCCCGGGTGGACGGCGCGGGCTACTGGCGCACCTTCACCGCGATCATCGTCCCGGTCAGCCGCAACGCCGTGATCACCGCGGGATTGTTCTCGTTCCTGTTCGCCTGGGCGGACTTCCTGTTCGCGGTCACTCTGACTACCGGGCAGGGTATCGAGCCGGTCACGGTGGGGATCTATCGCTTCGTGGGCAACCAGACCGCGGACTGGAACGGGGTCATGGCCACCGCAGTGCTGGCCTCGGTCCCCGCGGCGATCCTGCTGGTGGTCGCCCAGCGCTACGTCGTGGCCGGCATGACCGGAGGCGCGGTCAAGGAATGACATCGAGGGAGCCAACGATGATCGTGGTCCGCGACGGTGGTCGCGCGCTGGAGGTTTCGGCGCGCGACCAGGTCATCCGCATTGAGGCCCATGGCGACGACAGCCTGCGTGTGCGGGTCGGCCGGCACCGCGTCCTGGACGACCTGCCCGGTGCGTTGCTGCCGCCCAAACCGACGGCGGCTTCGGCCACCCCGGACGGCCGCATCGTGAACGGCGCGCTGACCGCGATCGTGGCCGTCGAACAGTCCCACACCGGCCTCGATCCGCTGATCCGCTTCGTGCGCACCGACACCGGCAAGGAGCTGCTCTCCGAGCAGCGCGCCCACTTCTGGTGGCCGGGCGCGCGGATGCTGCTCGCCGGCGGCCGACTGGAGCAGCGGTTCCAGGCCTACGAGGGTGAGCGGTTGTACGGGCTGGGCCAGCACACCCACGGTCGGCTGGACCAGAAGGGCCTCGTGCTGGACCTGGTGCAGCGCAACGCCGAGGTGAGCATCCCGTTCGTGCTGTCCAACCGGGGCTACGGCCTGCTGTGGAACATGCCCGCCGTCGGCCGGGTGGAGTTCGCCGACAATGGCACGCGGTGGGTGGCGGACCAGGCCCGTCAGATCGACTACTGGATCACGGCCGGCCGTCCGGCCGAGGCACTGGCGCGCTACGCCGATGCCACCGGGCATCCGCCGGTGCTGCCGGACTGGGCGACCGGATTCTGGCAGTGCAAGCTGCGCTACCGCAGCCAGGAGGAGCTGCTGGCGGTCGCCCGCGAGTACCGGCGCCGCGGGTTGCCGCTGGCCGGCATCGTCGTGGACTTCTACCACTGGACACATCTGGGCGACTGGCGGTTCGACCCGGCGGAGTGGCCCGACCCGGACGCGATGATCCGCGAGCTGGACGAGTTGGACGTGAAGCTGATGGTGTCGATCTGGCCCTCGGTGAGCCCGCTCAGCGAGAACCACGCGGCGATGCGCGACCGTGGCCTGCTGGTCGGGGCCGAGCGTGGCCTGCCGGCGCAGGCGCCCTGGTTCGACAAGGGGTTCGAGACCGAGCTGCCGGTGTCCTTCTACGACGCCACCAACCCAGGGGCGCGTGAGTTCGTCTGGTCGCTGGTCAAGCGCAACTACTACGACAAGGGCGTGAAGGCGTGGTGGCTGGACGCCTGTGAGCCCGAGATCCAGCCCGGCCACCCGGACAACCTGAGCTTCCACGCCGGCACGGGCAGCGAGGTGTTCAACCTCTACCCGCAGGCGCATGCGCGGACGTTCTTCGACGGCCTGCAGGCCGAGGGCGACGACGAGGTGCTGCTGCTGTGTCGTTCGGCCTGGGCCGGCAGCCAGCGTTACGGCGCGGCCGTGTGGTCCGGCGACATCCCGTCCACCTGGGCGTCACTGCGGGCGCAGGTGCGGGCCGGGCTAAACATCGCGCTGTCCGGCATTCCTTGGTGGACAACGGATATCGGTGGTTTCGACGGGGGTGACGCGACGTCGCCGGACTACCAGGAGCTGATCGTCCGGTGGTTCCAGTACGGGGCGTTCTGCCCGCTGTTCCGGCTGCACGGCTACCGCGAGCCGCGGACGCCGTGGGGGCCGAGCGGAACGGGCGGCCCCAACGAGGTGTGGTCGTACGGGGAGCGGGCGCTGGCCCTGATCGAACGGACGATGCGACTGCGGGAGCGGCTGCGACCCTATGTGGGGGAGCAGATGCGCGTCGCGCACGAGCAGGGCGTGCCGCCGATGCGGCCCCTGTTCGTCGACTTTCCCGATGACGAACGATCCTGGACCGTGGAGGACCAGTTCATGCTGGGTCCGGACGTGCTGGTGGCCCCGATTCTGGAACCGGGCGGCCGGCGGCGTGCGGTGTGTCTGCCGGCCGGCGCCCGGTGGACCGACGCCTGGACGGGCCAGGAGCACGCCGGCGGCGAGAACCTGTCGGTGGACGCGCCGCTGGACCGGATTCCGGTGTTCCTGCGCGACGGAGCGGACGTCCCGATCCGGGGCTGACCCGCCCCCGGGGCATGTCGACCGGAATCACCCAAGGCCCAGGAACCGTTCGAGCGGACGGCGCCGAGGCCGGCGATCCGGAGCTGGCGAAGCGCGGCACCCGTGTCGGAGTGCGAGGCGGGTGCCGCGCTGATCGTCAGATATAGGGGCACTTCGGCTGGTAGATGGAGATCTTGGACGGGTCGGGCAGCTTGGGGCACAGGAACTGCTCGTACCGGTTGTCGCCGTCCACGAAGATCTTCAACCAGGGGACGACCAGCTTCATCATGACGTTGTTCGCGGTGCGGTAGAACTCGTGGTCGGCCCCGGCGATCTGGGCGAACGCGCTCTTGGTCGAAGCCGGCATGGTGGCGTACAGGCCGGCCAGCATCGACGGTGTCACCGTCGGGTCCTTCTGCCCGCCGAGCACCAGGGTCGGCACGCGGTCGCTGGACATGTTCTGTGAGGGGGAGAACGGCGCGAGTCCGATGCCGGCCTTGAGCGAGGGCTGGTGTTCGACCGCGTAGACCATGCCGCCGCCGCCCATCGAGTGACCCATCACCGACAGCCGGTTCGGGTCGACCCGGTTCTTGACGGGGCTGCTCGTGGTCAGCCACTTCAGCGCCGCCAGCGCCTCCTTGCCGCGGGCGACGTCAAAGTCGTTGGGGCTGTTGGTCTCGAGGCAGATCACCACGAACCCGAAGGACGAGAGCCACGGTCCCATCCACGCCTCCTCGGGCGCGGGTTGGTTGACGCACCTCGCGGTGTACCCGGGAATGATGGCCAGCGCCCCCCAGGTGCCCTGGCTGGTGTCGGTCGGGTAGTAGACCTCCCCGCCGTGGAAGCCGTTGCCGGGAGCCACGCTCTGCTGCGCGGTGGCGAACGGGCCGCGGGAGGCCTCGATCATGGCGAGCGTGGGGTTGGGACCGCGTTGGGTGCCCTTGACGGCCGTGGTCGCCTGGCTCGGGGCGGTCGGGTGGGCCGCCGCCGGACCGGCCGCGGCCAGCGCCGCGGTCGAGGCCAGCACGGCGGCGGCCAGCACCGCCCCGATCGGCCGGGACCAGCGTCCTCTGTGTTGTCGCATTGCCTCACTACCTCCTGAGATATCGCCGTGGCAGGGTGTCTGCGGTGCTTCACGCCGTGGTGAGGTCGCTCGGGTCGGCGCCTCCTAGCGGACGGTCGTGGAGGTCGGGCTTCCGGACAGCAGCGGGCAGGTGCTCTGGTAGGCGCTGACGCCGGTCGAATCCAGTTGCGGACACAGGAACTGGGTGTAACGGGAGTCGTTGTCGAGGAAGATCTTGAACCAGGGGACGACCTTGCGCATCATCACCGAGTTCGGCGTCCAACTGGGGAAGCCGTGACCGGCGCCGGTGAGCTCGACGTACGCCTTCTTCGTCGGAATCTGGTTGTAGAAGTTCTTGGCGTACGACGGCGTGACCGTGGTGTCCTTCTGCCCGGCCATCACCATGGCCGGCATCTTCAGGGTCTTCACGTCCGTCGAGAAGATGGCCGGCGCCAGTCCGATCGCGGTCTTCAGCGTCGGCCGCTTCGCTGCCGCGGAGATGGCTCCGCCGCCACCCATCGAGTGGCCGATGACCGCCGTGCGGCTCGGGTCGATCCGGGTGCGCACCGGACTGCGCTGGGTCAGATAGTCCAACGCGGCCAACAGTTGGGTGCCGCGGGCGGTGTCCCCGTCGGTGGGGTTGGCCGCCTCGAAGCCGATCACCACGAAGCCGAACGAGGCCAGCCAGGGCCCCGTCCACGCCAGTGCGGCCCACGAGCCGTTGTAGCCGGGGATGAACGCGATCGCGCCGAAGGTGCCCTGACTGGTGTCGGTCGGGTAGTAGATCACGCCCTTGCGGAAGTCCGGCACGGTGATCGAGGCGGTGGCGAAGGTGCCCGCGGTGGTGACACTCGCGCGGGTCGGGCTCGGTCCCCGCTGGTACGGATTACCGGCGGCCGACACCGAACCTGGCTGGTACGGGTTCTCGGTCGCCGTGGCCGGGCCGGTCCCGGCCATGGTCGCGAGGACCACGAGACCGATCGCGACCGCGAACCACCTCAACATCTGACCCCACGAGCGGGTCCCCGCCCGCCCGGTGTGCACTTCGATCCGTCGCATAGAGCTCTGCCTCCAGACACTCGACTTCCACCGGCGACGCGCTGTCGCCGGTGTTGGTGACATCGGTGTGCTCGACGGTGTCCCTGGCCGCGCTGCGGGGAAACGCATTCCGCGCGGTGGCGACGGTCTTTCGGCCGTACCGGGACCCCATCAACGCCGGATCCGAAAGGTACGGCGCTGGTGCCGCACGCACAACGCCGCTCCGCCCCAAGCCCCAGTTCGGCCGGCTTCGATGGCGCGAATCGGCGCGACGCCGGGCGTGCCGCTGAAAGTTGCAGAGCTGCGATCGTATTCCTTGACGCCCCAAGGTCATCGTGCTGGAATACGTTTTCCAGCGTCGGTGTCCGCGTCCCGACCGGTTGGCCCGATCCGAGATCTCGACACGATTCGTCCGTGGAAGGGAAGCGCAATGGAGCCGACAACGGGTCTGTGGCCGCGCCGCAAGTTCTTCACCACCGTCGGCGCCGCAGCCGTCGGCGCGGCGGGGCTGAGTGTGCTCGGCGTGCCGCGCCGGGCCGGCGCGACCACGGCGAGCGCGGTGTCGTATGTGGACACAACGCGATCCAGCTACGACAAGCTGGTGCTGATGGTCGACGGCAAGCCCTTCTACCACAGCGGCATCCAGTACCGGTACGACAAGCTGCGCTACAGCCGCGGCTGGACCGACGCCCAGCTGAAGCCGGTGCTGCGCATGGTCGCCGAGGACGGCTTCAACGTCGTGAACATCCCCATCTGGTGGTCGAAGATCGAGACCTCCAGGAACAACTTCAGCTGGACGGACGTCGACCGCTACGTCGACTGGTGCCGGGAGTACGGGCTGAAGCTCGAGATCCTCTGGTTCGGACACGACTCCACCGGCCTCAGCGTGCCCATCCGCATCCCGTCCTACGTGATGAACGACTACCAGAAGGTGGTCCGCGCCGACGGCAGCGTGCTGCGCAAGAGCGGCACCGGCGAACCCGGTGAGCCGGCCGGTGGCTTCGTGCTGCTGGACAAGACCGACCCGAACCTGCTCGCCCGGGAGAAGTACGCCCTGGGCCAGCTCATGAACCACCTCGCGGCCTACGACACCAGCCACACCGTCGTGGGCTTCCAGCTGCTCAACGAGCCGAACGTGTCGGGACTGTGGGATGTCCGGATCGACCGCAGCTACAGCTCCTACAGCAACGATCTCTGGCGCAGCGGCGGATACACCAACGCGGACAAGTTCCGCAGCGACGTGCTCCTGAACTACCTCAGCGGCCTCGGCCAGACCATCAAGCAGTCCGGCCATGTCGTCTACACCCGGTCGAATCCCAAGGGTGACGCGGGTGTCGCCGACAACGAGGCCCGCCGCGCCCACGGTGTCGCCTATCTGGACTTCTTCGGCTACGACCCGTACACCACGAGCCTGGACTACGTCTTCGACTACAGCCAGGATCCGTTGTGGGCACAGGGCGGGAACTTCCCGATGATCATGGAGAACGGCGCGGGGGGCTCGACCGCCGACGTGCTCAAGTTCAACGCTGTCGCGGGCAACACCGCGTACAACGCCTACGCGGCGGTGGATCCGGACGCCAGCAGCGGCAGCTCCGACAACGGCCTGTACAACTTCAACCCGACGACGAAGGCGGTCACCCGCAAGGCCGTGTCGCCGAAGGTCGCCGCCGTGAACCACACGATCAACAAGGCCGGCTGGGACCTGGCGTCCCGGCGTCCCGTCGAGCGCGGCGGGACGACACTGCAGACGTTCAACCGCACCGCCGCCGCGAGTAGCAACACGACCAAGACGCTCGGCGGCCAGAGCGTGACCTACGCGACCACCAGCGGTGGGCAGGGCATCGCCATCAGGCGCAGTTCCTCGGAAATCGCCGTGCTCAGCACCAAGGCCGCCACCTACACGCTGCCCGGCGGCACGATCACCGCGGTGGAAAGTGGCTACTACAACGCCAACAACGCCTGGACGCGAACTGCGTCGAAGTCCTACGGCACCTCGGCCGGCAAGATCGTCGTCAACCTGACCGCGGGTGAGTGCGTCCGCGTCGCCTACGCCGGCAAGTTCGCGTGAGTCGACCTGGGGGTCAGGAGCACGCCATGCAACGGCATTTCGGTCACCGTGGGCTGTGGGACCGCCGGTTCGTCCTGCCAATGGTTCTCGCCATGATCGTCACGGGACTCTCGGTGTCCCTTGCCGGACCCGCGCAGGCCGCTACCACCGTGACGATCGACGGCAAGGGCGCCGGCCGGGTGCTCGACGGCATCGGCGCGGTCAGCGGTGGCGGCGGGAACAGCTGTCTGCTGTTCGACTACCCGGAGCCGGAGCGCACCCAGATCCTCGACTACCTGTTCCGTCCGGGTTACGGCGCGGCGGTGCAGCTGCTCAAGGTCGAGATCGGTGGGGACACCAACTCCACCAGCGGCGCCGAACCGAGCCACGAGCACACCAGGGGCGTGATCGACTGCGGTCGCGGCTACGAGTGGTGGTTGATGCAGCAGGCCAAGGCGCGCAACCCGAACATCAAGCTGTCCGCGTTGTCCTGGGGCGCGCCGGGCTGGATCGGCAACGGCGACTTCTGGTCCACCGACATGATCAACTATCTGCTCTCCTGGCTGAACTGCGCCAAGGCCAACGGGCTGACCATCGACTCGCTGGGCGGATGGAACGGCGCCCCTACAACAAGAGCTGGTACGTGAGCCTGAAGAACGCGTTGGTCGCCAACGGGTACGGCAGCGTGCGGGTGGTCGCCGCCGACGCGTCCCAGAACTGGAACGTGGCCAACGACGTCGTGTCCGACGCCGCGTTCGCCAAGGCGGTAGACGTCATCGGCGTGCACTACATATGCGGGTACCGCTCGGCGCAGACCAGCTGTCCGAGCACCAGTAACGCCCTCAAGTCGGGCAAGACACTGTGGGCCAGCGAGAACGGTTCGGATGACTACAACGCGGGCGCGCAGGCGCTCGCCCGGGGCATCAACCGCGGTTACCTCGACGGCAAAGCGACCGCCTATCTCAACTGGCCGCTCGTCGCCGCCGTCACCCCGAACCTGCCGTTCCCGACGATGGGCCTGGCGGCCGCCCCGCAGCCGTGGTCCGGGTCCTACTCGATCGGCAAGAACGCCTGGGCGATGGCGCACACCACGCAGTTCACCGCACCCGGCTGGCACTACATCGACTCGGCCGGCGGGTACCTCGGCGGAAACCGGGCCAACGGCAGCTACGTGACGCTCAAGTCGACGAACAACACCGACTACAGCACCGTCATCGAGACGATGGACGCCAAGGCGAGCCAGACGTTCACGGCGGCGGTCACCGGCGGTCTGTCCACCGGCGCCGTGCACGTCTGGGCCACGAACCTCAACTCCGACAACCCCTCCTCGTACATGGTGCGCGGCGCCGACATCACCCCTGCGGCCAACGGGACGTTCTCGCTGATCCTGCAACCGGGATACGTCTACACGCTGACCACCACGACCGGCGGTGGCAAGGGCACGGCGACCAGCCCCGCCCAGCACGCCATGGGCCTGCCGTACGCGGACAACTTCGACGGCTATGCCGTGGGCAAGTTCGCCAAGGACCTGATGGATCAGCAGGGCGCCTTCGAGATCGCGGCGTGTGATGCCGGCCGGCCCGGGCGGTGCGTGCGGCAGATGACCGCGCAGGCGCCCATCAACTGGGCATTCCAGTCCACTCCGTACGCGCTGCTCGGCGACACCACGTGGCGCAACTACACGGTCAGCACCGACGTGCTGCTGGAAAAGGCCGGACAGGCCGAGCTGATCGGACGCGCCAACACGCAGAAGAGGTTCACCCCCGCCGACATCGACGCGTACTACCTGCGCGTCTCCGACACGGGGGCCTGGTCCTTGCTGCGCAACAATGCCAACGACGGCAACAAGGTCACGCTCGCCAGCGGCACGGTGTCCGCGCTGGGCACCAACCGGTGGCACAGCATCGGCCTGTCGTTCTCCGGCAGCACCATCAAGGCCGTCATCGACGGCACCGCCGTCCGCACGATCACCGACGGCACCCTGGCCGCCGGGCAGGTGGGATACGGCACGAGCCAGGGCGAGACCGCCCAGTTCGACAATCTCTCCATCACCGGAAGTTCTTCGTGACCACCCGACCTTGCCCGAAGGGAGCCCGCATGCACGCCGACCGCCGAGTTCGCCGATTGCTCTGGCCCAAGGCCGTCGCGACCATCGCCGCCGCGGCGGCGACCCTGATCGCGCCCGCGGCGGCGGCCTCCGCCGCGACCGGCGTGCTCATCGACGAGACGTTCAGCACCCAGACGACCCCGGCCAACTTCGGTTTCCCCACCGGCGCCGCGGTGGCCAACGGCGTCCTGAACGTCACCACCGGGATGAGCAGCCACACCACGTCGGTCAAGGCGTTCGACGTGGCCGTCACCCAGCAACGAACCCTCGATCTGAGCTTCGACTGGAAGACGGCGGCCGCCAGCAGCACGTCCGCGACAGGCCTCGAATTCCGTGACAGCCAGGGCAATCTCGTGTTCGCGCTGGCCGGCACGTCCGCCGAGCTGCGGTACGGCCTGACCGGCCCGGTGTCCGATTCGAAGTCCGCCCCCGACTCGCTCGACCCGAGTTGGACCAGAACCGCCTTCGACCGCGCCAAGTGGTACACGGTGAACCTGCACCTCGACTTCACTCTGCAACGGGTGCAGTACACGATCGCCACCAAGGAGACCGCCGCCAAGGTCATGACCTCCGGCACGGCCGCCGTGACCGGAAAGAACCTGGCGAAGCTCGTCGCCTGCGACTACAACGGAACCGGTGTGCAATCCATCGACAATGTCCGCCTGAGCGTGCCGGCGAACGCGGCGAACGGGCGGCTGAAGGGCAAGTCGATGTACGCGTTCGGCGACAGCATCGTCTACGGCCACGTCTACCCGCGCGGTTTCGTGAACTTCACAGCCGAACGCGAGTCGATGAATCTGACCAAGTACGCCGTGAACGGCGCGTCGATCGGCCCCAGCTCGAACCAGATCCTCACGCAGGTGCAGCGGGCCGCCTCGAAGGCGCCCGACTACGTGGTGTTCAACGGCGGCACCAATGACGCCGACCTGGTCTACAACAAGCGGTTCAAGGTCGGCACGATGGCTCCCGGGACGGATCCGGCCAAGTTCGACAACTCCACCTACGCGGGCTCTCTGGAGACCACCATCTCCGCCATGCGGACCAAGTGGCCGACCACGCGGATCGTGTACGTCGCCGTGCACAAGCTCGGCTCGCGCGACTGGAACACGCAACTGGCCCTGCGCTCGGTGACGCTGCAGATCTGCCAGAAGTGGGGCGTCACGGTCGCGGACGTCTTCAACGACACCACTTTGGACACCCGCGTCGATGGCCAGCGGGTGGCCTACACCTTCAGCGGCTTGGTCAACGGCTATCCCGGCACGGGCGGCACCGGCACGCATCCCAACATCGCCGGCATCACCGACTTCTACGTCCCGGAGCTCACCGGCGCACTGATCCGGGCGTGACGTTGCCCCTCGGCGCACTCGTGCGTCGAGGGGTGCTGTCCCGGAGGACGACGCTCGTCGGCAGCCACACGACCTCGCCCTGGTCGCTTTCGGCCAGGGCGAGGTCGATCACGTGCCGGCCCATGGCCCGCATGGGCACCTGGACGGTGGTCAGGGCCGGATGCACGTCGGTGGCGGCGCTGATGTCGTCGAAGCCGGCGACGGCGAGATCGCGTCCCGGCACCAGATCCGCGTCGCGCAGTGCTCGCATCGCGCCTATCGCCATCACGTCGTTGACCGCGAACACCAGGTCGACGCCGCCCAGGCCGCGGCTGAGCAGCTCGGTCATGGCCAGGTGTCCACCGTCCTCGGTGAAGTCCGTCTCGACCATGGCTTCCACGTCGATGCCCGCCTGGGCGAGGCCGGCGACGAACCCGTCCGAGCGGTCGCGAGAGGTACGGAGGTCATCCGGCCCTCGCAGCACGGCGAACCGGCGGTACCCGTGCGCTACCAGTGCGCGCGCCAGGTCCTCGGCGGCGCGGTGATTGTCGATCGTGACGGTGCCGTACGGCAGGCCCGGTTGGCTCACCACGGCCACGCGCCCGCCAGCGGCCTTGTACGCGCGCAGTTCCTCGACCAGGGCGTCCTGGTCGTCACCGATCCGGCTGCCCGCGAGAATGATCGCGTGCGGCCGGTGGCCGCGCAACGTCGAGACGATCTCCAGCTCCCGGTCCGGCGACCGGTCGGTGACCGCCATGGTCACGGTCAGGCCGGCGGCCTCGGCGCCTTCGATGGCCCCCGAGGCGATGGCGGAGAAGTACGGGTCGGCGATGTCGTGCACGACCAGCGCGACCATCTTCGTCGACCCCCTTGCGGTGGCCTGGGCCGACAGGTTCGGCACGTACCCGAGCTTCGCGGCGGCCTGCAGCACGCGTGAAAGTTTCTCCTCGCCGACGTTGCGCGTGCTGCCGTTGAGCGCACGCGACGCGGTGGCCGGGGAGACGCCGGCCACCACGGCAACGTCCCGCAGCGTGGGGGAGGAGTCGCTGCGTTGCTCGGTCATGGGTCGGCGCACTCGTTTCGATCGATCCGCCATGTTCTTGTGGGTATTGACGATACGTGCTGGAATGCGTTTTCCGACAGTGGCTTCACGATGGCGTGAGGAGTGGCACGTGTTACGTGTCTTCAGGCTCGGGTTGGTCGCGGCCGCAGCGCTCGCCGCCTCGTCGCAGGTAGTCCTCGCCGCACCCGCGCACGGCTTCGCGGCCGGTGTGAGTTACTACGTCGACGCCTCGCAGGGTGACGACAATGCCTCCGGTGTGGACAGCACGCACGCGTGGCGCAGCCTCGCGCGGGTCAACCGGGCGAACTTCCATCCCGGGGACCAGATACTGCTGCGGGCCGGAGGCCGGTGGAGCGGGCAGCTGTGGCCGAAGGGCTCTGGCGCGTCGGGTTCGCCCATCACCATCGACAGGTACGGCGGCGGCGCGAACCCGCGGATCGACGGCGGGGGCCTGGTCGACGACACCGTACGGCTCGCAGACCAGGAGTTCTGGACGGTGCGGCACCTGGAGGTGACCAACCAGGCGCCCTCGACCGGCACACCGGGGGCGAACCTCAAGGACCTGCGGGGGATCCACGTCACCGGCGACAACGGCCGGCAGCTGCACGGCTTCGTCGTCGACGCGGTGAATGTCCACGACGTGACCGGCGAAGTGAACTGGATCAGCGGTGACACGTCGGGCAACGCGCCGGGGATCCACTTCAAGATGGGCTGGGATGCCTCCAAAAGGACCGGCGGCATCGTCTTCGACACCACGGTGGCCAACATCCACGCGCCCACGGCCACCGCGACGGTGTTGAACGACATCACCATCCAGAACTCCGTCATCGCCAACACGTCGTTCGCGGGCATCGTGATCAAGCAGTACACCGGCTCCGCCGCCGGCGCTGTGGCCACCGGCTGGGGAAACCGCACGAGCGCGACCGACACCAAGTTCGCCCCGCACAACAACGTGGTCATCCGCGGCAACTACATCAGCCAGGCGGGCACCGCCTACGGATGCAACGGCGTGTACATCACCGACGTCAGGCACGCGATGGTCGATCACAACGTCATCTACCGGGCCGGCACTTCCGGTATCGAGACCTACTTCGCCGACGACGTGACCATCCAGTCCAACGAGGTCGCCGAGACCAAGCCGAAGGCGGGCGGCGCGGACTCCAACGGCATCGACGCCGACAAGGGCACCACCGGGGTGGTCATCCAGTACAACTGGTCGCACGGCAACGGCGACGGCATCCTGCTGTGCCAGTTCTCGTTCGGTGACGTCGTGCTGCGCTACAACGTGATCGCGGGCAACACCAGGTACCAGGTCTATCTGCACTCCGACAAGGCCGCCAAGGCCAAGGTGCACAACAACACGATCTACACCGATCGCAGCAAGTACGCGATCTACGGCTACGGCACGTCCCTCACGTCGTCGTACGACATCACCGACAACGTCATCTATTCCACGGTGGCCGGGGCGTCCCTCACCACCAGTTCGACGGTCCGGTACGACAACAACCTGTACGGCGGCGCCTCCCTGCCGGTGCCCTCCGGCGACACGCACGCCGTCCGCGCGGATCCGCAGTTCACCGGTTCGCCGGATTGGACGGTGGGCACACCGGATTCCGGGCCGCGGCTCATCGCGGCGTACGGTCTGCGGGTCCGTTCCGGGTCGCCCGCCATCAACCGGGGAGTCGTGATCGGCGGCAACGGTGGCCGCGACTACGCGGGGACACCGCTGTACAACGGGAAACCGGACATCGGCGCGTTCGAAGTGGGGTAGGGATGCCACATCCGGCCCGGCAAACGGTGACGCTGCACGACGTGGCGGCGGCGGCCGGGGTGTCGCTGGCGACCGCGTCGCGCGTGCTGGGAGGCAGCTCACGGACCGTCGCGCCGGGACTGCGCAAGCGCGTCCTGGCCGCGGCCGAGCGGTTGCGCTACACGGCGGACGCGTCGGCCCGGGCGATGCGGGGGATGAGCGACTCGCTGGCGCTCGTCGTGGACGACCTCACGACGCCGTCGATGGCCATCATGGTGGCCGAGATGGAAAGACGGGCCCGCACGACCGGCGCGTTCGTCACCATCTCGGCGACCCGCGGCGACCCCGCACGTCAACTGGAGACCATCCGCCGGGTTCGGGCGCTGCGACCGCGGGCGCTGGTGCTCACCTCTGGCCGGGTCGATGGCGATGCCCTGTCCGGCCGGCTGCTCGCGGAACTGCGCGCCTATGAGCAGGACGGGGGCCGGGTGGTGGTCGTCGGTGACACGGACCTGCCGTTCCACTCGGTCGGATTCGACAACCACCAAGCGGCCCGGCGGCTCGGCCGCTACGTGGCCGAGTCGGGGCACCGGCGGGTCGCGATCATCGCCGGCGTTCGCGGCCAGGCCGCCGCGACGGCCAGGACCGTTGGGTTCGTCGAAGGCCTCCGGGCCGGCGGCGTCGCCGAGGCCGACGTGCGGATCGTGCACTGCGCGATGATGAGCAGGGAAGGCGGGTTTGAGGCGGCGCAACGGCTCGTCGCCGAAGGCCGGCGCGGGATCGACGCGATCATGGCGGCCAACGACCTGATCGCCGTCGGCGCGCTCCGGGCGCTGCGCCAGGCCCGCGTGGCCGTGCCGGAGGACGTGTCGTTGACCGGGTTCGACGACATCGGGCCGGCGGTCAATGTCACGCCGCGGCTCACCACGATGGCGTTGCCGATCGCGTACGCCGGGGCCGAGGCGATTCGGCTCGCGCTGGGCGAACCCGGTGCGGTCACCCACGTGACCGTCGAAGGACGTCTGGTGGTTCGCAACAGCACCGTGGAGCGGCCTGCCCCGAGCGGTTGACCGCCCGGGGCAGCGCGTGCCGCACGTCAGTCGCCGAAGCTCGTCACCGAAGACCGCGCGTGCTGGCGGAGCGGTGCTGGAGGGCGCCGATGTCCGGGACGGTCGGGATCGGGGCGCCGTTGTAGTCGATGCCGCCGTTGTTCGCGATGCCGATGCCGGCCCGAACGGCCGGCGAGCCGGCCGCGATCAGCCAGTTGAGCCCGGCCTTCAGATCGGGTCCCGTCGCCTGGGTCCCGGTGCCGCCCGCGGTCGCGTCGGCGAACTGGGGATTGCCGGTGATGGCGTGGCTCTCGCCGGCCGGGATGGACGGGCTGGTGCCGCCGTAGAGGTTGTTGCGGTAGGTCACACCGGTGCTGGTCATCGTGGCGTGGGCGTGGGTGGTGTAGAAGATGCTGTTCGTCATCGTGGTCGTGCCGTACCCGTCAACCAGCAGCGAGGCGGTGTTGTACAGGGTGTTGTTGTAGATGTAGTTCGTGGCGCCCGTGGTGCTGTCGAGGTGGATCTGGTTGATCGAGTTGTTCGCCACCACGTTGTAGCGGAACGTCGCGGTGCCGAACGCGAGGCTGCGGTTGCACGCGCAGGCGAGGTAACCCATGCCGTTGTTGTGCAGGTAGTTGTACTGGCCCACCGCGTTCGTGACACCCATGTCGAAGTCCAGGCCGTTGAGGTCGCCGCCGCCACCCTTCCGCGTGGTCCCGGTGACCTCGTTGTGCTGTGCGACGACCTGGTCGGAGTAGTCGAACTCGATGCCGGACGTGCCGACCCGGTCGACCAGGTTGTTCTGCACCAACCCGTTGCGCACGGCGTCGATGAGCATGCCGTTGGTGCCGTAGGCCGTGCCGGCCTGCGTGATGTAGTTGCCCTGGATCGTCACGTTGGTGAACGGCATGTACCGCGGGTCCGCGGCCGTGGTGCGCAGGCCCCAGCCGGTGGCCTTCGCGCCCGGCGCGTCACCGGAGTACTGCTTGAGCACGATCCCGCCCCACGAGGTGTTCTTGACCGACGAGTTCTCGATGAGGATGTCGTTGAGGATCGTCGGCCGGCTCGGCGGGGCGGCGATGTTCGGCACGGTCGTGTTGAACACGATGCCGCCGGTGTTCTTCGCCCGGTCCCAGCCCATCTGGAAGTTGATCCCGGGTCGGTTGCTCGACGATGATCCGCCGATCCAGTTGTCCACCCCGGTCACGTCGTGCGCGCTGACGCCGTCGATGGTGAACCCGGACAGGGTCTAGCTGTTGTCGCCACCGACGTGGATGGCCCGGAAGTCCTTGAGGTCCGAGGTCGAGCCGCCGGCGTAGTTGGACGCGTCGATGCCGGTGATCGTCCAGTACTGCTGGTTCCACAGCTTGACCGCGTCCGGCACCTTGCCCGCCCCGGCGAACGACGGCTTGGCCCCGGATCCGTAGCTGCCGATGGTGATGCGCGCGTCCGCGGTGCCGGAGCCCTTCGGCCACAACTGGCCGGTCCAGGAACTGCCGGCCTGGAACAGGAGGTGATCGCCGGGATGGAACGTGGTCGCGTTCACTTTCGACAACGATGCCCACGGTGAACTCGAGCTGGTGCCCGCATTCGAATCGCGCCCGGCCGTCGAAACGTAATATGTCGTGCCGGTGTCGGCCATTGCCGCGGGGGCCGCGGTGATGGAGGCGCCTGTTGTCGCCAACGCAATAGCGCTCATGGTGATCAGAACACGGTGGCTCCCGCGCAATCGGCGGGGCAGGGTCCACGTCATTGTGTTGCCTTCCGAGAGAGTTGCCGTACGTCGCCTATCGCCCGCCGGCCCTCATGGGACGGAGGTTGGTGCACGTGGTCGGCCGCAGGCCGGATGGGCGGCTACTCGCGCCGACTGCGATTCGGAAGATAGTGATCGATCACCTTAGCGTCAACAAAACGCACGTGATCGATCACCTACCATGGTCGTGGCGCGCCCGCACCGGCCCGCGCCCGATGAAAATTTCACCAGGGTTGGAGTCGACGCATGGCAGGCGAGCCCGGCAGCGGCAAGAAGAGGGCGACGATCTGGGAGGTCGCTCGAGTCGCCGGGGTGTCGCACCAGACGGTGTCGCGGTACCTGCGCGACGAGGGCGGCCTGCGGCCGGCGACCCGGGAGAAGATCGACAAGGCGGTCGCCGAGCTGGACTACAAGCCCAACCTCATCGCCCGCTCGATGCGGACCCGCCGCAGCAACCGGATCGCGATCGTGCTGCCCGAGTTGACCACCTTCGTGCCGATTCCGGTGCTCAAAGGCGCCACCGCGGCGGCCCGTGCCGCCGGGTACATCACCGACGTCGTCGGCCTGGAGGGCGACGAGAGACGTCGGGCCGAGGGCACGCTCTCGCTGCTCGACAGCCAGCAGATCGAAGGGGTGCTGTCCTTCACGCCGCTGAGCGACGAGGTGATCGCCGCCGCCGGCCGGCGGCCGATCGTCGTCTACGGCGAGTACGACGACCAGATGCACTCGCGGGGGGAGCTGGCCGACGGGAGGCCCGCCGGGATGATCGTGCGCCACCTCGCCGAGCTCGGGCACCGGCGGTTCCTGCACGTGGCCGGCTCGGACGACTGGGCGTCGGCGGTCAACCGGCGTCAGGTCTACGAGCAGACGGTCGCCGACCTCGGGCTGGAGAACTACGGGGTGGTCGAAGGCGACTGGTCGGTCGCCTCCGGTTACGAGGCCGCCCGTGACCTGCCGGTCAATTCCGGGGTGACCGCGGTGCTGGCGGCCAACGACTACGTGGCCATGGGTGTGATCCGCGGCTTTCAGGACCGCGGCGTGCGGGTGCCGCAGGACGTCAGCGTGTTCGGCTGGGACAACGAGGAGTTCACGAGGTACTTCCTGCCGAGCATCTCCACCGTCGCCTCGGATCGCGAGACGGTCGGCGGCCAGGCCATGGCCCGGCTGATCACGCTGATCCGCGACGAGCCGCAGCCGGCGATCGCCGTCGAGGGCCTGTTCACCCTGGTGCCCCGCGCCTCCAGCGGTCCGCCGCCCCGGTAGGGAACCCCGGGTGATCGATCACCTGGCGTCTCTTGACGCTGAGGGTGATCGATCACTATCTTCGCCGGTACGCCATCGGCCCAGGTCACGTCCGGCGTTGCACGGCACATCGAAGTGCTCGGGAAGGACCCCCATGACCCACCGCGTTTCTTTCACGGCATTGCGAGGATCGAGACCGCTCGTGGGGGTTGTCGCCGCATTCGTGGCCATTGCCCTGTTGTCGGCTTGTGGCGCCCCGGCCGGCCCTTCGACGTCTTCCACTTCGGCTGGCGCTATCACTCCGGAGAAGCCGTCCAGCCCGCTCAAGCTGACCATTCTCGACGGCGGCGGCGACCTCAAGGGTGGTGGTCAGGCCGCGATCGACGCGTTCGTCAAGGCGAATCCGGATCTGGTCTCGGCGGTGGACTACCAGACCGCGGCCGGGACGGACGTGACCGGGAAGATCAAGGCGCAGCAGTTGGGCGGATCGGTCAGCACCTCGCTGGTGCTCGGCGGGCCGGACGTGCTCGGCGCCGCCGAGGCACAACACGTGCTGTTGCGACAGATCCCCCAGCAGAAGGCCGGCCTGCCGGACCTGGCGAGCATTCAGGACCAGGGTCGGACCGGCTTCCAGAACATGTCGGGTGGCTACGGGCTGCTGATCGGCTACGACCAGAACGGGCCGTTCCTCGACTACAACGCCGCGATGCTCGACGCGTCACAGGTGCCGACCACCCCCGAGGCGATCCTGGCCTGGGCCAAGGCCCACCCGGGCAAGTTCGCCTACGCCAACCCGAACAACTCCGGCTCCGGGCGGGCGTTCATCGAGGCGCTGCCGCACATGCTGGGCGATGCCAACCCGTCGGACCCGGCCAACGGCTGGAGCAAGACCTGGGCCTACCTCGAACAGCTCGGCCAGTACATCAGCAGCTACCCAACCAGTTCGACGTTGCTGGCCCAGCAGTTCGGCAGCGGCCAGCTGCAGATGATTCCGACGGTCATCTCGCACGACATGTCCTTCCGGCAGTCCAGCACCTATCCGGCGACCACCGGCATCACGCTGTTCGCCGACCAGCAGTGGATCACCGACGGGCACTTCGCGATGATCCCGGCCGGGGTCAGCCCGCAGACGCTCTACGTCGACCTGAAGCTGGAGTCCTTCATGGTTTCCGCGCAGGCGCAGGCGATGCGGCTGAGCACGGGCGTGCTCACCAGCGCGAACCAGCAGGTCACCGTCGACAACGCCGGGCCCGCGGCGGCCGCGTACGTGCAGAAGTGGGGCCGCCCGGACTTCTACCCGGCCGCGCTCAAGACCGGCGCCGTGCGCACTCCGCTGCCGCCTTCGGCCCTGCAACAGGCGTTCGGCCTGTGGCAGCGCAATGTCGGCGCGAAGGCTGGAGGGTGAGCGATGGCCATCATCACAGCTGATCGGAAGCAGGGGACGTCACGGGTGGGATTCGAAACGCTGTCGCTGCGCGGAGTCACTCGCGTCTACGGCAAGAACCCGCCTGCGCTGAGCGACTTCGACCTGGAACTCGGCCGGGGCGACTTCGTGGCGCTGCTCGGCCCGTCGGGGTGCGGCAAGTCCACCGCGCTGGCCTGCCTGGCCGGCCTCCAACCGCTCACCCGCGGCTCGATCTGGCGCGACGGTGAGCGTATTGACACCAAGCCGGCCGAGAAGCGTGGCTTCGGCATGGTTTTCCAGAACTACGCGCTCTTCCCGCACCTGAGCGTGCGCCGCAACGTCGAGTTCGGACTGGTCATGCGGAAAGTGGCGCGCGGGATACGGCAGGAGCGCGCGCTGTCGGCACTGCGGACGGTGCAGCTGGAGGACCACGCTGACAAGCTGCCCACGCAGTTGTCGGGCGGGCAGCAGCAGCGCGTCGCGATCGCCCGCGCGCTCGCCATCGAGCCGGAAGTGGTGCTGATGGACGAGCCGCTGTCCAATTTGGACGCGGCGCTGCGCGTCGAGCTGCGCACCGAGATCAAGCGGATCTACCAGGAACGCGGTCTTACGGTCCTGTATGTCACGCACGACCAGGAGGAAGCGCTCTCGCTCGCCACCCGGCTGGTGGTGCTGCGCAAGGGCCGGCTGGAGCAGACCGGAACGCCGCAAGAGGTCTACACCAACCCGGGCAGCGCGTACGTCGCCGGCTTCATGGGCTACCGCAACCTGTTCCCGGCCGCCTACCGGGAACCCGGTCCGGGCCGCGAGGTACGGGTCACCGCGTTCGGCACGGCCGTGACCGGAACCCTGATCTCCGATGGGCGCCTGGATCCCGGTGCGGACGTGACCGTCGCGATCCGTCCGGAGGACCTGACCATCGGCACGGAGACGAATCTGAACGCGATCAAGGCTGTCGCCGAAGTGGTCGAGTACCACGGACGCGAACTGTCGGTCCAGGCCCGCACCGCCACCGGCGGCATGCTGCACCTGAAGACCACCGAGCCGGTCATGGCCGGATCCACCGTCGCGCTCACCGCCCGCCCGGACCGGATCCTGGTCTACCGCGGCGGACTCGAGGCCGGTGCGCCATGACCGAGCTGCTCACCACCGCCCGCCCACCGCGCCAACCGCTTCGCCACCGGCTGGCCGAGCGGGGCATCGACTACTCGCTGCTGCTGCTCGTCCCCGCCGTGGCCGTGATCGCTGGGTTGTTCCTCTATCCCTTCCTCTACGGCATCTCCATCTCGTTCGAGCCGCAGGCCGGCGGCGGCGCACTGGCCAACTACACGAGCTTTTTCAGCGACTCGTATCAATTCGGCTCCGTGCTGCGGACCTTGCGCCTGGCACTGCCGGTCGCCCTGGTCAGCGTCGGGCTCGCCGCGCCGCTGGCCTACCGGTGCCGGCGTGATTTCCGCGGCCGCCGGCTGGTCACGCTGGTGGTGATGCTGCCGATCACCTTCGGCAGCATCCTGATCGCCCAGGGCATGCCTAGGGTCTTCTCGCCCTACGGCTGGGTGAACCTGCTGCTCAAGGACATCGGACTGGGCGCGGCCGACCTGCTCTACAACTACTGGGGCACCTTCATCGCGGCCGTGCTCACCAGCCTGCCGCTGTCCTTCCTGCTGCTGATGGGATTCTTCGGCGGCATCGACCGCTCCCTCGAACACGCCGCCGCCACGCTCGGCGCCGGCCGGGCGGCCCGCTTCTGGCGGATCATCCTGCCGTTGGCCGCCCCCGGCCTGCTGACCACGTTCATGCTCGCCTGTGTGGAAGCGTTCGCGATCTTCCCGTCGGCCATTCTCGTCGGCCAGCCGGACAACCAGACCCACGTGCTGACCATCCCGATCTACCAGGCCGCGTCGCAGAACTCGGACTACACCCAGGCCTCGGCCATCGCCGTCGTGCTCACCGTGATCGAGCTGGTGATCCTGGGCCTCGCCGTGGCCGTGCGCGGCCGGCTGTTCACGGGTTCGGCCACCGGCGGGAAGGGATGATCATGGCCAGCACGACATTCGCGGCGCCGGCCGCGTCGAGGTTCGCGCGCCGCCGCGTCACCGTCACGGCTGTCCTGACGTGGACACTGGCCGGGCTGTTCGCGGCGACCCTGCTCGCGGTGCTCGCGTCGGTGATCGTCACGGCACTGTCCACATCGTGGGGCGGGAGTTGGCTGCCCAGTGGCTACACGCTGTCCTGGTTCCGGAAGGCGTGGGACACCCCGGGCCTGGCCAACTCGATCGGCGTCACCTTCGAGGTCGCCGTCGCGGACGTCGCCATCGCCCTACTGGCCGGGGTGCCCGCCGGATATGTGCTGGCGCGCAAGAAGTTCCCCGGCCGCAACGTGATCATGCTGTTCGCCCTGCTGCCGGTGATCCTGCCGCCGCTGACCTACGCGGTGCAGATCGCGGCGCTGATGTACCGGCTCGGCATCGGCGGCACCCTGCTGTCGGTGATCCTGGTCAACCTCGTGCCGATCCTCCCGCTGGTCATCCTGATCACCGTGCCGTTCGTCGAACAGATCTCGCCCGACGTCGAACACGCCGCCAAGGTCTTCGGCGCCGACAACCTGCGGCTGTTCACCCGGGTCCTGGTGCCGCTGCTGGTGCCCGGCATCGTCGCGGCCGGCGTGCTCAGTCTGGTGCGGGTGCTCGGTTCGTTCGAGCTGACCTTCTTCGTCTCCGGCGCACAGACCCAGACCCTGGTGGTGACCATCTTCGGCGCCCTGTCCGACCCTGGTGGCCCGCCAGCCGGTCTCACGGCCGCGATGACCGTGTTCTACATGGCCATCGCGCTGCTGGGCCTGATGATCAGCCTGTGGTTCGCCAATCCCGCCCAGACCCTCGCCCAGCCGGCCCGCCACACCATCTGACCCGATTGGACCAATATGACCGACCCCGTCAGTATGGCGATCATCGGCGCCGGCAGCATCGCCGAGGGCAGCCACTTACCCGCCATCCGTGCCCAGGGTACCGAGACCCGGGTGCGCGCGGTCGTCGATGTCGATCTCGACCGGGCCCGCGCCGTGGCCGAACGGTGGCAGATCCCCGCCGCCTACGACGATCTGGACCAGATGCTGCGCGAGGTCGCGCCTGATCTGGCGGTCGTCTGCACCCCGCCGGTCGCCCATCGCGACGCCGTCGTCGCCTGCCTCGACGCGGGCGCGTGGGTGTGGTGCGAAAAGCCGCCGGTGCTCTCGCTCGCCGAATACGACGAGATCTCGGCGCACGAGGCGGTCGGCGGGCCGTACGTCTCGTACGTCTTCCAACACCGCTTCGGCTCCGGTGCCCGGGCGCTGCGCGAGCACATCCGCTCCGGCCGGCTCGGCACTCCGCTGGTCGGGGTGTGCCACACCCTGTGGTACCGCGACGATGCCTACTACCAGGTGCCGTGGCGCGGCCGGTGGAGCACCGAGGGCGGCGGCCCGACCATGGGCCACGGCATCCACCAGATGGACTTGATGCTCGCGCTCATGGGCGAGTGGACGGAGGTGCGCGCCGCGACTGGCACGCTGGCCCGCGACATCGAGACCGAAGACGTCTCCATGGCCATCGTGCGCTTCGCGTCCGGCGCCATGACCGCCATGGTCAACAGCGTCCTTTCCCCGCGCGAGACCAGTTATCTGCGCATCGACTTTCCCGAAGCCACCGTCGAGCTGAGTCACCTCTACGGCTACGACAACAGCAACTGGCGCTGGACGCCCAGCCCGCATCGCGCCGACGACACCCCCGCCGCGCTCGGCGCACCCGAGGACAATGACGCCAGCAGCCATGCGGCACAACTGCGACCCCTGCTCGCTGACCTACGCCACGGCCGCCGACCCGCGGCCAGCGGCGACGACGGCCGCCGGGTCCTCGCGTTCATCGCGGCGCTCTACGCGTCGGCGGCCACTGGAGAACCCGTCACCCCGGACCAGATCACGCGGGAAAACCCCTTCTACCACTCCATGAGCGGGCGCGAGGAGAACGTGCATGCCTGACGGTCCGATGAATCCGCGAATCGTGCAGGCCGGGGGCTTCCTGGCCGTGCGTGTGGGGGACGTGGAGCTGTTCCGCTATGTGTGCCGGCCGGTGACGACGCCGTTCGAGGGCCCGAAGCCGTACCTGCATCCGGTGCGCACGCTGGTGGGTGACGTCGTCACGGCCTATCGGCCGCACGACCACCGGTGGCACAAGGGAATCCAGATGACCGCCACCGATGTCTCTGGTCAGAACTTCTGGGGCGGCGTCACCTACGTGCGCGACAAAGGCTATGTCGATCTGCCGAACGTCGGCGCCATGCGATCCGAGGAACTCGTCGTGATCGACACCACGTCGGATTGTGTCGCCTTCACGGAAAGGCTGACCTGG
Organism: Kutzneria sp. NPDC051319; assembly: GCF_040682195.1. Classification (NCBI taxonomy): domain Bacteria; kingdom Bacillati; phylum Actinomycetota; class Actinomycetes; order Pseudonocardiales; family Pseudonocardiaceae; genus Kutzneria; species Kutzneria sp. NPDC051319. The sequence continues at coordinate 60,617 of NZ_JBFBAM010000014.1, read as the reverse complement.
CACACCCAGGCCGGCGAGCACTGGGTGGACGAGGTGCGAGAGTTCGCCGTCCAGGATATCGACGGCGAGTCCTGGGCGCTGCTGTTCACCACCGAGCTGACGAACGTGCGCGGCGAGCCGCTCGTCTTCGGCAGCCCGACGACCAACGGGCGGGACCTGGCCGGGTACACCGGTCTGTTCTGGCGCGGGCCGAGGGAGTTCACCGACGGTGAGATCATCGCGGCGGACGGGCAGGCCGGTCCGGACCTGATGGGCAAGGAGGCGGCGTGGCTCGCCTATGTCGGGCACCACGACGAGGTGGATCGCTCGTCCACCCTGCTGTTCCTCGACCACCCCGACAACGGGGTCACCCGCTGGTTCGTGCGTGAGACCCCGTTTCCGGCGGTGAACCCGTCGTTCGCCTTCTTCGACCCGCTTGAGCTGGCGCCGGGGGAGAAGCTGAGCCTGCGCTACCGCGTCGTCGTCGCGACCGGAGCTTGGGACCGCACGCGGATCGAGTCCTATGTGGAGGGTCATCCATGGTGACGCCGTTGCCGGGTGCGGTCGGCGTGTCGGGACTGGACGTCTACGACTGGCCGACGGCGGACGGGGTGTGCGGCGGATCGCCGCACGTCCACCTGACCTGTGCCGAGTGCTATGTGGTCGTGGCCGGCGTCGGCCGAGTGCAGACGCTGACCCCTCGCGGCTTCGCCGAGACGCCGCTGCGGGCCGGGACCGTCGCCTGGTTCACCCCAGGCACGATCCACCGGCTGGTCAACGACAACGGTCTGCGGATCGTGGTCGTCATGCAGAACAGCGGCCTGCCGGAAGCCGGCGACGCGGTGTTCACGTTCCCGCCCGACACGCTCGCCGACCCGAGCGCGTACGCCGACGCCGCGGCCGCCGACGATGAACAGGCCGCGCTCCGGCGTCGGGACCGGGCGATCGAGGGGTTCCTCGAACTGCGCGGACAGATCGACCACGGCAACAGTGCCGCGCTCAGCGAGTTCTACCAGGCGGCTGTCCGGTTGAAGCGCGGCTCGTTCGCCGACTGGGAGCGGCGGTGGCGCGCAGGTGCGTTGGCAGCGGCGCACGCGACGGGGGAGCACCTGGCCAGCCTTGGCGCCGGGGACCTCACTCATCTCGCCGAGGCCGACATCCATGTCCTGGCCCCACCGACCGCACAGCGACTCGGCATGTGCGGCCGGCTCGATGTCTACGATGCCTCGGCCGGAATGTCGCCGCATGACTGAGCTTTCGAAGAGATGTTGTTCGCGCGCCTGAGTGGACGTTTTACACCGCGGCGGGGAGAACCGGGCCGGCGTGCCGTCGCCTGTGGGGTTCCAAAAGTCTGTCACCGGCGTTGACCGGTAGTTTCACGCGGCTCGTTCGTACTCGTTGATCAGGCCTCCGAGGAGTCGCTGTCGTTTGATCCGCTGGGATTCAGGTTCGCCACGGGGTAGGTCGCCCGGGGTGGGCGGAGCTCGCAGGACCGGTGCGGCCGTCGACCGTGGTAGTGCCGGATGTACTCGGCGAGCACGGCGTTGAGATGCTGCTGGCCCAGGATCAGCATGCGGTCGGTGAGCTCGGCTCTGGCGGTGAGCACGAAGCGTTCGGCGTAGTAGTTCGCCCGTGGGCAGCGCGGCGGGATCTTGACCGTCGTGATGCCCACGTCGGCCAGAACGGCGTCGAACGAGGCCGCGAACTGGCCAGCCCGGTCGCGGACGAGAAACCGGAACTCGTCGACCCGATCACCGAAGCAGCGGGGCGGCGGCCAGCAGGCTGTACGTGCCGAAAACACCATCCGTGCAGGTCAAGCGGCAGATCGATACTCGTGGATGACTCCACCAAGACGATCTTGTCGACGTACGGTGAGGCGATCGATCCGTTCAGCCTCGAGGGCCTCGGGCGGGGCCTGCAACGGTGCTGCTGCCGCGAGTGATCGATGAGTCCGGTGCACGTTGTAGTGGCGTTGGTACTCGTGAAGCGCATGCCGAAGGTGGGCTTCGTTCCAGATCAGCATGCGGTCCAGCAGTTCGGTACGCAGAGTCTTTACCCAGCGCTCCATGATCGAGTTCATGCGGGGCGTCCGGACAGCGGTCAGCACCGTGGTGATCCCCACCTCGCTGAGGATCTCGCCGATCAGCGTGGGGTACTTGGCGTCGCGGTCGCGAATGAGGAACCTGATCTGCGTGAGGCTTCCGGCGTCCTCAAGGTCCATGAGCAAGTTGCGGACGGCCTGGGTCACCGAGGCATGCGTCGGGTGCGCGGTGACGCCGAGAATGCGCGCGCGTCGGCCGGCGTGGTGGATGGCGGCGAGGATGTACTGGCGCTGCCCAATCAAGGTGATGGTTTCGATGAAGTCGATCGCCAGGATCGCCTCGGCCTGGGAGCGTAGGAAGGCAGTCCAGGTCACGGTCGCGCGCTGCGGGGACGGCTCGATGCCGGCTGACTTGAGGATCTCCCATACGGTTGACGCGGCGACGGCGACGCCGAGGAGGGCGAGTTCGCCGTGGATGCGTCGGTAGCCCCGGGATGGGTTCTCGGCCGCCAGGCGCAGGACGAGGCGGCGGACCGAGGCCACGGTGCGCGGACGTCCAGGCCTTCGACGCCGGCTCGCGCGGGCGTGGCGACGCTTCACCACGTCACGATGCCACCGCAGCACCGTGTCCGGGCTGACCAGCAGTCGGAGTCGGCGCAGAGTTGCGCGGGCCAGCGGCGTGAAGAGTGCTGCGAGGAACGCTCTGTCCTCGGGTCGGAGTTGTGGGCGTTGGTCGCCGAGTTGTCGTTGCAAGACGGTCAGTTGGTGGCGTAGAGCGAGGATCTCGACGTCCTTCTCGCGGTCGCTCATGGGCAGTAGCCGCAGCGCGGCGAAGGCGTGGGCGACGGCGAGATAGGCGAAGCGGATCAGCACGAGCCGGATCATGCCGGACGGCTACCAGCCACGACCGATGGCTGTGACCTGCACGGACGTACTTTCCGGCACGTACAAGGTGAGATTCCGGCGCTTGCTCGGCTACGGCAACGGCGCGAGCACGATGGGGAAGAGCATGACGGCGCCTCGGTTCCGGGTGTGGCCGGGTGGGGACTGGCACCTCGAAACGGGGACGTCATCGTGTCCGGATCCTTGACATCCAAGCCTGGCGAGTGGGCCTTGGCGTCGGATCGGCTGGCGAAATCGCCTTGACGACCGGGACGGGACACTCGGCCGGCGGACGTGGCGCGGGCTCCCGCTGCGGCCGGATCCAGCGCACGTCGCCGTGCCCGACCGAGGCCGAGATCAGCCGGGCGGAGATGTCGATCTGGCTGCGCTACCGTGGTAGGTGACCCTTGGCTCGTCGGCTATCGCACGTCTTCCTTGATGCGGTCGAGCGCGTCGAGCACCTTGGCTGCCAGGTCTGAGAGCATCTTTCCCTTGCCGGGGTCGACCTTCTCGGCCAGCAGGGCCTGTTCCACGGTCGTGCGCCGTTGATCGTACGTCTGGCTCATGAGACTTCCTCTGGACTGCTCACGCCCTCGGATCCTGACCTGGTGACTTCCTGGCCGGACTATTCGATGTCGATACGGCGTCATCCGTGATGCTACGCCCATCGACACCCACGCGTGGAAGTGCGCGAGGTGGAAGGCGGCGTAGTCTAGGTGGTACCGAGAGCACCTCGCGCGTCGGCAGTCACGCCGGCACCGTCCTCGGCACATCACACAACGGTCGCCAAGCGATCGAGTACAGGAGCACCGACATGTTGTCGGGCCCACACATTCACGTCAGCCCCGCGCCGATACGGCCGCAGCCGCTTCGGTTGAGTCTCAAACCCCAAGCGCCGACCACCGGCCACGTCGATGGCGGCTGGTGGCCCCGGTCCCGAGATCTGGCCACGGAACTGCCCGCGCTGGCCGCGGCGCTGGACGTCCGGCTGGGACCGGTGCATCGGATGGCGTTCGCCATGACCTCCTGGGGCTCGACGCCGCGTTGTGTCGAGGTCGATGGTCGGCGCGTCCGGTTGGACGGATTCCACTTCCAGGACAAAGACATTGTACACGTGCGCGGGCTGGACGGGCGGCGCGTCAGTCTGCTGGTGATCCCGCCGGAGGCGTCCGAGGCCGCCGGCCATGACGCGGTGATGGCCGCTGGTCGACGCGACAACGCCGATAGCCCGGCGACGATCCTGGCCGCGTCTCGTGTCCTGGCCGGTAAACCGATCCCTGACCCTCGTGTGGCTGCCGACGATGCCGAGGACCGCTGGGAGGGCGACGGGGGTCGCGTTGGCCGGCGGAGCTAGAGTGCCGCCGGCGGTGGTGCGGCGGTGGCTGTGATCATCCACATGTCAGCCCCGTCGCGCGCCCCGGTCACGTCACGACCGCCGCAGATCTTGAATGTGGCTACTGATAAGGGGTCCACCGGGCGGTGGTGTGGGCTGCGCGAAGGGATCGCAGCCGCAGCCGCAGCTCCACGCCGACTGCCGGATTCAGATAGGCGATGGGCAGCCCGACCGCGGCTAGCTTGAGTTCCCGAAGCTCGCGTAGGACCGGGAACCCCGGCCACGTGGTGATGTCGACGCCGTACGCGTCGACAAACTGACGATGGACGTCCACCGTGCGTCCGAAGCGCAGCTGGCTGACCGCGAGCGGCACCAAGTCCCATTCCCGGGGCCCGACACACACCGTGTCCAGGTCGCACAGCACCGGTCCGGCCGGTGTCGTGATCATGTTGCCCAGGTGCGCGTCGCCGTGGATCACCCCGGCCGGCAGCGGATAGTCCAACGCGGCCAGCGCGGATTCGACCGCCCCGCAGCGCCGCGACAGGAAGTCGACGTCACCCCGGTCCCACCCATGCGTGGCGGTGATCCTGCTGCGCAGGTCGGCGATCGGGTTCCAGCTCGGGAGCCCGAGACCGGCGGTCCGAAGGCGGTGCAGTCGGGTGAGCAGGTCACCGAGCTGAACGGCGGTCGGTGTCGAGCCGGTGTCGATGACCTCCTTCCAGAAGCTCACCGCGTGCCGATCGAGGTGCACCGGGTTCGGTATGCCCAGCAACGGTCTTACCGCCGGTATTCCGTGGGCGGCCAGCATCCGTCCGGCGGCCACGGCGGTGTGGGCTCGATGCGCCAGCCCTTCGATCAGCGTGACGCGGACCATGACCCGATGCCGAACCAGCCGGAACACCGCGTTGTTGACCAGACGAACCAGTGTGGCGCCGGCGGGGTCCAACCCGACCTGCCGGCACGCCTGGGCCAGCACCGCCCACGGCGCACGCGGGTCGGATCCTGAGTCCACCGGGTGAGTGCTCAACCTAGATCCCTTGCTCAGGCGGGGGCGCAGGAGTGGTTCGCCCGCGGCCACGCCGCGTGGAGGCATGCGGGCACCGTGTGTCCGTGATCGGGGATGCCTCCGGGATCACGCAGGGTCCTGGCGCGGCATGAAGCACGCTGAGAGCGGCGTACACGACGGACCGTACGGCGCGTCCGGACCACGATCTACCGCCACTCGGGCACTGCATGGTCCGCGCCGGTTGGTGGCGACTGACCGGCTGATCCCTGGGGGCAATAGTCCTGGAGCCAATGGAGCACAACAGGTCCGGAATGCCACCGGCTAACGTGATGTGCGACGAGCAGTCCGCGTCGACAGCGGACCGCGGGATGGCGAATGTGAGCAGCGACCGGGCCGACCGGGTGGCGGCGGCCATCAACGACCTCGCTCGGGCCGAGGGAACGCCGGTCTCGGTCCGTCACGTGTGCCAGGCCTGTGCCAATGCGCTGCACGCCAGCGGTGTCGCACTGTACGTGATCGGGGATCTCGGACTGGGCGAACCGGTCCACGCCACCAACCCGGTCAGCGAACGTGTCGCCGAGTTGCAGGTCACCCTGGGCGAAGGCCCTGCCGTGCGGGCACTTGCCGACATTCAGCCGGTGGCGGTGCCCGATCTGTCCAACCGTCAGGCCCAACGCGACTGGCCGATCTTCGCAGCGCAGGCGTGGTCCATGGGCGTTCGCGCGACGTTCGCGTACCCGCTGGCAATGGGCGCGATCGCGGTGGGCACTCTGGAGATTCATCGGGTTGTCTCGGGTGGATTGTCGGCCGCCGAGCGCATCGACGCGCTGCTGTACGCCGACGTGGCGATGCACCTGATACTCGACCGAGTGCACGACATCCCCACCCGGGCGGAGCACGAACTGTTCGCCAGCGAGTTCGGGATGCGGTGGGCCGGGGTTCACCAGGCCGCTGGCATGGTTTCGGTGCAACTGGGCACCGACCTCGTCACGGCCTTCCTGCGGCTGCGCGCATATGCTTTCAGCACGGGTCGTCGCCTGTCGGCGGTCGCCGATGACGTGGTGGACCGCAAGCTGCGGTTCGTGCCGGACCCCACCGGCGACGCCGGACCCGAGACCTACCCGTGAAAGCTCATTTCGGCGACGGTCTCGAAGACGACGCCGCTCCCGCACGGACGTGCCGGCGCTCTGGGGGCACCATGACCGCCTGGTCATCGACCGTCGAGCCGTTATGCGCCGCCATCGACCACGGCGACGGTTGACACCCAGTGCGTGCGCGCTGGTGTCCTGTGTTCCCCCAAATCGTGGAAAACCCGAACATTCTCGACTGCGGGATCGTTCACGTCGTGGCATCTGGTCTGGGCTCGCGATGTTGTCGTCGATGGTGACTGGTCCGATCGGCTCTGCGGGAGCAGTAGCGGCCACCAGTGCTGGACGCACCACTCTGCCCTGGCCCCGGGCAGCCTTGTCCATCAACCATGACGGCCAGGCTGCGGATCCAACCACCGCCGCAGTGGCTCACTGAACAGACAGCCCGCTCAGGGGTTGCAATCCGACAGCTGGCTGCAGCGGACGTCAGCCGCTCTCCTCGATTGTTCGGAACCACTCGATGCCGAGGCCGCTCTGGCGCTGGTCGGCGAGGCGGCGGCCAGGCATCGCTACGTGCGCACAGTGGGACCACGGACGCCGAGGCCGCCGTACAGTCCGCAGGACGAACGGTTCAGCGAGTTGGTCAACGCGGCCATCGACCGCGATCCTGTTGCGACGCAACGGGTGTGGAGACGGTCCGGCCGTTCGTGCTGCGGTACTGCCGAGCTCGACTCGGTGGGTCGATCGGTCGTTCGCATCGGCCGACGATGTGGTTCGAGAGGTGTGCCTCTCGATGGTCTCGGGGCCTGCCCGCGACTCTGCCGGACAAGCAACGCGAGATCGTGGTGTTGCGGGTCGTGGCCGGACTGTCCTCGGAGCAGACGGCCGATGCGCTCGGATCCACTCCGGGAACGGTCCGTGTGGCCCGGCATCGGCGCTGGCCAGGTTGCGCGAGCTTGCGACGCCACGGAACCCAAGCGCCGTGCGCGGGCCGGCGAGCGCGCACCCGCGACGCCGATCAGGCGATCCCGCAACACTTGTCGACCGCGAATGAATCGGGGGCGGCAAGCCTGTCGTCACTTGAGTCCATTGTGGATCGACAGGGCTCCGGACGGTGAACGTGAGGACACCTACGCCGGTTCTGAGCGCCCACTCCCGGGGGCAGGTGTCGAATGCCCCACTGGTGTCCTGTGGGGCATTCACGCAAAGCCTGGCTGTCTCACGCAATGGGCTTCCGACCGACGGCCTGGGCGACGAGTCACCTGACCATGCTGGAGCGCCACCACAGCCACATCCGCGAGCACTTCGAGGACATGCCCGAAATCCAGGACTGGATCTGGACACGATGACCGACACCGATGCGGCCGCCGCGGTGGCCGGCCTGCGAGTCATGGTCGTGCCAGCCGACGAAGCCGCCGTCATGGACCGTGAGACCCGAGCCCTGCTCGCGGGCGCATCAGTTCGACCTTCACCGGGCAGGTGGTCGTCATGTCCACCGCTCCGGCGACACGCACCACCGACACGTCACCGACGCGTGCGACATCGACGATGGTCGCGGCCAGGCCGGACCGTGCCCAGGCGGGGATGAGGCGTAGCTGATCGACTGACATGGCGGGTGCTCCTCTTGTCGCTTGCCGACACGAGGAGAACATCCCTGCGGTTGGCGAATGCCGACGACCGACCCCCGTGTGGCAGGGTCTCGACCGGACTCCAACGCTATTGCCACGGCGACCGATCCACCACCGCTGAACGACGGATCTGGAAGAACGCCCTGTTCGGGTGACTGTCCTCACCGGCTCAGGTCGACCGAAGGGACACGGTGCCAACAAGTCCATTCGGGACTGTCGTCGCCAGCGCCAGTGACGAACGCGGCGCCGGTCACCGCTGCGCCCGCCGGGCCGGGCGCTCACCGCCGGTCATGATCGCGGTGAGGTCGGCGGTTCCGTTGGCCACGGTGAAGGCCAGCGCGGACAGACGAAGGTTGTGCGAGCGGGCGTAACCGCATAGCGCGGTGAAGGCGTGGTCCATGTCCACGCCGGCGTGCGCGGACAGCACGCCCTTGGCCTGCTCGATGACCACACGGGAGTTCAGCGCGGTCTGGAGTTGTTCGACCAGAACCGTGTTGTCGTCGATGGCCCGTTGTTGCAGCATGCCGATGGTCGCCACGTCAGCGAGGGCCTGGCCCAGTTGCACGCTGGCCGGGTCCACGCCGTTCGGCTCGGCCTTGAACAGGTTCAACGCCCCGATCACATTGCGGCGCAACCGCATCGGCACCGCGTGCGTCGCGACGAACCCCGCGGCGACGGCGGCCGGGGCGAACCGGGGCCAGCGGGCCTCGTCGGCGGCCAGATTCGCGCTGTAGACGGGCAGACCGGTGCGGACACAGTCCAGGCACGGCCCGTCGTCGGTCTGCACTGCGAACAGCTCGACCAATCTGGCCTGCTCGGAGGAGGCCGCGGCCATCCGCAGCGCCCCTCGGTGATCGGACAGCACGACGCCGGCCGCGGCGACATCGAGCAACTCGACGCACCGCCCGACGAGCATGCTCAGGAACTCCAGCATGTCGAAGTCATCGACCAGGGTGTCCGCCAGTTCGACGAACACCCGTGCCAGCCGCTGTTCGTGATGGTCGTTCACCCGTGCTCCCTTCGCATCGCGTTGCTGTTCAGTTCTCGGTGTCCAGTAGCAGGCTGCGGTCGACGATCCGCCGGGCCACCACCGCGACGGCCAGTTCGTGGACGTAGGCGTAGGCCCGGATCCGGAGCAGTGCCGCCTGCACGCTGACACCGAGCTGGTAGCTGACCATGCCGGTGGCCTGATGGACCTCGGCGTGGATGTCGGAGATCCAGCCGACGTCGTCGGGAGCGCGCCCGGCGACCTCGGACAGCAGCGCCTCGAACGCCATCTCGGCCAGCATCAACGCGTGGGCGACGTGGTCGGAGCTCAGCGCGCCGGGTGTGGTGCGGTAGCAGTCCAGCGAGCCCAGGGCGATCGCTCCGAGAGTCAGTGGGAACGCGAACAGGGCGGCGGCGCCGATGTGCTGGGCGTCGGGGCAGAAGGCCGGCCAGCGGGCGCGGGCCGCGGCCAGGTCGGGCACGAGCACCGGGGCGCCGGAGGTGACCGCGGTCAGCCCCGGGCCTTCGCCGACGGTCAACTGGAGGTCCTCCAGTCGGGCGGAGATGGGGTCGCTGGCGTGCACCAGGCGCTGTTGGGCGTGGGCGGTGCCGGCCCGGCTGACCAGCGTCACGCCGACACCGTCGACCTGGAGTTCCCGCACCGCCAGCGAGCAGATCCGGGTCAGCGCGCCGACGGTGTGGTCGCCGTTGACCGCGAGCAGCGCGCGCAACCGCAGCCGATGGTTCTCGGTCACGGCGCCGCCCGTCCTGCCGCGGTGAAAGATAGTAGGCACTCACAGCGTCCACGTGCCCGTCTCGTCACGGGCCGCGGTCGGCAGATGCCAGGAGGATCAGCGTCGAGGCGACCGGGCGCGGCCGGCGCGCAATCCAGCTCAGAGTGCGCAGGTATCCCAAGGCCGGAGCCTCGTTCGTGGTCGGTGACCGCTGGGTGGCCGTCGCCGAGAGCAACGCCGTGGCGCCCATCCGCACCTCCTGATCGCACCGGGGCGAGCCACCAGTGGTCTGGGGTGGTCGGATGACACGATGTCGTAGACGACGCGGCCACACGCCGCGTCTGTCACCAAGACTCCCACAGTGGTGCCTGAGCGGGAACGAGCCGGGCCGGACGCCACTCAACTTCATCACAGTGGACCAGTTGGTGTGAGGAGCGGCGGCTCAGCCATCCAGGACCGCGGCCGCCGCCTGGGCCGAAACGCCGTAGCAGGCGGCGCAGAGGATCTCGCCGGTTGCGGTGTGGGTCGCGACCAGCACGCTGTGGCCCGAGCGGTCGCACGCCGTGCAACGGACGACCACCGGGAACAGCAGGCTGTGCAGCGTCGATCCGTGCAGTGGCGGATAGGAGAACAGCACCGGCAGGTCGTCGATGCCGACGCCATCGGGTCCCGGGACTGGTGACCGCTGCGACGGGACTTGACTGACGATCATGACCGCTCCTCCGACGTCCACCGGCGCCGCCAGGGGCTGGAGCAGCATCAACCAACCCGGTCGACGTTACGGCATTTCGCCTGGTCCGGCGACGCGTGCTCGCTGGGTGGCCGGGTGCACGACGAGGACCGGGCACGGGGCGTGGTGCAGCGCCGTCTTCGTGACGACGCCCGGATTCGACGGCCGACCGGCGGATTGGCCCCGACCGAGCACGATCAGGTCGGAACCGTCGCTGTTGGCGATCACCTCGTGCGGCAGCGTCCGCACCGTGGTCACCGTGGTCCGCAGTCGTAGGGTCTCCATCCGCAGCTTCTCGGCGAACACGCTGTCGTCCAAGGTGGTGGGCGGCTCCGCGTGAACGACTTCCATGCGCGCGTGATGGGAGGTCGCCATGGCGGCCGCGTGCTCCACGACGGTCACGTCGTCCCGGCCGCCGCTGACCATCGCGGTGACGCACCGGTTCTCACCGCGTTGGGCCGCGCCCCTGCCACGTACGACCAGCACGTCGCAGTGCGCCGCCGCAACTGTGGGCAGCACCGCCTCGCCGAGACCCAGTAGCCGATGCCGGTGACCCCGGCAGCCCATCACCACCAGGTCGCTGGTCGCACTCGCGTGCGCCAACGTCGACACCGGGTCGTCGGTCGCCGGGTGTAGCACCCGCAGCCGGGCGCCGCGCAGCCGTGCGTGTTCCGTTCCCCAGGACAGCGCGCGGTCGCCCCAGTACGAGCCGTCGGTGCCGACGGTGACACGTTCCGGCGCCGTGTCGGCGGGGACCTGACTTGTCATGGCTGGCTCGTCTCCTCGTGTCTGGTTGCCGCATTCGCCGTGTGCAGGCGTGATCACTTTTCCCTCGGCCAGCAACGATCGCCGGCCTCGTCACCCGTCAGCGAGCGACGCTCAACTCATTGGTGACGTGGGTGACTCCCGGTGTGAACCAGGCCGCGTGCTCGGCCTGCCGCCGTTCGGCGAGCGAGGACACGGAGCCGGTCAACCTGATCTTGCTGCCGGTGACGTCGATGTGGATGCGTCGCGCGTTCACCTGTGCGTCGCGCACCAGTGCCGCGGTGATCCGGGTCTTGGCGTCCGGCCCAGATACCTCGACGGTCGGCTTGAGAGTGATCATGTTGTGCACGCCGGTCACGCCGGGCAGCGCGGTCACGGCCTGCTGGGCGGCCTCACGCTGGTACTGCCAGGTCACCGCGCCGGACAAGGTGATCACGTGATCGTGCACGCTGGTCTGTACGGAGCCGCGCGGCAGGATCACGGTCAGATGGTCGAACACGGCCGCTGCCTCGCGGGCGAGGTCGCTGTCGTCGGGCACGTCCGAGGTGTGCCGCACCACCATCTCGTCGGCCACGGCCACGACGCCGTGTACCCGCATCGCCGCGTGCAGCGCGGCCTCGTGCTCGGGATAGGAACGCACGTCACCCGACAGCGTCACGGCGCCGTCGGTGATCGCCACGTCGATCCGGTCGGCGTCAACGCTCGCGGTCCACGCGAGCTCGTCCATGATCGCGGTCTTGAGCTGGCTGTCGTTCTGTAGCTGGGTGAACGTCATGTCCCCATCCTGTTCTCGATGCCGGGCATATCCCGGAGGCCTGCGCCTCCCCGGCACGGACCGTTCACGCGTCGGCGGCCCACGCGGCGTCCAGTTCAACGACGACATGGTTCACCGAGCCGGCTCGCGTGACGGTGCTGGGCCGGCCGCAGTCGCGCAGCACCCGCAGCATCGCGGTGTTCTCGACGAGCACCTCCGCCGTGAATCGCCGCAGCCCGGCCGCTTGCGCCAAGGACACCAGGTCCCGCAACAGAATCGTGCCGATGCCCTGGGTCCGCGCGCGGTGCGCCACGACAACGGCGATGTCCGCCGAGACCGAGTTCGAGGCCACCTCGTAGCTGGCCACGCCGACGAGTCGGTCGTCGACGAACGCGCCGATGGCCGCCCGGCGCGCGACGTCGCTGACCAGTCGGTCGACGAACTGTGGCAGGCGGGCGGGCCGAAGTGTGAAGAATCGGAGGTAGGTGTCGCGCTCGGAGAGGTCGTCGTGCAGTTCGCGCACGGCGGGGCCGTCCGCTGTGCGCAGTTGGCGGACCATCGGGACGGGGTTCATCGGGACGACTCGTGCCGGCGGGCGCTGACCTCGACCGAGCCGACGCCGGCGACCGCCTCGGCGATGACCCTGGCGACGTGACGGTCGGTCGCGTCATCCAGATCGTCGACGATGGTGACGGCGCCGTCGTGCACCGACACGGTCCAGTGGTCACGGCCACGGTAGGCGGCCAGATGGGACCGTACGGCCGCCGCGATCGACATGTCGTCTCTGGCGACCAGTTTCAGCAGGTCGTGCCGGGTGAGCACGCCGATGACGCCCATGGCGTCCACGACGGGGACGCTGCGGACCTGGGCGGCGAGCATCGTCCGGGCGACGTCGCGGACGTCGGTGTCCGGCGTGACACTGACGGCGGGCTTGGTCATCACCTCGTCGACGGTGGCAGCGGGCTTGCTCGCCGGGGGATCGACCAAGGGCTCCGCTTCCCGCCAGATGCGGCTGCGGCCGTCCGGCAGGATGCGGTCGCCCACCAGGTCGGTCTCGGTGACCATGCCGAGTAGCCGTCCGTTGCCGTCGACGACGGGCGCGGCGGTGAACCCGTTGGCCGACAGTATTTTCGCCGCCTCCCGAACGGACAGCTCGGGGTGCAGCGTCACCGCGGGGCTGCTCATCACGTCCTGTGCTCTCACGTCAGTTCCTCACAGCCCTGCCGTCGCGGGCATCGTCCGGGTTCCCGGGGCCGGGTGACCGTCTGGTGCGGTGAGGCCCCGGCGCGGCCATGCCCGTGTTCGGTCATCACTGTTCGTCGACGGCTGTCGCATCGGGGCTCCGGACGCCCATGTCACGAGTCGCGCGCATCCCACACCTCCTGATCACACCGGAAACGGGCCATCAGGGTCTCGGATGGTCGGAAACCTCACCGTCGCACAGTTCGGCGAGGCACGAAAGTGCCTGGCGCACCGGACATTCGGGTGGTCATCGGCCCGTACCGCCCGGCTGTGGTCGGCCGGACGGATCCCGTCGTCGGTAGGGTTTACTGGACCGAGCCGGGGGCGGGCACGGCCCGGTCGTACTCCCCGGCGCCGTTGGCGATGCGCGGCGTGGGCGCCGTCGTCTGCCCGGCCTGGCTCGCGGCCGCGGTCTCGCGGGCGAGGAACGAGCCGAGCTCGCCGATGGTGCTCATCAGCGGGGCGGGGAACACGACGGTGGTGTTCTTGTCCACGCCGATCTCGACCAGGCTCTGCAGGTTGCGCAGTTGCAGCGCGAGTGGGTGGGCGACCATGACGTCGCTGGCCTCGCCGAGCGCGGCGGCCGCGAGCAACTCGCCCTCGGCGTTGATGATCTTGGCACGCTTCTCCCGCTCGGCCTCGGCCTGGCGGGCCATCGCGCGCTTCATGGTGTCGGGCAGCTGGATGTCCTTGAGCTCAACCAGAGTGACCTCGACGCCCCAGTCCAGGGTGGCGACGTCGAGGATCTTGCGGATATCGAGGTTGATCTTGTCGGTCTCCGACAGCGTCTGGTCCAGGGTGTGCTGGCCGACGACCTTGCGCAGGGTGGTCTGGGCGATCTGGTCGATGGCCGCGTTGACGTTCTCGATCGCCACGACGGACTTCACCGCGTCGACGACCCGGAAGTAGGCGACGGCGGAGACGTCGACGCTGACGTTGTCGCGGGTGATGATGCCCTGGGACTGGATCGGCATCGTGATGATCCGCAGCGCCACCCGGCGCAGCACATCGACGAACGGGATGATCACGCGCAGGCCCGGTTCGCGGGTGCCCTGCACCCGGCCGAAGCGGAACAACACGCCCCGCTCGTACTGTTTGATGATCTTCAGCGCGGTCGCCAGCAGGATCAGCGCGACGACGACAAGGACGATGATGACAACGTTCATGGTGCACCTCGTTGTGGCGTAGGAGAAATCAGGGCGGTCAGTCGCGTCGCCGGCGGGTGGCGTAGACCGCCGCCTCGGTGCGGTGGGCGAAGCCCAGCTTGTGCGGGACCGACGAGACGTCGTTCTTCACCGTCTTCCCGGCCAGGTGCGGCTGCCCGGCGATCAGCTCCAGGATGCGGCGTTCCTGCGGCTCAGCGACGCGTAGCGCGGGTCCTGCGCGCCGCCACGGCGTCGCAGCCGGGCGAGCACGGTGGCCGCGACTCGCGGGGCCAGCAGCGACTCGCCGCCGACGACCGCGCGCACAGCGCCGGTCGGCTCGGTGCCCGTCACCTGCTTGAGCAGATAGCCCGCCGCGCCGGCCATCAGACAGGTCGGTGGCGGCTCGATAGACGACCGGATCTCCGGCAGACGCTCACACAGTGTCCGTCGGGCAACCGCACGTCGAGGATCGCCCCATCTGGACACGGCCTGGGGATCCGCGCCAGCGCCTGGGCCGCGGTCGCCGCCTCGCCGACGACGAGGATGTCCGGCTCGGTGTCGAGCAACGGCAAGATACCGCGTCGAACCACCTCGTGGTCGGCGAACAGGAACACGGAGATGACCATCGGCTGACCTCCGTCCGGCCGCAGCCGACGCGGTGTCGCTGACTTCGACTGTACGCCTGCGGAGCCAACGGCGCGCGGTTTCACTTTTCTTTTCCGGCAAGGTGATTGGCGTCTCGACACAAGCCGGGCGCTTCGGCGCCTGCCGGAATTGTGGGCGGGGGCGTCGTCTTGAGTCATCACCCGGAACGACCGAACAGAAGGAGTGAACATGACGACGATGACTCGCTATGCCGCCAGTGCCGTGGCGCCCGAGATCTTCGCCTGGCTCGAGTCCGCCCTGCCGTTCAGCGGACGGCGCCCTCACCATCTCCGCGAAGCGCGAGCAGGCCAAGCACGACGGCCAGCAGAGCGAGTTCCGTTATGGCGGCGTGTCCCGCACCGTGGCGCTGCCGGCCGCTGTCGAGGCCACCAAGGTGAGCGCGAGCTACACCAATGGCATCCTGGAGATCCACGGGCCGATCGAGAAGTCCATGTCGCCGCACCGGGTACCGATCTCGTTCAACGCCAACAAGTAGTCGGCTGGAGCCGCGACCATGCCGTGGCGCGTCACAAGGCCCGGGGACCAGTGTCCTCGGTCGGCTTGGGCGTCAGGTCCCCGACGGTGTCAACGGAACGGCCCATCGCACCGACAGGCCCGAGCCGGGCTCGGACCGGACGTCGAAGGCGCCGCCCGACCGCGTCGTCGTTCGTCCACATTGGCCAGTCGACTGTGCGGCTGGCCCGGCGGGACACCGAACGACTGCGGGCGTTCGACGAAGTCACACAGGTTCAGCGGTGCCGGCATGGCGTCGCCGACGGCCACCGACGTGCGTGTTCCGCCGTCGTCGAGCGACTCCAGCGACGGCGTCGAGCAGTCGGCGTGTCCTGCTCCGCGGCTCCGCTACCGTGGCTCTCGGGCCTGAAGTCAGCCTGTCACTTCGATTTCGGTTCAGGCGCGGCGCATCCGATCGAGTAGTTCCGGCAGTGCGACGGTGGCCACCGCGATCGTCGCGTCGCTGGCGCCGTAGGGAATGACCACGGTGTCGCGGTGCAGCAGTCCGCCGCAGGAATAGACGACATTGGGCACGTAGCCGTCGCGTTCGGTGGCGTCCGCGCTCAGCAGTGGTTCCGGCAGCGCGGCGAGCACCCGCTCGGGATGGTCGAGGTCGAGCAGCATGGCGCCGATGGAGTAGACCCGCATCGGGCCGACGCCGTGGGTGAGCACCAGCCAGCCGTGCTCGGTCTCGATCGGCGAGCCGCAGTTGCCCACCTGCACCAGTTCCCAGTCCCGGGCCGGGGCCTGCAGCGTCTGCGGATCCTGCCAGGTCTGGATGTTCTGGGATGTCACGATGCTGGTGCTCTCGGCGTCGCCGCGGGACAGCGCGACGAACCGGCCGCCGACACGACGCGGAAACAGCGCCATGCCCTTGTTCCGGGCGGCCGCCCCCGTCATCTGCGAGACGTCGAAGGTGCGGAAGTCCCGGGTGTGCAACAGTTGCGGTGTCACCGCGTCACCGTCGTACGCCGTGTAGGTGGCGTAGTAGGTCGCTGTGCCGTCGTCGTGGACGAACCGGGTGAACCGCGCGTCCTCCATGCCTTGGCACTCGGCAGGACCGGTCGGCCACAGCACGCGTTCGCTCAGCCAACTGTCGTCGGGAAATTCCGTGACGTAGTTGTTGGCGGCGATCCACCGGATCTGCTCGATCGTCCGGTACGCGCTGGGCCGTGACACCAGCCGCGGGTGCAGTTCGTCGAGCACCTCGTCGAGTTCGGCCGTGGTGAACCGTTCCGGCAGGCGGCGGCGCAGCACGACGCGGATCTCGTCGTCGTGGCCGAAGTCGAGGAGCTTGCCGTCGAACAGCGCCCGCTCGTAGACGGGAGGACGGGACCGACCGACGGTGAGGAAACGGCGAGGCGGGTCGAAGCGTGGTTGACCGTCCGCGCCGATCACGCCGGTGCGGAAACCGATCGAGGACAGGTGCCCCTCGCCGATGCCCCGCACGCTCAGCACGAACCGCAGCTCGCCGTCGGCCAGGCCGGACTGGTCGGGGTGAGTGACCATCGACGGGTTGCACAGCGCGGCGGCCTCCACCGCGTACTCGTGGGTGAAGTACGCGCCGATCAGTTGCCGGCGTTGCGCTGACACGTCCAGCCGCTTGTCGAGGCGGTGACTGACGATGTCGAAGTGCTCGGCGAAAGTGTCCGCCAGACGTGGATGGCGCCCGGCGAACAGCCGCGTGGTCCGCAGCAGCGTCTCGGTCACGGTCTGCTCGTCCATGGCCAGCACGCGCCGGATCACGGCGGCGGAGCGGCTGTCGTGCTCGGGTCGTTCCTCACCGGGGATGAACAGTTTCGTGATCACCCGGCGGGGGTGGGGCAGCAGCCGCAGCGGCGTGCGGACGGCCAGGGCGGGGTCGAGGCCCGGTGAAGTGGTCAACGGAGCTCCTTGGCGAACTGTCGATGGTGCTGAAGGGTGGAGATCAACGCGAGCGTCGACTCCGCGCCCTGGTTCTCGTTGCGGCCGAACCGGTGCAGCCCGTCGTAGCCGCCGCCGGTGTGCGGATCGTGCAACGGGATGCCGGCGTCGTTGTCGCCGAGGAACCAGTCGCCGGCCAGTCGGCACCCGTCGGCCCACAGCTGGTCGCCGGTGACGGCGAACGCCCTGGCGCAGGCGTCGGCGACGGCGGCGACCTCGATGGGTTGCTGGTCGAACGCCGGGCGTGGCTCGCCGAGCTGCCAGCCCCCGACCGGGACGGGCGACAGGTGACCGCCACGGGTCTCCACGGTCAGCAACCAGTCGAGCAGCCGCAGGCCGCGGGCAAGGATCTTCTTGTCGGCAAAGGCGTTGCCGGCGGCGATGAGCACCTCGGGCAGCAGCGCGTTCGCGTAGTACAGCCGGTGTTCGGGCCAGGGCCATTCGGGGTCCGGACGCGGACCGCCGATCACGGCGGCGGCGTCCGCCAGCAGCGCGATGGCCAGTCCGTGCGTGGGTCGGTCCACCAGGACCTCGGCGGCGCCGAGCGCGGCGAAGGCCATCGACCGCGCCGACGGCGGGCGGTGCGCGGCGCTCGCCTCGAAGCGGGCCAGCGCGGTCTGGCGTACCCACGGAGCGGGGCCACGGGCCACAGCGGTGCCCAAGGCCCACAGGGCACGGCCCCACCAGTCGCCCAAGCCCGGCCCGTCCTCCCAGCGCCGGTCGTACCCCAGCCGGTTGTGAAAGCGCCCTTCGGTGTCCTGCGCGTGCACGACGAAGGCGAGATAGCGCTCGAGTAGGCGGACCACGGCGTCGGATGGCTCGGTTTCGCGGCACAGCACCACCAGTCCGCGTGCGACGTCGTCGAGGCAGTACCCGTGCCCACGACGAGGGAGGGGGCCGATGGCGTGTTCGTGCAACCCGGTGTCGTCGCTGAGGCGGTAGAGGTGCTCGTAGCTCAGCTCGAAGCCGGTCACACCGGCAGGTCGGTACGGGACGCGACCAGGCTGTCCGCCAGCTCCCGGTACCGTGCGGCCACTGCGGGCCAGCGCAGACTCGGGGCCAGGCTCGATGCCTTGGCCGCCATACCGGCCGCCAGGCCGGGCTCGGCCAACACCCGCAGCAGCGCGGCCGTGATCGCCTTGGGGTCCCGGTGCGGGACGAGTAGACCGGCGCCGCCGGAGAGCAGTTCGACCGCGTGCGGGAACCGGGTGGCTACCACCGGGCGCCGTGCCGCGACGGCCTCGATGAGCACACCGGAGGTGACCTGTTCCGGCGAGTCGTAAGGCAGGAGCACGACATCGGCCTGCCGGACCAGCTCGGCCAGCGCCGCGTCGTCGCGATAGACGGAGTCGAACTCCACCATGTCCGCCACGCCGACCACGCCGGCCTGGGCGATCAGGCTCGACCGGTACGCCTCGCCCTCGTGCAGCAACACCTGCGGATGGGTCTGACCCGCCACCAGATAGCGCGGCGGCGGGGTGAGCCCACGCAGCCCGGCGATCGCCGGGATCGCCCATTCGATGCCCTTGCCCCGGCCCAGCAGACCCCAGGTCAGGATCATCGGTCGGCCGCCGGCCTGCCCGGAGGTGCCGCCGGTGTGCTTGGCGGTGACCGCGCCGTGCGGGATGACGACGAGACTGGCGGGCTCCGGCACGGTGTAGCCGTCCAGCAGCCGGTGCGCGGCGGTGTCCGACATCGTCACGACCGCGTCCGCGTGGGCGACGACCTCGTTGAGGACCCGTCGCTGGTTGCGGGTGGGTGAGCCCAGCACGGTGTGCAGCACCACGATGGCCGGGACGCGCAGACCGGCGAGCACCTCGATCACGTCCTCGCCGTCGGGGCCGCCGTAGATGCCGTACTCGTGTTGGACGATGGCGACATCGGTGCGGTTCAGCGCAGCGGCGGCCGCGTTCGTGCCGCCGGGCGTGCCGTTCACCAGCTGGTGAACGACCTCGGGTCGGTCGGACGGGGACGGGGCGTGGACCACGCGCACGACGTCGTTCGAGCCCGTCGACCATGGTGTGGTCAGATGCCGACGTAGCGCGGAGCTGAACGTGGCCAGGCCGCACTGTGTCGGCGGATAGGTGCTGAGGAAACCGTAGGTTCGAGTCATGGATGACCGGCCTTCCAGAGTGGGGCGCGGCGTTGATGGCCGCACACGGGTGGAACCTGGATCAACGCGATCCGGCACGGGCTGGTCAGGATGCGAGCACGCTGACGACGACTTTTCCGCGGGCGTGTCCTCCTTCGATGTGGTGGAGCGCCGCCGGCGTCTCGGCCAGCGGGTAGGTCCGGTCGATGACCGGGGTGAGCTTGCCGTCCTCGATGAGAGCCTTGAGCACGAGCAGGTCCCGGTGGTTCGGGGCGGAGAGGAACCGGCGCAGCGTCTGCCGGGTGAATGGCGACAGCACGAGCGGCGTGACGAGGCGGGCCATCAGCCTGATTCCACGCACCCCCGTGCCGCTGTTGAGCACCAGGGTGCCGTTGGGCGTCAGTGCGCGTCGGCAGTCCGCCAGGGTGTGGTTCTCGACGTTGTCGAGGATGAGGTCGTAGCGCTGGGGGCCGCGGGTGAAGTCCAGTTCGGTGTAGTCGATCACACGGTCGGCGCCGAGCAGGCGGACGATGTCGCGGTTCGCGCTGCCACAGACGCCGGTGACGTCTGCGCCGAGCGCCTTGGCGATCTGCACGGCGAACGTGCCGACGCCGCCGGACGCGCCGTTGATCAGAACCTTCTGCCCTGGTCGCAGCCTTCCGGCGGCGCGCAGGCCGTGCAGGGCCGCGACACCGGAGGTGGGCGCCGCCGCCGCTTCCTCGAACGTCAGGCTCGCCGGCTTCGGCGCCAGCTGGTCCTCGCTGGCGCGCGCGTACTCCGCGCAGGCGCCATGGCACGCCCCGAATACCTCGTCGCCCACTTCGAATTTCTCAACGGCGTCGCCGACGGCCTCGACGCGCCCCGCGACGTCGATTCCTGGCACGCCGTATTTGGGCTTGAGCAAGCCGCTCGCCATTCGCATCGGCAGCGGCGCGCCGCGCACGCCGAAGCAGTCGCCGATGTGCAACGCGGCTGCGTGCACGCGCACCAGCACTTCTTTGTCGCCGACGACGGGCCTGTCGACGTCCCTGACGTGCAGTGCGTCGGGCGGTCCGTATCGGTCGTGGATGACCGCCATCATCTTCGGTGCGGTGACGGCGTGCTCCGTGTGCGCGGCAGGGGGAGTCGGTTGCGGGCCTGCGGGCATGGGGCACCTTGTCCTTTCGTCGGATGAACAATCCGTCACCGGAGCGCCAGACCCGTTGCAGACCGCGTCGCCGCGTGTTGTGAGAACCGGACCGCGACGCGCCGTCGCTGAAGCGCGCACTGCGTCCGACCGGAGGCCGTTGACCCGTCAGCGCCAAGCCCGGTCATGAAGAAGCCGACTCGCGGCCGCCACCCGCAGGAGTGTGGCCCTCACGCCACCAGGGGCCCGAGCGACACCCTCACCCTACGCCTTGTGGGCAACCCCCGTCGGCCGCCAACCGCCGCCGATGGTCGTTCACGTCCACAATGGACCGTCGGATCAACGGAAACGGCACCTCGAAGTCCATAGCGGACAGTGCGGAACGCGGCCCGCCTCGGCGGCGGCGCTGAACCCCGCGATTGCGGCTACACTCGGGCCAGGTGTCGTTCGGACCCCGCGACAGCCGTCCCTGATGGCAGGCCTGTACGCAGTGATCGCCGCACTCGCCGAGGTCGGCCGATTTTCGCGTTCCCGTGAGAGCACGAGACCCAACACCCGTTCGCCCCGATTCGGCGGGACTCGCGCCACGCCGGCTCCGCACCGGAGCTCGCCCGAGGGAGGGGAGCGGCACGATGGCCGCAGCAGTCGAACTGCCGTTCACGATCGGCGTCGAGGAGGAGTTCCTCCTGGTGGTCGCGGCAACCGGACGCGTCCTGCCCGCGGCACCTGACATGCTGCGTCTGCTCGACGGCGAGCCGGCCGTCGAGGCCGAGTTCATGCGGTACCAGATCGAGACGGCGACCGCCGTCTGCGCGGGGCTCGGTCAGGTTCGCGCCGACCTGGGCCGGCTGCGCGCCCTGCTGGCCGCCGCGGCCGATCGTGTCGGCTGCCTGCCCGTGGCCAGCGGTGTGATGCCGTTCGCCGGACGGACCGGGTCGTCAGCGGTCACGGACCGGCCACGCTACCGGGCACTCGCGGCGCGGTTCCCGGAACTCGTCGGCAGTGCCGGGACGTGTGGCTGTCACGTCCACATCGGCCTGCCCTCCCGTGAACTCGGCATCCAGGTGTTGTCCCGCCTGCGGCCGTGGCTGCCGCAGCTGCTGGCGATCAGCGCCAACTCGCCGTATGCGCTCGGCCGGGACACCGGATGGGCGAGTTGGCGGCATCCTCTGTGGTCGCGATGGCCGACTGCGCGACCGCCGGAGATCTGGGCCGACGCCGACCAGTACGACGCGTCGGTGCGGACGCTCGTGGCCGGCGGCGCCGCCATCGACCCGCGCGGCGTACACCTGTATGCCCGCCTGTCGCCGAGATATCCGACGGTGGAGATCCGGATCACCGATGTGTGTCTGTCGGTGGACGAGGCCGTGCTGCTCGCCGGCCTGGTCCGGGCGATGGTGGCGACGGCCGTCGAAGAGTTCAGCGATGGGCGGCCGGCGCCGCCCGTGCGTACGGAGACGATCAGCGCCGCATTGACCGCTGCTGCCCGGTACGGACTTGACGGCCCAGGTGTCGACGTGGTCGCCGGCGACGCCGTGCCACAGCGTGTCCTGTTCGAGCGCTTCCTGGCGCACTTACGGCCGGGCCTGGCGGTGACGGGCGACGGTGACGAGGTGGGCCGGCTTGCCATCGGCGTCGCCGTCGCGGGCACGGGTGCGGACCGGCAACGTGCACTGTGGGCAGGCTCGGCGACTCCCGGGGAGTTCGTGCGGGCGCTCGCCGCCGCCACAGTGGAACGGATTTCGCCGGAACTGTTGGCAGACGGGGACGTTCGGTCATAAGGTGAGGTATCCTCGGCGTGGCAGGAAGATGATTGCGGCGGTCATGCGGCTTTCTTTCTCCCGCCGTTGCCGATACACGCTTGGCAACTCGTGCTGCCGATGTCCCGCGACCTTCACGCGTTGTTTCCTCACCTGGCTGAACTCTGACCACGAACTCGCCGCACTTTCCGGGAACGCATCGCGGTGTCGAGTGTCGCCGACCTCCGGATCGGCACCGAGGTCGTCGATGGAGGTCGATCACCCTGCGGGCCACCGTCCGATGCCGCAATGAAACTACGGAGGGGTTCGCCGCGTCGGTGGACATCGCCGTGGCCGCCCAGCGGTCTCTTGCTGGGAGGCGGTGGTAACGGCGGTCGCCATCTGAAGGTAGGAGCGGGCGCTTGCCGGGTATACCGCCGGGAGATCGAGCGGAGCGGGGTGGCGGATTGGTTGCGGTTCGGATCGACGAGTTCCAGCAGCGGCATCACTGGGCGGGCTTCGCGCTTGCGGTCTGCTACAAGTTCGTCGACGACCAGGGTTACTACTTGGCCGCGTTGCTGACGTACTACGGATTCCTGTCGCTGTTCCCGCTCCTGTTGCTCCTGGTGACCATGCTTGGCTTCGTCATGCAGAACGACGACGCGCTGCAGCAGCAGGTGCTGCACTCGGCGCTGGTGGATTTCCCGGTGCTCGGACAGCAGCTTGTGTCGAACGTGCATTCTGTGCAGGGCAACGTCTTCGCTGTGGCGTTCGGCTCGGCCGCCGCGCTGTACGGCGCGTTGGGAGTGGCCGGCGCCGGCCAGGCCGTGCTGAACAAGATCTGGGCCGTGCCGCGGGTGCGCCGGCCCGGACTGCTGGGTTTCTATGTCCGGGGGCTGCTGCTGTTGGCCACGTTCGGCCTCGGTGTGCTGCTCACGACCGGGTTGACCGGGGTGACCACGGTCGCCTCGGACCTGGGCTCGAACGACGTGGTCGTCGCCCTGTTGGCCAATCTCGGCGCGCTCGTGGTCAATGTGCTGCTGTTCCTGCTGGCGTTCCGCGTCCTGACGGCACGAGACATCACGCCGGGGCAGTTGCTGCCCGGGGTGATCGTGTCGACTGTGCTCTGGCAGGGGCTTCAGATCGGCGGCACCTATCTGCTGGAACACGAGCTGCGGGGGAGTAGCGCGATCTACGGTGCGTTCGGGTTGGTCATCGGGCTGATGATCTGGCTCTATCTCGGGGCGACGGTCGCTGTGCTCGGCGCCGAGATCAACGCCGTGCGTGTGCTGCGGATGTGGCCGCGCAGCCTGCTGGCCCCCTTTGTCGGCGACGCGCCGCTGACGCCGGCCGACCGGCAGGCGTATGCCGCGTACGCCCGCACGGAGCAGATGGTCAAACAGGCACGCATCCGTGTGCGATTCCCGCGGAGAGGACGGCAGAAGCATCAGCGGGATAGCTGACTGTGGCGCCTGGTGACAGCGGACCGCTGGTGGTCGGCCGCTGCTGGCAGCGGCACGGTCACGCTGCTGGCCGTCGGGGGTCCACTTACGGCGCGATCTCCGAGCGGGCTTCGATGTGGTCGCTGAACTCGACGCCATCGGCGATGAAGGCGTACCCGCCACGAGATCGCTGAGGCCGTCGGCCGCAACCTCACCCTGCCTGCACGGACCCTGCCCGCCGAGGAATTCGGCGGGATGCTCGTCCTCCCAGATCAGCACCACCGCCATGCCTGCCTCCAGCACTATCACCCAGCAACTCCTGGACTGGAAGCCCGCCCACCCCGTCCTCATCGAGGACATCGAACACGGCCGCCACCTCAGCTGACCGATCCACACGTCGACGGCGCGTACCTTCGTCGACCTCGACCTGACCACGCTCCGCCGTCTGGACGGAACTCGACCTCGACGTGCACGGCGCCATCCCCGTTGCGGGCTTCTGAGACCACCTCGGTGTTCGTTGCTGTCGCGATCACCGCGCCCCGAGTGGTTCCGCCGAGGCGCCGCGGACCAGGATGCCCGCGACGGTGAGCAGCCGCGCGGGGCTGTCCGCGTTGCCGCGCTCGCCGGCCTTCATCAGCGCGTCGTGGGCGTCGTTCTCGGCCGCGTCGGCAGGCGCCACGAGCAGACTGATCCGCTGATGGCCGTCGACGTATCCCGTCCTCGGCGCTTTGGGCCTGAGCCTGAGTCTGAGCTGGTGCGCGCTGTGCAGCCGCGAGCCCGACGTCATGTCGGAACTCCTGTCCCGGCCACCGACGGCCGATGCGGCGAACGCCGAGGACGGCGCCGGCTTGGCTGCCAGCGCGCGGAGAGCTCTCAGCCCGTCCAACCCTACGCCCTGCCCAGCGGGGCCGGCAGGCTCAGCGACCGCTACGGCTGTGTTAGCCTTCGATCGGCTGTCATCGCTCACCATCGAGAATGTCCTTGATTACCAACGACATCCTGGTTTCGAGCGTTTCGCCAACGGATCACGCCGAGGCCCCGTCGCGGGCCTGCCGGCGGTCCTCGCAGCCCTCCCTTCACGCCAGCCTCGGCCCGTTGCCTTCGCCGCCCGTCGAGATCCGAACACCGAACACAGGACGGCACGCGTTGATATCGTTCATCTGGTCGCCAGGCAATCCACTGCCCGCCGGTACCGGCGGCTCGGAGAACTACACCGTCGGCCAGGTCCGAGAACTGACTCGGCGTGGTGTGCCGGCGCAGGTGGTCACGGTCGGCCTCGGCACCGACGACGGCCGGGACGACTTCGTCGACATCCCCTTCCTGTCACTGCCGACGTTGGCCGCAGTCGGCGCGCTCGACGGCACCGTCGTCTTCGTCAACGAACCGCACCCGGTGCCCACCAGACGCCCCGCGTTCCTGATCCTGCACAACCCACCGCCGATCCGGGAACAGCACCGGGCGTTCGCCATCGAGGGGACCAGAGACCGCGCACTGATCGCCACCAGCCGGTACGCGGCCTCGCTGTGGTCGAGCTACCTGGACGTCGACGTGTCGACGATCAACGTCGTGTACCCGTTCGCGGAGCCGTGTTTCGCCGCGCAGGCCCGACCGGACAACCGGACCGGGACGACCCGCGTCCTGTTCGCGGGCAGGCTCAGCCCGGAGAAGGGCATCTACACCCTGTTGGAAACCCTGCACATCGACGTCATCGAGCAGGACGTGGCACTCACGTTCACCGCGACGACCGCGGGCGCGGACAAGCCGCAGGGAAAGATCATCGAGCGGTTGCTCCGGGAACATCCCGCGATCACCGTCGTCACCACCCGCAGGACGCCGGCTTCGATGGCGGCGCTGATGACCGAGCACGACATCGTGGTCATGCCGTCCAACAGTCAGTACTGGCACGAGACCTTCGGCATCGTCTCGATCGAGGCCCAACACTCCGGATGCCGGGTCATCGCGTCCGACGACGGCGGTCTTCCCGAGACCGACTGCGGCGGGGTGCTGCTCATCGCTCCGGACAACGCGGAAACGCTCGCATGGGGTATCCGCGCGGCCATCGACAGCGGGCCGCTCTCGCTGAGCGCGAGACGGTACGCGGGGATGCGGTTCACCGTCGAGCAGTCCGTGGACACACTGCTGACGGTGTTCGCCCAGCCGCAGCCGAGCCCGCCGGCGACCATCATCCGGCAGCTCGAGGAGCTCATCCTGGCGCCGTCGGTCGAGGCGGCGCACACCGTCCGCGTGCCGACGGGGACAACGGCCTGATCGGCACGAACGGCCGTCGTCGATGGGCGGCCGTTGCCTGGTCACCGCAGCTTGAACGGGAACCGGTCGCTACGAGTTCAGTCGGGCCGGATGGTGGGCATCCCGGCCGGCGCCGGCAGGTCCGTGTCCAGGTCTCGCGGACGTGGCCACCAGGCGCCGGCGACGGAGTCGGTTGTCAGCGTTCTGGGTCTGGATCCCGCCCCGGACGACTGCTGCGCCACCGGATGCCAGATCATGCTCATGTGTGGGCCCGACCTCATGCCGAGCTCCTGTACCCGATCGCTCGGCGACCGTGACGGGCTGACGCCGAGAACCGCGTCGACGTGACTGCCGACGCGCGAGGTGCTCTCGGTATCAGCAACGCTGTCCTGTGGGGTTCCAGAAGTCGGTCCACGCGTCCGACCTGCGGCAACGAGCACGCAACGGGCAGGGCATGATCGCCGGCCATGGCGCTGCGTCTGCTCTACCTGATCTTCCTCCGGCTAGTGGGCCTGCTGGTGCTACTCGGCCGCGCGTCGGCGTCCAAGGACATCGAGTTGCTCGTGTTACGCCACGAGGTCGCCGTGCTGCGCAGAACAATCCGAAACCTCGCCTGGACTGGGCCGACCGGGCGGTACTCTGTGCGTGCCGAAAACTACGTCCATGCAGGTCAAGCGGCATGTCGATACTCGTGGATGACTCCGCCGAGACGGTCCAGCCGGCATACGGTGAGGCGTTCGATCTGGTCGGGCTCAAGGGGCTGGGGTCGGGCTCGCAACGGTGCCGCGGCGGCAAGTGAGCGGTGGGTCCGGTGCTGGTTGTAGTGCCGCTCGTACTCACGCAGCGCGTGCCGGAGGTGAGTCTCGTTCCAGCCTTAGTCCAGGGGTGAGAAACTGTTGGCGGACAACCACTCCTGGTACAGCTCGGCGGCTCGACGGGGTTGCCCGGCCTCGGTGTGACAGATCGCCGTCTGCATCGTGAGCAAGTCCGAGTTGTAGTGGTCCCGAGGAGTGGCTGTCGCCGCCGGCGACGGTCTTCGCCGTGACCACCTCGCCCTGGTCGCGCAGTTCAGCGGTGACCCGCGGCGATCCGTAGGTGCCGTCCGAGTCCTTGTGCGCCTGGGTGATCTTCACCTCCAGGTCGACACGGCCCTGCTGTCGCGGCGTCAATTTGCTGCCGTGGTCCGTTTGACGTGCGCGTAGTAGCCAGACGTCGACACGCCCAGCAGCCGCGCCATACGCCGCACCGAAAAGCGTGTGCCCTCCGGTGAGATGTCGTCGGGGCCAGCGTACTTGGCCATCAGAGCGAACCGTGCTGGTTCTTCTGCGTCGCGGCAAAGTACGCCGAGGCTTTACCAGGAAGGCGTTGTTCGTCTCCAGTTCCGCCGCGTGGCGGCGTAGGCGCAGCAGCTCGGCTCGCTCGGCCGCCTCAAGAGGGTTTCCCCGTGGACTTCACCTCGTAGCTTGGTCACGCGGTCACAGCCACCGAACTTCGGCGTGATGGCCGACGACCGTACGCCCAATCCGATGTTCTGGGTGTACCGCAGTCTGATCGCGACGATCGGCCGACACTTACGGACACCGTCAGCGCCGATCATGGACAATGTGATTCGTATTCTGGACAATTTGTCGTGCCGCTGTTGATCTCTTGTTATGGTGCAGATAGCGTATTTGCGCGTCGTAATTCGCCGAATAATGGAGAAATCAATGCGGAACCAGAGTGGTCGACGGCGTGGCACAGCGATTCGCCGAGTGCTGGTGGCGGCGGCCGCGACAACGGTCGCGGCCGGATTGTCGGCCGTGGTGACGGCGGCGCCGGCTTCGGCGTTCAACTGCGGGCGGCCCGTCACCCTGCCCATCAACGAGAAAACGCAGGCCCAGGTGGACAACTGTCCCGAGAACGGGGCCGATGCGTGGCTGTGGCTCTATAACGGCAGGACCGGGGATCTCGCGTACTCCTCAGCCACGGTGACGTTCAGCAACGGCACTCAACGGACGATCACGAATCCCACGGGTGACAGCAAGACTTCCTCGCAGAGCTTCTGGGGGACCGGGCACATAACGAAGGTCGACCTGTGCTTCTGGGACATCTGGAACAGCTCGCGCGACACGTGTCAGTCTTATTCGATCTGAGTGGCGACGGGCGGTGAAGCCGAACATGGGGCTTCACCGCTCGATTTCTCAGGTCGTTCCGGTGTTCCTGTTCCTTCACGCCGCCCGTCTGCTGGAATCCGAGCTCGGCCGCCCTGGCCTGCCGGCCGCACCGCGGCTGAGGATGACCGATCTGGCGGCTGCGGCCAGCTGGTCCCCGCAGCGGCGTGTCGCATGCGGTCGCGCGGATTGAGGACGCGGGCTAGGTGCGGTGCGAATCCTGGGACGCTGGCAACGGCCGCGCCATAGACACGGTCCTGACCGACAGGGGGCCTTGGCATGTTCGCAACGGCCAACTCCGTGTACCCCGTGCATTCGTGACCCCGTCACCGGCGACCAGCTTCAGGATCTGCCGGCCGTGAGCACGGCGCTGCTGCCGATGGCCGACGCGGCGGCGGCCCTCGCGGCCCCGACGGATGCGCAGGCCTGTCACAGCGCAATCTGCGACGCCGAGCTGAACATCGTTGACGCCGACTGGGCGCGTGAGCTGAAACGACGGCCCTTGGCAGGAGTACCTGCCACCGCGGCGCGGAGCGGACTTATGAGGCCGCGTACTTCGCCCCGGACGAGGCGACCTTCAGGTTCTGATCCGGGAGCGACCGTTGCCGCCGTCAGTGGCCGCGGCGGCAACGGCACCACGAGATCGTCCTCTGTGGATCCTCACGCAACCGGATCTGGTGGCTCCGGCTGGAATCCGACGCTGCGGGCGGCGATGATCGCGCAGGCCTCGTCGACGTCTGAGTTGTCGCCGCTGACGCCGACCGCGCCGACGATCACGCCCTGGCCGTCGCGGAGCAGCACGCCACCAGGCGCGGGCACCACCTTGCCGCCGGTGGCGGCGGCCAGGGCGTTGAAGAACTCGGGAAACCGCCCGGCCGCGCCTGCCACGCCCCGTGAGCTGAAGCCGAGGCCGAGCGCTCCCCATGCTTTGCCCGTGGCGATCTGCGGCCGGGCGATGCCCGAGTTGGTCTGCCGGTACAGCACGACCGTGTGTCCGCCCGCGTCGAGCACGGCGACGGTGAGCGGGGCGGTGTGCCGGCCCGCGCCCTCGGCGAGGGCGGCGTCGGCGAGTCGCTTGGCCGTGTCGAAGGTCAGCATCGTCACGGGTTGATCAGCCCGTACAGCATCTGGGAACCGAAGTCGGCCCAGATCGGGTCGCGGTGGTGGGGATGCTGTGCCTTGACGAGCTCGGCGTACTCGGCCGCGGTGCCGGCATCGGCGTGGGCCTTGGCCGCGAACCTCAGCCAGTCGATGCCTGACCGGGCCGCCGCCTTGGGATCGGTGTTCTCGCCGTGGCCGGTCAGCACCATGTCCACGTCGGTGCGGGCGCCCAGCGCCTCGAGGAAGGCGATCCAGTTTTCGGCGTTGTGCTTGTCGCCGTGCACGAGGAACAAGTGGTGACCGGGGGCGGCGGCCATGTCGGTCGGGGCGACGACCCGGTGGTCCGGGAAGGTGATCACCGCGGTGGCGTCCGCCTCGGTGTCGACAACCTCCTGGACCGACAGGCGCAGGTCGCTGAAGGTAGTCTCGCCGACCTGGAGCGTGTGGGTCGGCTGGACGGCGCGGGCGGCGATGACGTCGCCGAATGCGGCGCGGCGGGCGTCCAGGGTGGGCTGCGCCCACTCGGCCATATAGTCCCGAACCGACTGCAGCGCGTGGATCTCGGCCGCCGGGAATGCCGCGGACAGCACCTGCAGGCCGGAGTAGTGGTCGGGGTGGTTGTGGCTGATGATGATCCGGGCCACCGGCTTGCCGATCTCCCGGAGCAGGTTGGCGACCTCCTCAGCCAGCGGCAGCAACAGCTGGGCGTCGATGACCGTCAACTCGGTCGCGGTCTCCACGATGTGGGTGTTGACACGGAACCCCGCCTCGGGTGCGGTGAAGGTGTGAAAGGTCGTGTCGCCGCGGCTGAAGCGGGTGATGGTGCCGGAGTACGTGCTCATGGCGTCCGTCCTCTTGTGTGAATGGAACTCCGCGATCGTCGGCGGTGGCGGGGACGTCAGCCAGAGGCTGTCGAACGTAGGGTTGACAGCACCACGATCGGGCCGGCCGGTGCGAGTTATCGTCTGTCCGTGGCAGACAGCGAACTGGGTGTGTTTCTGCGGGCGCGCCGCGCGACGGTCAGCCCGGTGGACATCGGCCGGCCGGAGTCGTCCCGGCGCCGGGTGCCGGGGCTGCGCCGTGGCGAGGTGGCCGAGCTGGCACAGATTTCTGTCGAGTACTACATCGAGCTGGAGCAGGGCCGCGGTCGCCGCCCCTCCGAACAGGTAGTGGCCGCGCTTTCCCGAGCGTTGCGGCTGGACCGTGACGAACGGGACTACCTGTTCGGTCTCGCCGGCGTGGCCGCACCGCCCGATCACGGCCCCAACGCCCACGTGGACGCGGCGATGCTCGACCTGTTGGGCAAGTTGACGGACGTGCCGGCGCAGCTGTTCACCGACCTGTACGAGCTGGTCGCCCAGAACGATCTGGCCGTCGCCCTGCTCGGCGAACCGCTGTCGGCCGGCGGGCCGGACGACAGCCAGGTCTGCCGTTGGTTCCTCGAACCGGCAGCCCGGGCGCGCTACCCGGTCGACACTCAGCACGGTGTGTCCATCGCCTACGTCGCCGACCTCCGAGCCACCAGCGGCCGTCACCCGGAGGACAGGCGCGTCACCCAGTTCGTCGAACGGCTTCGCCGCCGCAGCAACGAATTCGTGTCGCTGTGGGATGCGCACGAGGTGCGTGTGCGGCGCTCCGGCGGGCACCGCGTGCTGCATCCGGCCCTGGGCCTGATCGGTCTGGACTGCACTGGCCTCCTCAGTGAGGACGGCCTGCACCGGCTCGTCTGGTACTCCCCGCGGGTCGGCAGCGAGGCCGCCCTGCAACTGAAGCTGCTCAGTGTGGTCGGGACGACCGAATTCGCGGACGGCGGGCCCGTCGGCGCCGAGTAGGTGCGCCTCACGGACAACCCGTACGTGGCGGGGGCAATTCCTGTCGACGCCGATGGTGACTGTCGGCTTCCTGACGGCCCGTCCGCATGGAACCTTTGGACACCAGCCACAAGCCCCCTGTCCTTCGTTGACAGGTCGTTGATGCGGATGTGGTCAGCTGATGCGGTGACAGGATGGAATCGGAGCGGTGCCGCGTCCGAGGCACTGATTCGAGGGCTCTATGCCGATCACGGCCGCGCGATGCTCGCCTATGCGACGCGGCTAACCGGTGGCAGAGCGATCGCGGAGTCCGTTGTGCAGCAGGCGTTGGTGATGGCGTGGCGGCACGCCGACCATATGGGCGACGGGCTCGGACCGGTTCGTGCGCGGCTGCTGATCCTCGTGCACGACCTGGCCGCCAAGACCTCGAGAGCGGATTCGGTTGGCATGGTCGAATCCCGCCAGGACGCGCCGAACCTGAGGAGGGCCGTTTCGTCTGCGGATGCGATCACATCCGATCGACTCTCAGTTGCGCCGAACGCCTGACTCACGGGCCGTCAGGTGCGCCGCACGCTCGATCTTGTGCCGGAGAGCCGCGGCGTCGACGCTGTCGTTCGACTTGAAGATGGCCAGCGCGTGCTGCCAGGCAAGGCGGGCTCCTGTGGTGTCGCCTGCCGCGTCGCGCGCGTTGCCGAGCCGGTCGAGGGAGGTGGCCTCATTGATGTGGTCGCCCAGTTCGCGGAACGTGTCAATGGCGCGCTGGTAGTTCTCGATGGCCTTCTCGTGCTCGCCGGTCTGGTGGTAGGAGTAGCCGAGGTTGTCGCGGCAGTGGGCTTGGGTGTGCCGTTCGCCCAGTTCGGTCCAGCGGAGCAGGGCCTCGTGGTTGAGGGCGAGAGCCGTGTCGTGCTCGCCCATGATTCCGTGCTCGCGGGCGAGGTTGGCCAGGGCGGTCGCGTACCCCAGGCGGTCGTCGAGCTGCTGGTAGATCGCCAGAGCGCGCTGGCATTGATCGACGCAGTCCTGCGAGCGTCCCTCCTCGGAGGCGACTATGCCCAGGTAGGCGTAGCACCTTGCTTGGTAGGACAGCAGACCTTCGGACTGGAAGAGGCGCAGCGACTTGGTGAAATGGTGGATGGCGTCCTGATGCCGGCCCAGGGTGTACTGCGCCGCGCCGACACAAGTGTGCGACTGGGCCTCCAGCACGGGATCAGCGAGCTGTTCGGCGGCTTGTAGCGCGTTGGTGTGCACGACGAGCGCGTCGCGCCAGTGCCCCGAGCGGTAGAGGTACGTGTCCAGTGCCCAAGCCAGTTGCCAGGCGTGCAGGGTGAGCCCGGTGACCAGCGCGTAATCGGACGCCGCCAGCAGGGCGTGGCGTTCGTCGTTGAACCAGTGCAAGGCCGTGTGCTGGTCGAAGGGGACGTCCAAAGTGGTGCCGGGTTGGGGCGTCTGGGGTGGGCGGAGTTCCAGTGCTTGGCGGTGCGGATTGAACAGCAGTGCGGCGGTGTGCGCCGTGTGCACGTAGTGGTCGAGCAACCGGTGGCGGGCAGCGGCGTGGTCGGCGGGTGTGTCGAGGGTGTGGGTGAGTTCGCTCGCGTAGGCGCGCAACAGGTCGTGACAGCGGTAGCGATAACAAGAGCTGTGCTCGATCAGCAGGTTGGCGCTGATGAGTTCGCCCAGCGGTTCCTCGATCTCGGGCTGGGTGAGGCCGGCGAGGCTGGCGATGGCGGCGATGGTGACGTCGGGTCCAGGGTGCAGGGCGACCAGACGGAACAGGCGCGCGGCGTCGGGACTCAGGGCGTGGTAGGACCAGGAGAAGACGTCGCGCACGTTGGCGACGCTGTCGTTGTCCTTGGCGCTGAAGGTGCCGAGATGGTCGGCGCTGCTCCGCAATGCGGTGGCGATGGCGGCCAGCGAGAACTTGGGCCGCGCCGCGCAGTGGGCCGCTGCGATCGCCAGGGCCAGCGGGAGTTGAGCGCACAGCGCGGTGATGTCCCGTACGGCGTCGGGTTCGGCCGAGGTCCGCCGCTCGCCGATGCGTCGCGTCAGCAGGGCGTGGGCGCCGGACGTCGTGAGGACGTCCAGGGCGATCGACTGCGCGCCGTCGATCGCGAGCAGGCCGGTGAGCTGGTTGCGGCTGGTCACGATCACCAAGCACCCGGCGTTGCCGGGCAGCAGCGGCCGGATCTGCGTTGCGAGGCGCGCGTTGTCCAGCAGCAGCAGGATTCGTCGACTGGCCACGAGACCGCGGTACAGCGCGGTCATGGCGTCGAGGCCTTCGGGAATCGACTGAGGCGTCACCCCGAGCAGTTCGAGCACGCTGCGGACCGCGTCGCTCGCGGTCATGGGTGGGCCGGCGGGGTCGAAGCCGCGCAGGTTGAGGTAGAGCTGTCCGTCCGGGAACCGGTCGGCGATCTGGTGGGCCCAGTGCACCGCGAAGGCCGTCTTGCCCACCCCTGCGGTGCCCGAGACCACCACGGCGCCTGGGCGCGTGTCGTGGTCGGCGATCAGGGCGGTGGCCTGAGCGAGTTCGCAGTCGCGGCCTGCGAACACGGCCAGGCGGGGCGGCAGTTGGGACAGTGTCCTCGGCGGCAGAACTCGTGGAGGCTCGGTTTTGTCGCTGTGAGGCGGGCGAGCGAGGAGCAACGCGGGGTCCGCGCGCAGGATGCGTTCGTGCAGGGTCTGCAGGGCAGGACCGGGAGCGATGCCCAGCTCGTCGTCGAGCAGGGCCTGTGCCGTCCGGTACTGGGCCAGGGCGTCCGCCTGTTGTCCGCAGCGGTAGAGCGCGAGCATCAGCATCTCGCGGAAGCGCTCGTCCAGGGGGTGGCGGTCGACCAGGCTCCTCAGTTCGGGAATGACCGTGCTGTGGCCGCCCAGTTCGAGCTGCACGCTCAGGTGGGTCGCCACGGTGTTCGAGTGCTGGATCCTCAGTTGCTCGCGTTCGGTGTCGGCGAATGTGCCCGTGATGTCGGCCAGTGCCTCGCCGTGCCACAGGGCGAGGGCGTTGCCGAGCAGCGTGGCGGCGGTCGGCAGATCGTCGGCCTTACGGGCCTGCTCGGCCGCGGCCAGCGTGCGTCGGAACACGCCCAGGTCGAATCCGCCGTCGGGTGGTGTCATCACGTAGCCGCCGTTGACCGTGCGAATCACCGAGGCCGAGACGGCGTGATCAGGTTCCAGCGTCTGGCGCAGTCGAGAGACGTAGGTCCGGATCGCGGTGTGCCCTCGGGCCGGCACCGTGTCGTTCCACAGCACGTCGGCCAGTCCGTCGATGGAGACCCGCGCGCCCTCGCTCAACAGCAACGCTGTCAGGACCGCTCGTTGCTGGGGAGACCCCAGCTCCAACTCGACATCGCCGCGCCGCGCGCGGACTGGTCCCAGGACGCTGAACCACAGGTCCTCGCCCACTCGTGTCCTTCCGGCGTCAACAGTCGGGCACCGGTACCGCCGACCGAGGCCGTGCCGGCACCGGGAATCTCACCGCTCGCCAACTACGGCCTGGCCATGGCCGTCGCGTGGACCTATCTCTTCACGACCTGCATTCTGGCACGAAGAGTCTGCGAGAGCAGCGGACGATAGGCGCAAGGATTGACATCCTGCCCGTTCTGACAGTGGCGAAACATGTTCACGGAGTTCGCGCCCGTTCCTTCAGGACATCAGTTGAGCGGGACTCTGGATCCAAGCCCGGCAACCATTCGGCCAGCCCTTGTCGTTGTGGTCCGGCCGGCCCGGCGGTCACCACGTGGGCCGGATCCGACGCGCGCGGTAGGCGTTGGCAAACGTGTCGGCCAGAATGCGGTTCGGCTGGGCTTGCAGATCATTGCCCTGGAAGCCGGCGCGGCTGCTGTGCGCCTTGAGACAGGTCTCCTGAGCCAGGTCCTCGGCGTCGGTGGGGCTGCGCGTCATCCC
Organism: Kutzneria sp. NPDC051319; assembly: GCF_040682195.1. NCBI lineage: Bacteria > Bacillati > Actinomycetota > Actinomycetes > Pseudonocardiales > Pseudonocardiaceae > Kutzneria > Kutzneria sp. NPDC051319. The sequence continues at coordinate 25,611 of NZ_JBFBAM010000014.1, read as the reverse complement.
GTACGCCGCGGCGAACAGCGCGAACCGGCAGCCGACGCTTCCTGGGCGTGCCCAGACCCGTGCGCCGCTGGGTCGGTCATGTCCAACCCTCCTTGAACTTTGAACGTTCAAGCGTCAAGATAGGGCTCGAAATTTGAACTGTCAACCTTTGCGGGGCAGACTGCGCACGTGGCCGAACCAGGATTGACGGGAGACGTCCCGCGCTGGCTGGACGAGTTCGAGCAACAGGCGTGGCTGGAACTCGCCGGAGTGCTGGTGTGGCTGCCCGCCGCACTGGACGCGCAGTTGCAGGCCGACGCCGGACTCAGCCACTTCGAGTATCAGGTGCTGGCGATCTTGTCCACGTCGCCCGGGCGCACCGCTCGGATGGGCGATCTCGCGGTGCTGGCCAAGGGGTCGCCGTCCCGGCTCTCCCACGTGATCGGCCGGATCGAGAAGCAGGGGTGGGTGACGCGCGGCGTTGACCCCGCCAACAAGCGCATCGTGCTGGCGACCCTCACCGACGCCGGATGGGAGAAGGTCGTCGCCACCGCGCCCGGCCACGTCGAGGCGGTGCGCCGGTACGTCTTCGACCCGTTGACGCCCGCCCGGGTCCGGCAACTGCGGCAGGTCGCGGGCCTCATTCGGCGCGCGGTGGACCCCGACGGCCGCCCTCCGCTCAACCTGCCCTGATTCCGGGCGCGAAGGAGTCACCGTCAGCTCGCCGCGCCTGGCCCGTTGTCGGCCGCGGTGCCGGCCAAGCCGGCGGCCAGCGGTCCGATCGCGGCAGGCCGTCGGCGGTGGTCACCGGCGTTCCCACTCGCGTTGTGAGATCACGCCGTTGATCTCGGCGATTATCCAACCGTGACACGACGTTGACACCGGCCGAGTTTGGTATGAGAGCCCGGGCCACCGGGCAGGCCATCGCGCGGAGTTCGGAGACCCCAGAACGACGCCGGCCGACCAGCGCCGAACACTCGGACACACCGGCGACACCGGACAGAGTGGCCAGCACGGTCCGGGCGGTGTCGTCCATCGGACAGACCGCACGCATGGCGGCGTTGTCACCGCCGGCGTTCGCCGGCGGTGACTCGTCCCGGCATCCTTGAGGAGAAGCACCATGAGCAGGCTACGATTCGGCTACTTCATCGCCCCAATGCACCGCGCCGGCGTCAATCCGACCGCGGCGCTGCATCGTGATCTCGATTTTGTCGAGCACCTGGATCGGCTGGGTTACGACGAGGTGTTCATCGGTGAGCACCACTCGGCCGGTAGTGAGATCATCTCCTCGCCGGAGGTCTTCATCGCCGCGGCGGCGAGCCGTGCCCCGCGCATCACGTTCGGCACCGGCGTCGTGTCGCTGTCGTATCACAATCCGCTCTGGGCAGCTGATCGGATCGTGTTGCTCGACCACCTGACCCGTGGCCGCATCGTGTTCGGTGTCGGCCCCGGCTCGCTGCCAACGGACTCGATGATGATCGGTCTCAATCCGACGGAGACTCGTGAGCTCCTCGAAGAGAACCTTGACATCATCGTTCGGTTGCTCGATGGCGAGGCGGTGACGGCGAAGACGGCGACTCACGAACTCGTTGACGCCCGCCTCCAGTTGCGCCCCTACAATCCGAACGGCATCCCGATCTCGGTGGCCGCCGTCGCGTCACCCACTGGACCACGGCTCGCCGGACGTCACGGTCTCGGCCTGCTGTCGATCGGGGCGACGCTGACCGCCGAGGGCTTTGACGCCTTGGCGCACCACTGGAACGTGATGGAGGAGCGCGCCGCGGCGTACGGCAAGACGGTCGATCGTGACCGATGGAGCCTTGTCGGTCTGTTCCATATCGCCGAGACCGAGGAGCAGGCATTCCGGGAGGTCGAGCACGGCTTGGTGGAGTGGTCGCGCTACTTCGCGAAGGTCGCGGCATTCCCTCAGATGGCTGTGGAGACGGGCAACGTCGAGGAGGTGATCGCGTTCATCAACAATTCAGGTATGGGTGTCATCGGCACGCCGGAGCAGGCGCGGGCGCAGGTGCAGCGGTTGTGGAAGCAGTCGAACGGATTTGGCTCTATGCTGTTGATGGGTCATGACTGGGCGACTCCCGAGGCAACGAATCGTTCTGCTCAACTGTTCGCGGAGGAGGTCTTCCCTCACTTCCAGGGGCAGGCGCAGCCCACACTTGATGCCGCTGAGCGTGCCGCTGAAGTGCGTGATGGTCACAATCAGGGGCAACTTGCGGCCATTCAGCACATGACGGCAAAGTACCAGCAGGAGTTGAAAGACGTGCAGTCCTGAAACGTTCATGAGGCGTTCGAGATTTTCTCGCTACGAGGCCGAGAGGTGCGGCCCGGTCGCGCCGCAGGCGCCTGTCGGACAAGGCGACGGGCCTTGATGGCGATGCGAGGTCTGATGGGTCGCCACCTCCGATGTGGCGGGATGCTGTCCATAGTCTCGTGCCAGCGGCACCTCTGGGCGATTAGCTCGGCGGGCTGGCGCGCAGTGACGTGATCTCACCAAGATTCCGCGCTGAGTGCCGAGCGAAGACATCTGCCGGTGCGGCGGCGGAGGCACCGGTGCGAGGTGCCGCCGCCGCCGGGCGTGGCCGGCGTCAGATGAGCGGCTGGACGACGCCCACGTCGACGTTGAACACGACTCGTCAGCCCACGCCCTTCAGTCCACCACACTGCTTGAGGGGGTTGATCGGAGGAATTCCCCATCGCCCTTCTTCACAGAGCTCTGCCGCGATGATGCGCGGCTTGCCGGGAAAAAGCTTGGAGAACGTCGAGCCCCTTCCCGTGTCCGTGTCGAATTCCTCGACGGTGCCATCAGCGAACACCACCCTCAAGTTGGCCCAACCGATAAGAGGGTGCCCCCCGAAACCGTTGCCCTGACCGTTGTAAACCCAGGCCCACGGTGTCGACCCGTTGCTGGCGCAGTTGTCGATCTGCGCCCTGGACGAGTCGACGCCGATCTCCGACCTACAGCCGGCGGCCGAAGCGGGCGTCGCGGCGACGACCGTCGCCAGTCCGAGCGCAAGCGCGGTCGCGCCCGCCATCGCGAGCCCCCTGCGAGCCAGGCGCCCATTCGCGACGCCAGCCAGACAGTCAAGTGAACTCATGGATATCCACCTCACGTACTCATTGTTGATTGAATGCCCGAACAGTGAGCAATTCGAAGGTATGCCGTGGGCGGGGGAGTTGGTAGTCCCATTGCGCAATCTACCGAAGATCGTGCACGATGGTACAACATTGGGCCGCTCGGCCGTATTGGCTAGAGCCTTTGGTGCACACCGCTTTGCGCCGCTGACATCGACGCCTGGTCGACAGCGCTCAGTCCGGCGTCTCGAATCCAGATGGCGCGGCAATGCTCGTGCAAGGCTTGTGTTTAATTGCCGACAATCGATCGGCGATCGCAGCGCGCGTGACTGACGGCCGCCGCCTCGCCGCCGGTCTCACCGGCTCGACATAACCGCAGCTGAGGGCCCGATCTGCTCCGATCTCACGACGGGAACACCACGGGATGACCGATATTCTCGTCGAAGCACACGTGCGCATCGCCCAGGCGCCTCAATGGGCGCAGCTGCAACGTGAACTCTTCGATCTCCTGGACACCGGATGGCGCCGGTTCGAGCAGCTGTGCTGTGCGCCGGACGGTTCCCTTCTGCACCAAGGAGAGATGCGCGGGCGCGGTGGTGTGGACGAACACTACGAACCCTTCTTCAACTGGCCGGTCCTCTACCTTCTCGGTGGCGCCGACGATCTGCTCGACGCCTGCAAGCGGCACTGGGAGGGCGTCACCGCGGCGTTGACCGCGAACGGCATGCTCACCGAGGAGTTCGAGAACGGCTATGACTGGCTCCATCAGGGCCGGTCGCTGCTCTTCTTCTACGGCATCTGCGCGGCTGACCCCGACGACGAGGCGTACCGCCGCCGGGCGGTCCGGTTCGCCGACATGTACCTGCCCGACTCGCTGCTGGGCAACTACGACGCGGACCTCAGGATGATGAAGGCTCCTCATGTCGGGGCACTCGGCCCGAATCCCGGTCTCGGTGAAACCGTCTTTCCGGCGTCGAACGACGCCATGCGCCGGTACGGACTTCCGATGCGCGACATCCCAGGCATCGACGGGTGGCCGGACCTTCGCGCGCCGGACAAGGCCAGGAAGATGGCCAGCGAGATGAACCAGCGACTCGGTGTCGGGGACGTGCCGTTGAACCTGGCCGTCACCTCACTGGTCGCCAATGCCTGGTTGTACGACCACGACCAGCGCTACGCCGCCTTCGTCACCAGCTATGTCGAGGCATGGTCGGATCGTGCCCGCGGCAACGGCGGCCTGATCCCCGACAACGTCGGCCCCTCCGGCGTCGTCGGGCAGATGCACAACGGTCGCTGGTACGGCGGACACTACGGCTGGGCTTGGCCATACGGAATGTCCTGTGTGGTGGTGGCCGCGCTCATCGGCGCCATGAACGCGTTCGTGGTCAGCGGCGAGCACCGGTTCATGGAGCTGCCTCGCCAGGCCCTACGCATTTTGCTGGCCCGGGCCAGATGGAGCGCGATGGACCCGAGCGACGCCAGCGGCTACGACCAGTGGCGCGACCGTCTCGACGCCGACGCGGAGCGTGAACTCCTGCTCGTTCCGCACCGGCACAACGAGGCCGGCTGGTTCGACTACCAGCCGCTGCCGCCCGCGTATCCGACGTGGCTCTGGTGGCAGACAAGGGATCGCGCCGACCTGGCCGTACTCGCCGATCTCAAGCGGACCTCGGGTTACTCGTGGCGTCGGGTCCGGGAATTCCGGGACCGGGAGGAAGGTGGGCATGAGGCGCCGTGGCTGACCTTTCTCGCCGGCCGCAACCCCCGGTATCCGGAGGAAGCGCTGTCCATGGCGATTGCCTTGACCCGTCGACGAATCCAACAGATGCAAGCTCGTCCGTCGCACGGGTGCCAGGTGCTGAACCCGGTCGTGACCGAAGTGCTCACGCAGCTGATCGCCGGGGCGCCCCAGATGCTCCACCTCGGCGGACTGCCCTACCACCAGCTGCGCTGGACAGATGCGATTCGGAGCCGGCCCGGTCTGCCGGCCGGGGTCGCCGCCCTCGTCGAATACATCGACGGCACGTCGGTCACCGTGCAGATCCTCAATCTGGATCACCGGGAGTCACGAGCCGTCGAGCTGACCGGCGGCACCTATGGTGAACGCCCGATCAGCGGCGTCACGGACCTGTCGACCGGTGGCCGAGCGTCCGAGGACGGCCCGGTGCTACTCGTGCCGGGGCGGCTGCGCGTGCACCTGCCGCCGCGGACGCGCATCCGGCTGCGGCTGCACACCGACCGTCACGGCGCTGTGCCGCGCCATCAACGTTCGAGCGGATCCGGGCACCCACGCGACTTACGCTCCGGACCGCCACAATGCTGAAGTCCAGCACTGAGATTCTGGCGTTGAACACCGAGCGAACACATGCGACCTACGCGGGCAGGTAGGTCGTCGACGGACACGAGCCCCGCGAAGATGGTCAGCGGGCCAGCGCCTCCAGGGCCGTGGACTCGACCAGCTCCCGAACCGCGACAGGGCGGAGCCGGCGCCGTCGGACAGGGTCCGGTAGCGACCACCCAGCCCGTCGCGGCAGCGGGTCAGTGCCCGCAGGTGGAGCTCGTTCTTGCTGCCGAAGGTGGCGTAGATGCTGGCCCGGCCGATGCCGAGGTGGTCGACCAGGTCCCGCATGGACGTCGCCTCGTGACCCTGTCGCCAGAACAGCTCCAGCGTCGCCCGCAGGGCGACGTCCGGATCGAACTCCTTGGTTCTGGCCACAGCGTCACGTTGGCAATGTCGGAACGGGCGGCAAGAAGGTGTGGCGTCAACAGCGGCGAGCGATTCTCCTGGCCAGCCGCATGGACGGGCGTTCGACGAGCCGGTAGCCGATCTCGAGGCCGAGTATCGTCACGACGAGGCCGGCAACCACCGCGACCGGGTGGCCGATCGTCGGAGACAACGCGTTCATCACCACGACCGCCAGCAGCCCGTGCAGCAGGTACAGCGAGTAGCTCCGGTCGGCCAGCCAACCGATCCACCTGACCGGCCGCATGCGTCGTTGGATCGTCAAGAACGCGACGAACACCACGAGTCCGAGGGCGAGATTGACGTTGTAGAGGTGGACGCCGGCCGCGGCCGCCGGGAGGTCGCGCCGGCGCCATCGCCAGTCAGCGCGACCAGGAATCCCTTGCCGAACTGCTGCTCCAGCGGCTTGGCCGGCCCTGACGACCGCCTCGGGCAGACAGGTGGGAATAGCTTCGCCTTCCGACCTGTCGGTGTTCTGCCGGCAGTGCACGGAAGAACGGAGTCGTCATGGCGGAGATCGTCGCGGCCGCAGCGGTCGTGCATGCACCCCAACTGCTCAGCCGTCCACCGCACGAGGACCTGGCCAAGCTGGACCGCAGCGCCGACGCGCTGAGGCAGTTCGGGGACGTGCTCGCGGAAACCGAGCCGGACGCGGTGATCCTCATCGGCCTCGACCACCTGGAGACGTTCTGGTTGGAGGCTGTGCCCGCGTTCACGGTGGTGTTGTCGCCCGAGGTGACCGCGCACTACATGGACGAGGAGAAGACCGTTCGTGTGGACACGAAGTTGGCGACCCGAATCGTGCATGGGGTGATCGAGCGTGATTTCGACGTCACCTACTCCCAGGACGCTCCGCTGGGGCACGCCTTCCTGACTCCGCTGAAGTACGTGCTCGGCACGATCGATGTGCCGGTCGTCCCACTGCTGGTCAACACGTACCTGCCGCCGATCCCCTCCCCGCGCCGTGCCTACGCGTTCGGCCAGGCGATCGCCGCGACCATCGCCGACCAGCCCGGTCGAATCGCGGTGCTCGCCAGTGGCGGCATGTCCCATTTCCCCGGCACCGCGAGGTACACGAAGCCCAACTACGCCTTCGACGAGTGGGTGATCTCTGAGATCGAGCACGGCAGTTACGAGGACCTGCTGGCGCTGACCCCCGTGAACCTCGACGAAGTCGGTGAGAGCGAGCTCATGACGTGGTTCGTGATGCTGGGCATCATCGGTGAACAGCCCGGCACGCTGCTGACGTATCAGGAGTTGTCCCATCACGGACACGGCGTGGTCCAGTTCCTGCCCCCGTCCCCACAGGCGGAGGTGACGCGGGCCCGGCCACCCAGGCACGGCGGCCATGAATTCACGTTCACCGACTACCACCACTACCGCTTCCCGGACCCGTCGAGCGTGGAGCTCAATCGCCTGTTGCACCGGATCGTCGTCGACGCGGAGTATCGCGCCGCGTTCGTCCGGGACCGCGCCGGTGTGCTGCGGTCCTCGGGCCTTGGCACCGCCGAACGCGCCGCGTTGGCCGATGTCGACGGTTTCACCGAGCTGACCGCGCTCGGCGCCCATCCGCTGCTGGCGCTGTCGGCGCGACAGGTGTCGGAGATCGAACAGCGCCGACAGTCGACCGGTGCGACTGAATCCGCTGCCGTGGAATAAGTCCTGGCGAACCGCTGTCAGACGGTCACCACCGAGGAGGCGCGGAGATGAGTCTTTCTGAACGGGTCGCGATCGTCACCGGCGGAGCGGCGGGCATCGGCGCGACGTACTCGGCCGCGATGGTCGAGGCCGGGGCCACGGTGTGCATCGGCGACATCGCCGACGGCGAGGAACTCGCGGCCGAGCTCACCGAGAAGGGGCCGGGAACAGCCGTCCACATCGGCGCCGACGTCGGCGACGAAGCCGCGGTCAAGTCCCTTGTGGACAGTGTGGTCGGCGCATATGGCCGCATCGACATCCTGGTCAACAACGCGGCGTTGTTCGCAACGCTGCCGCCGGTCCGCTACGACCAGATCGACACCGGGCTGTGGGAACGTGTGCTGCGCGTGAACCTCACCGGGACCTTCCTGCTGTGCAAGCACGTCGGGCCGCACATGGCGGCCCGGGGCCACGGCCGCATCGTCAATATCGGCTCGGGAACCAGTATGAAGGGCCATCCGGGAATGGCCCACTATGTCGCGTCGAAGGGCGCGATCACCGCCCTGACCAGGACGCTGGCCCGGGAGCTGGGTGAGCACGGCGTGTCGGTGAACACGCTGTCGCCCGGGTTCACGCTGTCGGACACCCTCGTCGCCGGCAACCCGACGCTGGTCGGCGCGGCCAAGGGCCCGAGTATCGCCACCCGATCGCTGCACCGCGACATGTATCCCCGCGACCTGGTCGGCGCACTGCTGTTCCTGGTCTCCGACGACAGCGCGTTTGTCACCGGCCAGACGCTGCTTGTCGACGGTGGGCAGCTCAACACCTGACCACACCCTTGGCGCTGGAGGAACAATGGACGAACTGCTGTTGATCGACGGCCGGCGGGTGCCCGCCGCCGACGGCGCGACCTTCGAACGCGCCGACCCCTTCACCGGCAAGGTCGCGACCGTGGCCGCCTCGGCGACCGTCCAGGACGCGGTCACCACCGCTGATGCCGCCGCCGCGGCGTTCCGCATGTGGTCGGTCACTCCGCCGCGGCAGCGGCGAAGCTTGCTGCTCAAGGCCGCCCACGTGATGGAATCGCGGCTCGCCGAATTCACCGAGATCATGGCCGCCGAGATCGGCGCGACGGCTGCCTGGACTGGTTTCAACGTCATGATGGCGACCGGCATGCTCCAGGAGGCCGCCGGGCAGGTGTACCAGGTCAAGGGCGAGGTGCTGCCCACCGACATGCCTGGCGCCACGTCGATGGGTCTGCGCGTGCCGGCGGGCGTGGTGCTGTCGATGGCGCCGTGGAACGCGCCGCTGGTGCTCGCGATGCGGGCCATGGCGTTCCCGGTCGCCTACGGCAACACCGTGGTGCTCAAGGCGTCCGAACTCTCGCCAGCGACCCACCTGGCGCTCGGCGACGTCTTCACCGAAGCCGGTTTCCCTCCCGGCGTGATGAACGTGCTCAGCGCCGACCGGGCGGCCACGCCCGCCGTCGTCGAGGCGCTGATCGCGCACCGCGCCATCCGCCGCGTGAACTTCACCGGCTCCACCGGGGTCGGACGCGTCATCGGCGAGTTGTCCGGCCGGCATCTCAAGCCGTCGGTGCTGGAACTGGGCGGCAAGAACCCGTTGATCGTCATGGCCGACGCCGATCTGGACTACGCCGCCGACGCCGCCGCCTTCGGCGCCTTCGCCAACAACGGCCAGGCGTGCATGGCGGCCAACCGGATCATCGTCGACCGGTCCGTCGGCGAACCCTTTGTGGAGCTTCTGGTCGCCCGGGCCAACGCGCTGCGGGTGGGCGATCCCCGGGACGCGGCCACGCAGATCGGCCCGCTGGCCGATCCCGGCGCGCAGCCGCGGGTCCGCAGGCTGATCGACGATGCCCGGGACCGCGGCGCGACCCTGATGGCCGGCGGCACGAACGACGGCCCGATGTTCAGGCCGACGGTGCTCGTCGACGTGAACCGGGAGATGGCCGTGTACCACGAGGAGATCTTCGGCCCGGTCGCGCCCGTGACCTTCGTCGACTCGGTGGACGAGGCGATCGAGATCGCCAACGACACGCCGTTCGGCCTGTCCGCGGGCATTCTCACGGCCGACCACGACAACGGCCTCGCAGTGGCCGAGGAGCTGAACACCGGCATGGCGCACATCAACGACCAGCCGGTCAACGACGAGCCGCACGCGCCGTTCGGTGGCGTGGGCGACTCAGGCTACGGCCGATTCGGCGGCTCGTCCTCAGTGCACGAGTTCACTGAGCTGCGCTGGACCACCGTGCAGCACCGTCCCCGCGAATTCCACATGTGACGTCGGAAAGGACCTGTGATGCCCCACATCTGCCCGCCCGCGGACGCGGACCTGGCCGACGCGACGCGCGCGCAGCTCGACGCCTTCGCGGACGCGCACGGCCACCTCGGCGACGTGCGCCGGATCTTTGCCCACCAGCCGGCGGCCCTCGCGGCGCTGGACAACCAGTACGCCCTGATCGTCGGCAGCGGCCAACTGGATCGTTGGGTCCGCGAGGCTGTGTTCGCGGCCTGCTCCGCCGCGCGCGGCAACCCCGGGCTCGCCGAGGCGTTGCGCGCCGAAGCGGTGCGGCACGGTGCCGACGCCGACCGGCTCGACGCAATCCTGGCCGAGCCGGCCGACGACGCCGTCGGCGCGCTGATCACGTTCGCCCGCAAAATGGCGATCGAGCCCTACAAGGCGGTGGAGGGCGATGTCGAGGCGCTGCACGACGCCGGCTGGTCGGACGCGAACCTGGTCGAGGCGCTCACCGTCGTGTCGCTCTCGGCCTACCTGGACATCATGAGCCTCACCCTCCGGCTGGACGCCGGGCCGACCGCAGGAGGCCGTCAGTGGCACTGATCGAATACCCGGACCTGGGCACGCTCGCCGAGGACAACCGCAAGGCCATTGAGCACTTCACCAGCGAGCACGGCCGGCCGACGCTGCTGCGGATGATGCTCGCGTACTCGCCGCCCGCGCAGGAGGCGATGGACGGCCTGTACCACCCGGTGATGCAGAACGGGCAGTTGTCCCGGCGGCTCAAGGAGTCGTTGGTCGTGGCGGCCAGCCAGGCGCGGGAGTGCAAGTACTGCGCCGGTGGGCATTCCCTGTTCCTGGTCAATGAGTTCGGCTACGAGCAGGACCAGGTGCGGGCCATGCGTGGCGGCGAGGCCACCGACGGCTGGTCGGACGCCGAACTCGAACTCGTGCGGGTCGTCCGGGCGGCGGCCGCTGACCCGGCCTCCGTCACCGAGGCCGACATCGCGGCGCTGCGCGACGCCGGCTGGTCGGACGCCGAGATCGTGGAGGGGCTGGTGATGGCCTCCCACGCCGGCTGGACCAACACCGTTGCCCAGGCCCTGCACCTGGAGGACGACCTGTACACGCCCGAGTTCTCCGGCTACTTCTGAGCAGGCCCGCGATGACGCATTTTGTGCTCGTGCACGGCGCCTGGCACGGCGGCTGGTGCTGGGACGACGTGCGCGCCGAGCTGCGCCGCGCCGGCCACGACACGGTCGCGCCGACGTTGACCGGCCTGGCGGATCGCGCCGGTCGCCTGGACCGGCGGACGGGGCTGGAGACCCACATCCAGGACGTGGTCGCCGGCACGAAGTCCGACGACGTCACGCTGGTGGGGCACAGCTACGGCGGCATGGTGGCGGTCAACGCCGCGGCCAGGATGGCGGGCCAGGTCCGGCGCGTGATCGTTGTCGACGGGTTCCTGCCCGAACGCGGCGAGGCGGCCATCGACCTGTTGCCCGACGCAGCGGCGGCCCACTACCGGGCCGCCGCCACCGCGCAGGGCGACGGCTGGCGCATTCCGCCGCGTCCTCTTGCCAACCTGGGTGTGACGGACGCCAAGGTGATCGCGGCGGCGACACCGTTGCTCACACCGCATCCCCTCAAGTCCTATCTGGAGGCGTCGCCGTCCGGAGCGAGCGAGCTGAGTGTGAAGGGCGCCTACCTGCTCTGCTCGGGGTGGGCCACGCCGTTCCGGCGCTTCGCCGAGCGGGCCGCGGGACTGGGCTGGGCGGTCCGCGAACTGGACGGCGACCACGAGGTTCTCCTCACCGCGCCCGAACTCCTGGCCGGGGCGTTGGCGGAGATCGCCGCCACGGTCGGTGCCGAGTCGGGGCAAGGGGAATGACCGATGGGGTGTGACCACCAACCGGTGGTCACACCCCATCCGAGTCGACGACACTCAGCCCTGGCGGGCCGGCAGCGCGTCTCGCAGCGCCTGTCGGCCGCGGCTCAGCCTGCTCATCACGGTGCCGATCGGCACCTGGGCGATGGCGGCGATCTCCCGGTACGAGTACCCCTCGACGTCGGCCAGCAGCACGATCGTCCGGTATGGGGGCGACAGCGACGCCAGGGCCGCCTTCAGCTCCTCGTCCGGGAGCCGGGCCAGCACGACGTCGGCCGGATCCGGCCCCGTCCCGGCCTCGACAGCGGACTCGAACGCCTCCAGCCCCAGCACCTCGGGCCGGCGCCGGCGGAAGTGGTAGGCGTTGATGAAGGTGTTGGACAGGATGCGGTTCAGCCACGCCTTCAGGTGATTGCCCTGGAAGCTGTCGCAGTTCTTATGCGCCTTGAGGTACGTCTCCTGGACGAGGTCCTCGGCGTCGGTCGGGTTGCGCGTCATCTGGCACGCCGCGGAGAACAGCACGGGCCGGTAGCCCATCGCCTCCTCCACGTGCGGAGACCCGCCCGAGGTTGGCACCGGATTCACCACTGCTGTCACCCCTTTCGCTCACCCTGTCAGACACCGGGACGGCGGGACCTATTCCCTCGCGGCAGGCCCGCCCTCGCAGGCCGGCGGCCGCCACCGGTGGATGCGGTGGCGGCCGGGCACAACCGAGCGGTACAGGTCACGGGGCGATGTGGCCGTAGAGCATCTGGCTGGAGAAGTTCAGCCAGGCCTCGGGGGCGCGGCCCGGCATGCTGGCGCTCACCGCGGCGACGAACTCGTCGGCCTTGGCCGAGGAGACGTAGGCTGCCTTGGCCGCCTTCAGGTACTCGATGTTGGCCGGCAGCGCGTCGGGGCCGACCGAGGCGCCGTGCCCGACGATGAGCGTCTTCAGGCCGTGCCTGGCGGTGTCGAGCCGGATCTTCTCCAGCACCGCGATCCAGCCGTCGAAGTGCGGCTGCACGGTGAACAGGTGGTCGCCGGTCCCGCCGACGAGGTCGGAGACCAGCGCGACCCCCTGGTCCGGCAGCGTGATCGTCAGCGTGTGCTCCGCCTCCGCGTCGGTGAACTCCTGGAACAGGAAACGCACGCCGCTGATCACCAGCTCGCCCGGCACGATCACGGCGTCCGGCACGACCAACTGCTTGGCGATCTCCTCGCCGAACAACCCGCGCCGTACGTCCAGCACCTTCTGACCGGTCCGGACCAGGTAGTCCCGCACCGAGGTCAGCGCGGCCAGCTGGACACCCGGGAAGCGCTGCGTCAGGTGTTCGAAGCCGGAGTAGTGGTCGGGGTGGTTGTGGGTCAGCACGAAGCGGTCGATCGGTTTGCGCAGATCCTCGATCAGGTCACCGACCTCGCGGGCAAAGCGCTGGAAGATCTGGCCGTCCACGACGATGAGCCGGTCGGCCAGCTCAAAGATCGTCGTGTTGACGAGGAATCCCTCGTCCGGAGGCGTATAGATGTGGATCTTCACGTCGGGGTGTTCGAGCGTCTCAACTTTTCCCTGCATCGTCTTCCTCCTGAGAAGCCGCGCCAGCCAGGACCGGCCGTTGGTTGTCTGGAGCGTTGACATGCCGCGCTGACAGCGGCGCGCGCCCACCTATTCCGGCACTACAGCCACAGTGGCCGGGTGGTGGCCAGCACCTGCTCCACGTCGTCCCAGTCAGCGCCAGGCACATCTATGTAGAGCTCGATCTCGTTCCCGTCCGGGTCGGCGAGGTACAGGCTGTGGGTGACGGTGTGGTCCGCCGCGCCGGACACGGTCACGCCCGCACGCTCCAGGTCCCGCACCACGGCCGCGAGCTCCTCATCGCTGTCGCCGACCTTCAGACCGATGTGGTAGAGCCCGGCACGGTGGCCCGTCCCCGGGTGTCGGGCGTCCTCGCCGACCTCGATGAGCAGCAGTTCGTGGTGTGTCCGTCCGGTCGAAAAGGCCAGCACCGTACCGCGCATCCGGAGCGGTGTCTCCAGCGCGCGGAAGCCGAGCACATCTCGGTAGAAGCGTCCGGAGCGCTCCAGGTTCTTGACAAAAAGCACGACATGGCCGAGCTCGCGGATGTGCATCTTTCCTCCTTGTGACGCACACCGGACAGCGACGACGCAGTCGTTATTCCCCCCGCGGCGGCCGCCGGACCACCTGGGGTGCGCACACGGCGGCCGCGAGCGCGGCGCCCAGACGCGGGTAGACGCGCCGCACGTTTCCCTCGTGCACGCGAGCGAGATCGACATCGGAAAGGCCGGTCGCGTCCACGTGCCGCCGGGTGTCGTCGAAGTGATGGCCGGTGCGGTGGTCGACGCCCCGCACCGCACCGATCATCTCCGAGCCGAACAGGATGTTCGTCGGGTCGATCACCTCGAACAGCAGGTCGACGCCGGGCTGGTGGTAGACACAGGTGTCGAAGAAGACGTTCGCCATCACGTGCTGGTCCGGCTCCGGTTTGCCGAGAGCATGTCGGCCAGCCCCCGGTGGCGACCCCAGTGATAGGGCACCGCCCCGCCGCCGTGCGGGATCACTGGCACACGGCCGCGAACCGGTCGGGAAACAGCATCGTCACACGATGGACGAGATCGTTGCTGACACGCGCCCACTCCGCGCTGACCCGCTCGTCGCCGATGTGGTGGGCCATGGCTGACGCCCGCGGCGAGAACAGCGTCATGTCGATGCCACGGTAGTCCATCAAGCGCAACTGCTTGCCCAGCAACGACTCTCGGATTTCGTCATCGCTGACCACGGGGTACCGTGGCGCGGCTGTGCCCGCCTCGTAGGCGGCGATCTGCCTTGCCCGCCAATCGGTGTGTGCGACCGGCGCCGTGGTGTAGTGGCCGTGACAGTCGATGATCACTGATTCGTTCCTTCCCTGCTCGGACTGCGCCCGATGCGGTCGAGCACCGCTGCCAGACCTCTTCTGTCAGCGCGGTGCAACGTCCGGCGGCCCAGTGCTGACGCCGCGCGGTCGCCAGCGACATGCTCGGTCGAACGCCGCCGCCTGCGACTGTGTCCGCTGCCTCGCGCATCTCCTCCGCGCCGGGCGCGGTGCTGGATGGAGCGGGTGATCAGGTAGCCGGCCAGCTCGGGACAGTCGTCGGCGGGCAGCTGGTCGGGCAGCGACGCCAGGACGTCGTCCGTCACGCCCTGGTCACGTGCGGCCAGCGCCGATTCCATAGCAAGGGGCACCCGCCGGCGCCACCGAGATCGGCTCCTGGTCAGGCCAGGGTAGGCGGTCAACAAAAGTGTCACAACTATTGTTGACAATATTGTTGACGCCTCGTACGGTCGAGCCGTCCGAAGGGAGCACGTCATGTCCGAGGTGCCACGGAAGGTGCAGCCGGACGGCGCGCCGCCGCGGACGCGCTCTGCTCATTGATCATGAACGGAGATGTCTCACCGGGTCAGCGGCTGGTCGAACTGGAGTTGGCCGGCGTATTCGGGGTGACCAGGGCGGCCATGCGCGCGGCATTGATCGACCTGGCGGCCGAAGGTTTGGTGCAGCATGTGCCGAACCGCGGTGCTCGGGTGCGAATGATGTCGGTCGAAGAGGCGGTGGCGGTCACCGAGTGCCGAATGGCGCTGGAAGGGCTGTGTGCGGCCAAGGCCGCGCAGCGTGCCACCGATGAGCAGATCGATGCGCTCGTCGAACTGGGCCACGCGATGCGCGCCGCTGTCGAGGCGGGCGAGCCGACGAAGTACTCGGCGCTCAACCGGGAACTGGACGTGATGATCCAGGAGATCGCCGGCCAACCGGTCGCCGCCGAACTGTTGCGCCGTCTGCACGGCCAGGTGGTACGGCACCAGTTTCAGCTGGCGATACGGCCAGGCCGGTCCCAGGTGTCGCTGCCCGAACACCTGGCGGTGATCGACGCGATAGCCCGACGCGACGCGGACGGGGCCGAAGCCGCGAACAGGTCACATCTGCGCGGCGTGATCGCCGCGTTGCGGGAAAACGAGAACGGACGGAGGTAGCCGTGCTGAATCCAGTGGTCGTGACCGATGTGCCCCGTCCGGTGATCGGGGACGTGGACCGGCTCGCGGCGTACGGTGTCGCCACGGTGCACGAAGCGTTGGGGCGCATCGGCTATCTCGGGCCCCGACTCCGTCCGATCCAGGACGGCGCGCGCGTCGGTGGCGCCGCGGTCACCGCACTGTGCTGGCCCGGCGACAACCTGATGATCCACGCGGCCGTGGAGCAGTGCCGTCCCGGCGACGTGCTGGTGGTGACGTCGACCTCGCCGAGCACGGACGGCATGTTCGGTGAATTGTTCGCGACCTCGCTGCTCACCCGGGGCGTGCGGGGACTGGTCATCGACGCCGGCGTGCGCGATGTCGCGGACCTGCGCGCGATCGGCTTCCCTGTATGGTCCGCCGCGGTGAGCGCGCAGGGCACGGTCAAGGCGACAGCGGGAGCGGTGAACGTGCCGGTCGTGATCGGCGGGCAGACGATAAACGCCGGCGACATCGTTCTCGCCGACGACGACGGTGTAATGCGCGTGTCCGCCGCTGACCTGGCGTCGGCCATCCGGCTCTCGCAGGCCCGAGCCGCCAAGGAGGAAGCGTCCCGCGCCGCCTTCCAGGCCGGCGAACTCGGACTGGAACGCTACGGGCTGCGAGAGAAACTGGCCGCGCTCGGCGTGCGCTATCTGACCGCGGCCGAATACGCCGCCGTCGCCGAGGGAAACTCATAATGACCGGTATTCGGTGCATGCTCATGCGCGGCGGCACCTCCAAAGGCGCCTACTTCCTCGCCGAGGACATCCCAGCCGTCCCGTCGCAACGTGACGAGCTGCTGCTGAGCGTCATGGGCAGCCCCGATCCACGTCAGATCGACGGCATCGGCGGGGCGCATCCGCTCACCAGCAAGGTCGCAGTCGTGTCGCCGAGCGCAGCGCCCGGAGTCGATGTCGACTACCTTTTCCTTCAGATCGGTGTGGGCGAAGCAACCGTCTCAGACCAGCAGAACTGCGGCAATCTGCTCGCTGGCGTCGGCCCCTTCGCGGTCGAACGCGGCTTGGTGGCGGCCGGCGTCGAACAGACCACGGTGCGGATCAGGCTGGTCAACACCAACAGCCACGCGGTCGCACGGTTTCCCACACCCGGCGGCGTCGTCGACTACTCGGGAGGCACGGCGATTTCCGGCGTTCCCGGCTCCGCCGCGCCGGTCGTGCTCGACCTCGCCGACACCGAGGGCTCGGCCGGTCACGGACTGCTGCCGACCGGCAACCTTGTGGACGTCATCGACGGCGTCCGCGTCACCTGTGTGGACAACGGGATGCTGGTCGTCGTTGCCAACGCAGGTGATCTCGGAGTCACTGGCCACGAGTCCGTAGCCGAACTGCAGGCCGACGGCGCCCTGCTCGCACGCATCCAGTCTCTTCGCGTACAGGCCGGCGCACTGATGGGATTCGGTGACGTCACTGACACTCTCATGCCCAAGACGACCCTGGTCGCGCCTCCCGTCGACGGCGGCACCATCAGCACCAGGACGTTCATGCCGCTGCTGCCGCACGACTCGGTCGGTGTGCTCGGTGCAGTCAGCGTGGCGACCGCCGTCCTGCTCGACGGCGCGGTCGGCCACGACGTCGCCGGCCTCGACGGCGACCAGAATCAGATAGATATCGAGCACCCCGCCGGCCATCTCCACGTCGAGGTGGACCTTGATGCGTCGTCGGACCGACCGCGTGTTCGGCGCAGCGGCGTCGTGCGCACCGCACGGAAGCTCTTCGACGGTACCGCTTTTCCCCGCTGAGGCGCTTGACGAAGCTGTTGAAGCAAGTGCAGGGTTGGTCCACGGTGAACCAGCCGCCGCTTCAGGGTCACGCTCGACGTCGCGAGTCGCTTCGATGCTGTGGTCGGAATACCCTGTGGCGCAACGGATGTGCGGCTGGATCCCGGGTCTTCACACTGAACGTGGTGGAGCGAAACCTCGTTCGATGCTGTCCTGGGTGACGTGGGCATCACGACGATGAAGATCCCGCCACGTTGCCCCCGGGCGAACTGCTACGCCGAACGGTTCGTATTCACCGCCAGATCCGAACTCACTGACCGCATGCTGATCCTGAGCCAGCGGCACCTAGACGCCGTGCTCGCCGAGTACATCCAGCACTGCAACGGTCAACGGCCGCACCGGTCCCGCGAGCTCCGCCCATCCCGGCCGACCCACCCCGCGGCGAACCTCAGTTTCCAGCGGGTCCAGCGACAGCGACTCCTCGGAGGCCTGCTCAACGAGTACGAACGGGCCGCGTAGAACCGCTGGTCAGCACCGGTGACAGACTTCTGGAACCCCACACGGTCGGGTCTTCCGCCGCGTCGTCGGCATCCGGGTCGGGAGAGTATTCCGCGAGGTACAGCGCTAGCTGCCTTGCGGCGAGCAAGTAGTTGTAGCGGGTGGTCTCCGGGCGGTTGGCCGAGCGGAGGGTCCGGTCCCAGCTGCGGAGGTAGCTGTCCCACATCGTGGGAAGGTCGTTGGTGATCTTGTTCAGGTCCAGGAGCGGCATGTGAACCTCGTCGAGTCAAGGGGTCCAAGAGCGGCGTGCTGGAGCTCGACGAACGGAACAAGATCACAAAAAGAGGGTCTTCACAGCCTGTGAGCTGCGAAGACCCTCTTGGCCGTCGGGACGACAGGATTTGAACCTGCGACCCCTTGACCCCCAGTTGAATCGTGGGTCAACGGCGTGCTCATGCCCGTTCTCCAAGCTCACGTCACAGTCTACTTGCCAAAGTAAAGGAGTCCTCGATTTGTCGGGTTGATCATGAGTGTCGATCGGGAATGGGATGGTGGTCTCGGTATGTGGACACCAAGTCTGCGGAGCTTGCTCTCATGGCGGGTCGTCGAGGCGGCGTTCTGGTAACGCTTCCAGGGTTCGACTGCCTTGTTCAGCATTCGGTATCGCGGTGACCTGGTCGTGGTTGCGCGGAGGGCCGTCGCCGCGGCGACGGCATCCCTGGCAGTGGGCGCGCGCTGTACGTCGGCGGCGAGGACTACTGCCGTGACCGCGAATGGCAACCTCCTCCGAATGATACGGAAGGCTCTTTGAGAATCATGGAGGGGCTGTTTCGCTCGTAGTCGATGGTCATTCACTCGAAAGGGTGAGAGTGCTGGGGTGCGATATCGATCGGGCGACGGAGTGTAACGGTGGGGGAGGGCTTGTCGATCAGCGAGACAACAGGCTGATGCGCAGGCCTGCCGACCTTTTGCCCGTATAAAAGCGGGTCAACTCCGCGGCCGAGGCCTGTCGCGGCGCGGCCCATTCGCTCGCAGTTCGAGGAGCACATCGTGCGACTGACCTATGCCCAGGCGAGGAACTTTCGTGCCCTGCAGGACGTCCGGGTCGACATCGACGCCATCGCCACGCTGGTGGTCGGGCGGAACAATAGCGGCAAGACTTCGCTCGTGGACCTCTTCTGCAAGTTCTTCGACCAGGACGGATGCGCGTTCACGCTGGAGGACATCTCCACTGCGAAGATCAAGTGCATCGCGCAGGCGATCGAGCGTTACCGCCACGCCGAGGCCAGCCAGCTGGCCGGCGATATCGAGGTGGCGGAGCGCCTGTACCAGGAGGCGTTCGCGACGCTGCCGGTGATCAGCCTGACGATCGGCATCGAGTACGAGGACAGCGACGACCTCACGGCGCTGTCCGAGGTCATTCTCGACCTCGACGAGACGCGGCACGACGCCACGGTGGTGGCCCAGGTGGAGGTGGCCAGCCCGGCGGATTTCCTCGCAACGTTCGCGACGGCGGACGAGGACGCGGCGGTGATCGAGAAACGGCTGCGCAAGCGGGAGGAGTTTCGGCGAGTGTTCGCGGTGCGTTTCTACGCGGTGGACGCCCAGCAGGACAGTAACCGGAACCCGATAGACCGGTCGAAGGTCGAGCGGATCTTCGCCACCGACTTCATCTACGCGCAGCACCGGCTGGACGATACGACGACCGACCAGACCAAGACCCTGTCGAAGGCGTTCGCCCGGTTCTACGACCTCAACGGCGACGGCGACCCGACGGTCCGGGAGATCGACGAGGACCTGGCCGGCGTCGCCGCGAAGCTGGACGTCGACTACGAGACGCTGTTCAAGCCGATCTTCGCGGATCTCAAGGACTTCGGCTACGACACGGCGACCCAGCTGCAACACCTGAAGATCATCGCTTCGCTGGAGACGTCGCACGTGCTCAAGGGCAACACCCGGCTCTACTACGAGTCCGAGACCGACGGGCAACTGCTGCCCGAGGCGCACAACGGGCTCGGCTACACCAAGCTCATCCACACCATTCTCCAGTTCGTCACCTTCCACCAGAACTTCGTGAAGGCCACGCCGCGCCCGGCGTTCCAAGTGCTGTTCATCGAGGAGCCCGAGGCCCACCTGCACCCGCAGATGCAGGAGGTCTTCATCAAGAACATTCAGCAGTTCATCAAGGGCAAGACTGACTGGCCAGTGCAGGTGGTCATCACGACGCACTCGTCGCACATCGTGGCTAGCGGCCGATTCGACAGCATCCGCTACTTCGACAAGACCGCCGACAGCGTGGACGTGCGGGACCTGGCGACGTTCCGGTCCACGGTCAAGGCCGACGTGGACGCCACGATGGACTTCCTGACGCAGCACCTGGAGCTGCACCGCTGTGACATGTTCTTTGCCGACAAGGTGGTGCTCATCGAGGGCACGGTCGAGCGGTTGATGCTGCCCGCGATGATCAAACAATGCGCTTCTGGGCTGGAACACGAGTACGTCTCGGTCGTCGAGGTCGGCGGTGCATACGCCTTGAACTTCAAGGAGCTGCTCGCCTTCATCCGGGTGCCGACGCTGATCGTCACCGACCTCGACTCCGTCGACCCGGCCCTTAACCGTACGAAATGCCGACCCGACACCAAGGACGCCGTCACCAGCAACACGACGCTGGCGAACTGGCTGCCGGGGGTGAAGCCGATCGCGACCCTGCGCGGGCTGTCGGACACCGCGAAGACCGAGAAAGGCCTCATTCGGGTCGCCTACCAGGTGCCGGAGGCCGGTGGCCGGTCCGGCCGTAGCTTCGAAGAGGCGTTCATCCTCCGGAACGCGGCCGTGCTGCGCAGCCACGCGGATGCCCTGAGCGTCAGAAAGCTGTTCGTCGGCCCCAACGGCTCGCTGTACACAGCGGAGCAGATCGTGTCCAAGTCGTACGAGATCGCCGATGGCATCGACAAGAAGACCGACTTCGCCTTCGACCTGTTGCGGATGGTGGGCTGGGAAACACCGCGGTACATCGAGGAGGGGCTCAAGTGGCTCGCGACGCACTCCTAGAGGTCACCACGGCGATCGACGAGCGGGCCAGCTTCCTGGTCGAGGCGGGCGCCGGCTCGGGCAAGACATTCGCCCTGGTGCACGGCTTGAAGCACATCCTGAGTCGGACGCGGGACGAACTGGAGCGCGGCGGCAAGCGGGTGGTGTGCATTACCTACACCAACGTCGCCAAGAACGAGATCCGGGAGCGCATCGCCGACGATCCTCTGGTGTTCGTCGGCACGATCCATGAGTTCCTCTGGGACGTGATCGAGCCGCACCAGGCCGAGCTGAAGCATCAGCTCGTCGCCCGCAACGAGAAGGCGGAGAATCCCGTCGAGAACCTGGCGGGGTTCCTGGAGAAGGTACCGATCACGTACTCCGACCGGGGGCGGTACCTGGCCGCCGGCCGGATCTTCCACGACGACGTGTTGGAGCTGGCCGAGGCGATGTTCATAAGCCGGCCGAAACTCGCGCGGCTGTCGGCCGACAAGTTCCCGTTCCTGTTCATCGACGAGTACCAGGACACCACGAAGGGCACAGTCCGGCTGGTGCTGGACCACTTCATGGGTCGGGGCAGCACGGGCGCGGTGGTCGGGTTCTTCGGCGACTCGATGCAGAAGATCTATCCACGCGGCATCGGCCGGGTCGAGCACGCCGGACTCCGGGTGATCCCCAAGCACGAGAACTACCGCTGCTCGCGGCGGGTGATCGAGGTGCTCAACAAGATGCGGCCCGGGCTGCCGCAGGAGGCTGCCGGCTCGAACGTCGAGGGGGAGGTGTACTTCTTCAGCGGGGAGGGCGAGCCTGCCGGCAACGGCCGACTGGACCGGGCCCGGCAGATGCTGGCGGCGAAGGGCTGGGACGAGGCGAACACCAAGATCCTCTTCCTGACGCACCGATGGCTCGCCGAGGCACAGCACTATCCGGCGCTGCTGAAGGCGTTCGCGAAGGCTGGATCGTTCGGGCGCGACCGCCTCATGGAGGGCAACGATCCGGTCGCCCAGACGCTCGCGCGGGTCGAGCAACTCGGCAGCGCGTTCGTGGCCCGTGACAACGGCGCCTTGCTGGCCCTCCTGGCCCGGAGCCTTGTCCGAGTGGTCCGGCACTCGGACAAGATCCGGTTGTCGGCGAAGCTCGACCGGTTGGTGTCGCTGTGCGAGCGCGGCACGATCGGCGAGGTGCTCGACTATGCCTTCGCGGCCAACCTGGTGGGCGAATCGGACTCGATGCGGCGGATGGAGGAGAGAGCTGTTGCGGCCGAGGACGATCGGGGCGTCCGTGACCGGGAATTCCTGGCGGCGGTGCGCGAGGTGAGCTACCAGGAATTCGCCGCCTTCGCCGCGTTCCGGGACGAACGAACTCCGTTCTCCACCCAGCACGGGGTCAAGGGCGCTGAGTTTCCCAACGTCATCGTGGCCATCGAGGACTCCTCATGGACGCAGTACAACATGGGTAACCTGTTGGCCGGCCATGACAACCGGTCGGCTGATCGGTACGAACGCTCGCGCAATCTGTTCTACGTCTGCTGCTCGCGGCCGCAGTCCGGCCTGGCTGTGGTGTTCCTGTCCGACCCGCCGGAGGCCGCGCTCGACACGGCCCGTGACTGGTTCGGCGCGGAGAACATGCTGTGACCGAGGAGATTCAGGCGGGCTTGTTGCTGATCGCCGCGGCGAACTTGCGATCCGCCTTGGCGAGGAGGGCGTTCGCCTGTACCGTGCCATAACTCGACGCTGAAGCTGCGACCTGGCGTTTCGTCACCGACGGCACCTCGGCACGATCACTCCGTGGCGTTCTGTCTCTTGTGCTTGCTCACGGTTCGGGTGCTCGGATGGCTGATGTTGCTCGCCGGCAACAGGACCGTGTTGATCGCTGAGGTGCTGGTGCTGCGGCATGAGGTCGCTGTGCTGCGGCGCCAGGTCGGCAGACCACGTCCCACCTGGCCGGACCGGGCGATCCTCAGTGTCGTCCGCAGGCGAACTGCTATGCCGAACGGTTCGTGGGCACGGTCAGATCGGAGCTCACCAATCGCATGCTGGTCTTGAACCGGCGGCATCTGGGCGTTGCGTTGGCCGAGTACGTCCGGCATTACAACGGTCGACGGCCGCACCGGTCCCGCGAGCTCCGCCCTCCCAGGCCGACCTGCGTGGTGCCCAACCTCGGCTCCCAGCGGATCAAACGACAGCGGCACCTCGGAGGTCTAATCAACGAGTACGAACGGGCCGCGAAAAACCCCTGGTCAGCAGTAGTAACCTGCTTTTGGAACCCCACAGCCACATCATGGCGACGTCCATGCCGAAGAACGGCGCGCTGATCGGCTCACTGTGCTGGAGGTTCTTACGCGGCTCAGGTGCCTCTCGGCTCAAGCCGGATCGACGGACGATGACCACGAAGCCGCAGCTGGCGGTCGAACGCCAACCCGATGCCGTCGGCCACGGTCAGGGGGAATGCCGATCGGCCGTGCTGACCAGGCGCGTCCCACGAACGTCCCACGGCGGCGAAGACGCGCTTTTCCCCTCGGCCGGCGCGGCTCAGGCTGGTGGCCGTCAACATAGGCGGAGCCACCGGAAACCTAGGAGTGTCAAAATGAATGAGCAGAACAAGTCCCGGCGCGGATGGCCGGTGTGCGGCTGGCGCTTTTCGTCGGCGTGCTGATCGGTGCGGCGCCCAGGTGCTGGTCGCGAACGCGCGCTTCGACGCCGTTCAGCGAGCGGAGGCCGAGAAGCTGGCGGCGGCGATGGACGCGGGGTCCAGGTCGGGTTCGACGGGACCACTCGTGGATCAAGATCAGCACGGCCGAGATCGTCGCCGTCGGCACGGCGTGCAAGATCGCGTTCCCCGAGGTCGGCTGGTTCGTCTGCCCGCCGACCTCGGCGGCAATCAACGCGGCGCTGCGGGACAATCCCCACGTGCGCGGGGTCTGGGGCGAGCTGTACACGGACGGCCGGGTCCGCGTGGGCACCTGGTGACCTGAGCGGTCAGTCGTTGGCGAGTGGATGCTGGACCTGGAAGTCGCTGTGCCGCACCAGGCGCACCCGGTCGTCGGGCAGGTCGGGGTAGCCCACGGCGTAGGTCAGCAGCACCGGCTCCGTCGTTCGGACGAGGATGATCGTCCTGATCCGGCTGCGCTTGGCGGCGAACAGGGCCTGACCGATCTCGTCGACATCGTCGACCCGCGTCTGGTAGATGAGCGTGTCGTTGTACTCGACGAACAGGAGCAGGGACTTGTACCGCTTCCCCGGTGGGGCCTGGAGCAGCACGTACACGTCGCCGAGATGGCCCTCGGGGAACACCACGTAGCCCATCCGGCGTGGGGTCCCGAACGCGGAACGGCTGACGGCCTGGGCGGACGCGCGGTGCAGGTGGCCGTCCAGGCCCAGTACCTCGTCCAGTTTTCGGGCCTGCTCGGGCGTGGGGGTCTCGTCCGTCCCCTGCTCCCAACGGCTCAGCGTCGAGGTGCTGAAACCGCTGAGCCGGGCCAGTTCCACGAGCGGCAGCCGGCCGCGGGCCTGTTTGATCATGCCGCCGAGCCGTTGGGCGGTGTGGCGCAGTGCGGGGGCGACCTTGACCACCGAAATCCATCTCCCCACGATTTCCGGATTCCCCTAGCATCCCATGACATCTGGTCCGGTACGCATCCTCTAGCCCCCACGTACGGAGGAACCATGGCCGTTCCGCTCTTGCTGGATCGTCCAGCCCGGCAGCGAACCCCGCCGCCGGCGACCGCACCACCGCGACAGCGGGCCCGACCGTCCAAGCGGGCCGCTGTCCTCGTCGGAGCCGTCACGGCCGGCGCGCTGGCCACCGTGCCGGGGTCGCAGCCGCGCACCACCGAGTTCACCTCACTGGACTGCGGCCGTGTCGCCGTCCGCGACGAGCATCTCTTTCCGCACGACTACGTCGGCGAGGTCTTCCTTCAGGTGGGAACCCGTTCGCCGGACGGGGCCAGGACGCGTTTCGTGATCGCCTGGGGACCGAACCGCTGGCCGCCCGCGCGCGCGATCGACATTCCCTCGGCCCGTGCCGGCGGCGTGATGTTCATGTTCCTCAAGTTCGACGGCGCCGAGGCGCCGCTGTACCCGGTGGTGTTCAGCGCCGGCGAACCGCTGTGTTTCCGGTGGGGCACCACTTCCACGATTCCCGGGGTCAACGGGAGGCCGGCCTACGGCTGGACGCTGGACCACGACCGCGTCTGACCGCGTCGCGCCGTCTCTCGGCGTCTGATCGCCACCCGGTGGACCGTGACCGACCCGGTCCCCGGATGGCGACTCATAGTCCACAATGGACTAATTACCTTCCTGTCATCTCGGGCGCGCCTGGTCCGCTCGCGGCCGTGAGTCGATCGCGCCCGTGGTCGGGCCGAGGCGCGTCCTGCCCTTTATTGTCATATTGACTCTACTGCCGGGCGGTCCTAACCTGTTGTCAGCACGGTTAATCGCACAATGACACAAATGGTGGTGAACCGTCGCGGCAACCGACGACCGACCTGGGGGCTCGACCGGATCGCGGGAGGAGGTGAAACCCGTGGAGACGCACATCATCAGGCTGCTGCTGGCGCTGCTGGCCGGCCGGCTCGGCTGACGACGGGAGCTCGAGGTTGACGGCCAGTGCTCCCGCCGTCAGGAGAAGCCGCCGCCACGGAGCGGCGCCGACAGGTAACGGTACCCGATCGAATGCCGGCCGGGTACAGAAGAGAAGCGCGACCCGGTCGACGGCGG